>JALVPX010000120.1 GCA_027031565.1 Deltaproteobacteria bacterium | reverse complement strand
GTATCCCCTGGGCGCTGGCCTCTATGCCATGGGTGGTGCCGTTGTTTAAGGCGATCCAGTCCGGAAAGATGTCGTGGGCATTCAGGCCCTGGATAAGGAAAAGCGCCTCTTCCACGGTTGACAGGCCCTCTTTGCCTTTTATTTCACCCACCTCGGTCTCAAGACCTGCCCAATCTGGAACATATGGATTCAGCTCTATGTTTGCCAGGAGATTTTGATCATCCGGCAAGTGGCTGGCATCTATGGCAATTGACGTCATTCCGAATTGGAAGAGGGTTGGTATCTCCACCTTTGCGTCCTCGACATCCTTTTGGCTTTTGATGCCGTAATGGTCTGCATGGATAGCAACTGGTATGGTAATGCCCAGTTCGTTGCAGGCCTGATCAACCTGTCTTGCCAGATTCCAATAGTTCACGGCGCAATAGGCATTTTTGCCGCCTTCAGACTTGGCAATCTCAATGATGATGGCAGCGTTGGCACGCTGAGCCGCTGCCAGCACCCCCCGGATGATGATGTAATTTCTCGCATTGGCGGCAATGGTCATGCATTTGCCCTTGGCCAGCATTGCCCGGTCGATGACCTTTCCGCTTACAATCAAGGCCTTTGAATTGGGGAACAATTTCTTGATATTTGGCGGACGCCCCTTTTCAACCGCTTTTGCAAAATCACTGTTCATGGAATCACCTCCTGGAAGGAACTGAAATTGCGTTTCAAGTAATAATTAATAATACCAAGATTATACTGTTCAAGGGAAATGGTGGGCAAGAAGAAAAGACACAAAACCTTGAGGCTACCTCCAAAAATCAAAATCTTTATTTAAGGGCAAGGCGCGCGAAAAAAATAACCACAGACATCTTATTGATATTTCGAGGATTATTTTTTGAGCGCAACGCAGCCACGCCCCGGCGTGGCAAAAAGACAATTTTTAGAAGTAGCCTTGAGAAATTCATAAAGCCCTTTTCTATTTATTCCTTTGCAAATCCGTATTGGGCCAAGCTAAAAGTTAGGATTCTTGTAATTTTTATTTGACATAACATGCATGATTTGCTTTAAGAATAATCAAGGATCTGGAACAGGAGATGGGCACAGGAACAAAATCCCTCGTTTAAAGGCCTTGCCAGCCTGCTAAAAGGAACAGTTCAGGGCATCTAAAGGGGTCTTAAGCCTCTGCCGGAAACACGGAAAAAAAACCCGCGGAATTTATTAAGGTGGCGGCAGCCCATCCAGGCGTCAAACAAGCCGCTTTTCAGCCCGGGTCTTGCTTTGGAATTTTTTTTGCAAGTACGACAGCGTGTAGGCGGACAGCCCAGGATCAAAGGAGGAGAATCAGGAATGGAAAAGAAAATTTTTTCAGCACCATTATTGAGGACAGAACTATTTTCATTGCTCTTCTTGTTTACCATGGCTTCGGGTATTGTTCAGGCCGCCCCGCCCTTTGACGCCATATGGGTAAATGACGGCCAAATGCCCATCTTTGAGGAAGACAGGCCGGCCAGCCATCCAGATGAAATCCCCCCTGTAAACGGCCAGCGTTACATCGGGGCCGGAGACGTCATAAGCTACATCTGGGACGGCACCACCATTCACCTCAAGGGGGCCAAGAATGAGGTCGTGGAATTCGATCTCGTGCTTGAGGGAAATGACAATGCTGACATAGATAATGTAACCGTGGTCTTCGATAAGCTTACTGGCCCCAACGGCTTTGAAATCAAGTCCAGGCAGGTGAGCAGCAACGGAATTTTCGATTACGTCGGCAGGCAGATCGAGTTATTTCTGATTGAGTCCGTGCAATGGGAAGGTGCAGGCATGGTCACCGAGGGGCAATACCTGGATCCCGGCCAGACCAACCATAAATATGCCAATCAGGGCCTGGTCCAGTTCAGGTATGACTTTGCCACCCAAACCCGTCCCAACTGGCACAAACACGTACCTGACATAGCCATACCAATGGAAATTGTCAATCCAAACAACAACCATTCATTTACCGTTACAAGGCAAACACACCGGGAAGTATGGGCAGACATCTATATTCCGCACAACGCACCAGCAGGCAGGTACACAGGCACAGTAGAGGTGAGGGTGAATGGACAGCACAATGAAACCCTTCCGGTAGAACTCATGGTCCGGAACATGACGCTGCCGGACGAAATGGCAGGTGACTGGGCTTTGTTCAGCTTAGGGTACATGGTGACCCGCATGGCACCAGACGGCTACAGCATGACAGATGATGAAAAGCTGGCGATCTTGAACAATGTGCAAAAATTGATGCACAGGCACAGGGTGCAGGCCCCGCTCATGGACGGTTATTTGTATACCAAGTGCAATGTAGGTTGGAGCGAGATGGTTTACACGGAAACGGATAAAACCCCCTGCCTTGACCCAACCATTCAATCAACCAGAGACGGCTGGCACGAAATCATGGATACATGGTTCAAGCCCTACCTTGACGGTTCGATGTTTACAGCGGAAAACGGCTATGAGGGCCCGGGGGAAAACACCGGCACAAATATTATGCCGCTCTACCCTTACTTCGATCCAGCTCTCTATTTTCGCGAATCAGAAATAGACCACCACGGGCTGGACAACATAGGCGACATGACCAACGTCGTTGAGGAATTCCTGCCCATGACAAAGCGTTTCCTGCTTGACTGGGTTCCCTACTGGAATGACTGGTTCAGGCAGAATGCACCACAGGTGGAGTTCTTTTACTATCTGATCGATGAAAACGATGTCACGCTTCCGTGGGACAACGACCTGGCCATGAAGATCGACCAGATCAATACCGCTTCTCCCGAGGCCCCTCACAAGATGAAGGTCTTCAAGTCTGTCCCCATTTCTTACAATACCTATGAAAACGGCGTTTTTATCACGCATCAACCTGTCGCAGAATATCCATATATTGATATGTGGTATGTATGCAGCGGCCAGGGGTGCGAAGTGGCCCATAAGTGGCCTGAGAGCTATGCATTGCTTCATGACGGAACCTTTCCCGACCACGGCGGCTTTCCAACAAATGGAGATCTTCCCGGGCAGGCGACTTTTGAAATTGAGGGATCATACGTAAGGGCATGGGACTGGATCAATGAAAAATTGCAGCCCCAGGACCCCAAGGTGTTCAACTTTGCGGCGAACCTGTGGGCCAACGATGCCTTTGGATGGGGTGACCAGATCATCCTCAATTTCTGGGAGAATATGCACACCCACGGCATGGCAAGCGGGAGTTGGAACAACGTCAGGGGCGAGGCGGGGTATGAGTACAGAAATACCAGCGGGCTGTTGCTCTACCCAGGCAAGGACTATAAGTTCCCGCAGCACAACTACGGCATTGACGGTGTATTTGCTTCCGTCCGCCTAAAGAAGTGGCGCCGCAGTATTCAGGACGTGCTATACATCAGGATGGCAAAGCAGGTTGGGGATGCGGCACAAATTGACCAGATCATCCGCGGACCTGCACCAAGGGGATACTGGGAAACACCCACGGCCAATCCCAACTATGGGGGTGACTGGTATGACAACAACCTGCTCGGCTTTGAAACAGACGGCAATTTATACGCAAATGCCCTTGATCAGCTGGCCCAGATCATAATGGGCAGCGGCAGCCAGGTTGGCCAATTTGCTCAAGAATTCGGCCTCACCGCGTGTGCGGCTCCTGGAACGTGCAATTATGACATGGATGGAGACGGAGATGTTGATGGCAGGGATCTGGCGCTGTTTTTAAACGCCACGTAAGCGAGGGCTGCCGGAAAATTCATCCCTCTTGCTTTGCCGCGTCTAGGCAGCGCTGCATACATGGTCTGCGCAGCAAATGACCAGGCCCAGGTCGTTTGCTGCGCACGCCCGGGCCTTGAACAAAAGCCCTATTGGAAAGGCTTCCTAGAGATATTCCCTGATCAGGAGTTCTGCTATCTGCACGGCATTGGTGGCAGCACCCTTTCTGATGTTATCTGCCACGATCCACAGATCAAGGCCGTTAGGTGCTGAGATATCCTCCCTAATCCGGCCCACCAGGGTCAAATCCTGACCCTCGGCATCAAGGGCCATGGGATATACGCTGGCAGCAGGTTCATCCACCACCTTTATTCCAGGCGCATTTTCCAAAAGTTCCCGGGCCTTTCGGGCACTTATAGGCCTTTCAAAGGAGATGTTCACGGCCTCGGAGTGACTGTAAAACACGGGAACCCTCACAGTGGTGGCCGTCACCATGATTTCCGGGGCTTCCATTATCTTCCTGGTCTCATTTACCATTTTCATCTCTTCCTTGGTGTAACCGTTATCCAGGAAGACGTCTATGTGGGGGAGGCAGTTGAAGGCTATCTGATGCGGATAGGCCTGGTAGTCATATGGGCCGCAATATCCCTTTGGCTTACCCTGCACAGGCGCGGTTTCGGCCCACTGGCGAACCTGGTGCTCCAGTTCATCGATCGCCTTTTGGCCGGTTCCAGACACGGCCTGATATGTAGAGACCACTATGCGTTTTATGCCTGCATAGTCGTGCAGGGGTTTAAGAGCCACCACCATCTGTATGGTTGAGCAATTTGGATTGGCTATAATGCCCTTTTTCTTGTATCCAGCCACTGCATGGGGATTTACTTCAGGAACCACCAGCGGCACCTCGGGATCCATACGCCAGGCACTCGAATTGTCTATGACAACCGCCCCTGCCTGTGCAGCAGACGGTGCGAAATCAAGGCTCCTTCCTCCGCCTGCGGAAAAAAGCGCAATATCTATGCCGTCAAACGAATCGTGGTCCAGCTTTCTTACAGTAATGGGTTGGCCCTTAAAATAGAGGGTCTTGCCCTCGGAGCGAGCTGATGCCAAGGGCCTCAGCTCTGCCACAGGGAAATCCCGTTCTTCCAGGACCTTGAGCATGGTCTGACCCACTGCGCCAGTGGCACCTGCTACTGCAACATTGAACCTCCGACCCATGGCTAGGACTCCTTCACATACATGGCTACCAGGTCTCCAACCTCGCTGGTTGAATAACCCATTTTGCCTGCTGAAAGGCTTTTCAGGTGTTTGCTAACCACCTTTTTCACTGCATCTTCGACTACCTTGGCAGCTTTTTCTTCTCCAAG
>JALVPX010000119.1 GCA_027031565.1 Deltaproteobacteria bacterium | reverse complement strand
CTGGAGACACGGTAAAGTTGAGCATTTACCGCAATGACAAGATCAAGTATGTCAGGGTTACCTTGGCTGAGCGTCCGTCACAGGGCAGGCGTTAGGATCAATACCATTCCCATTTCTGGTTAACAGAATCGTCTTTGCCGGGTTCGGGCCTGGGGAATGTGTGTTGAGCAGCCTTGCTGGGGCCCTCTTTGGCAGGAGATGTTTTGACAGGTGTCTCCTTTTTTGACCCCTTCCACGGAGTTAAGATTCTTTGGAACCATCCCCTCTTTTTTGCCTTTTCCACTGCAGTCTCCCCCTTAGTGCCCTGCTCGGTCAACAAAACCGCTGAGGAAGTGGCAGGCCCGCTTCTTCTGATTTGAGGAGAAATTTCCTTTTCACGAGGAGGCGGAAACGGAAGATAATGCGTTAACGGCGGCAAGGAGTTTTCCGGCTGCTTAACGGACGTATCATGTACGGAGTGCTTAAACCACAGGTCCGGATGATTACGTATGTCTGAACCTGCCTTTTCCATATTTTGGACTGGTGAACCCGCAGGTGACGGCGCCCTTTTTCTGATTCTCTTTTTATGTGCAATAACATAGGCAGCCCGGGAGGCAAAGGCCTTCACCAACTTGTTGAGGTCTGTGACTGGTGCACGTTTAGGCCCATATTCAAGCAAAATTTTCCCTGTACCCGTCTCAATCAGGGCAAGGTCCACCTTGCCAAAGCCTTCCTCGGCATCTATCCAGCCTGCAACAAAGTAGTCTGCTCCTTTGGCTGCCATGAGTTTTGCCAGGGCGGTCCGGTCGTTTCCCTTCTGGTTTCCAGCGATATCCTCAACTACTTCTGGCTCAATCACCTCGATGTCCTTTTCAGACGAGAGTTTGCTGGCAAGAAACTCAGTGAGACATGGGCCAATATATTTCAATTCTTCGGGACCGCTTGTCCGTACAGGCATTACAGCCACCCTGTACCTGGAGGCCCACACATTTGCAGGCAGCGCATACATGCTACAAAGGCAGGCCAATATCATCAACTTAGATAAGAAAATAATGTATCGTTTCATACTCAAATATTCCCGGAAGAGTTTTGCAGTCAAGAAACCGCAACAGATTCCTTTTTGGGGCGTTTTTCAGCCTTTTTAGCCCCTGCTGCCTTGGCCTTGGGCACCATGAGTTTCTGTTTCTTCATTTTTTCTATGAGTGTGGTCCTATTCATCTTCAACAATTTGGCAGCCCTGTTCTTGACCCATCCTGTTCTGTCCAAGGCCTGTATTATAAGTGCCTTTTCAAATTCTTGTACCGCGGAACTGAGGGAAAAACCATCTTCCGGCAACGAAGGGATGTGGGATTGAACCCTGTGAATCCCAAGGTTCGATGCGGATTCAAGAATGCGTTCGGGCAGATCCTTGACGGTGATTTTGGGGCCGTTGGCCAGGATCACCATTCTTTCTATTATATTTTCCAATTCCCTTACATTTCCAGGCCATTCGTAATTAAGCAGACATTCCATGGCATCGTTCTCGATGCCCCTGACAGCCGATTTCTGATTCCTGGTAAATTTCTTCATGAAATGTGCGATCAGTAGTGGAATGTCTGAACGTCTTTCGCGCAGAGGGGGAACATTAATTGGGATAACGTTAAGCCTGTAAAAGAGGTCCTCCCTGAAACGGCCTTCCTTCACGGCCTGTTCCAAATCTATGTTAGTTGCAGCAAGGATGCGTATGTCTACTTGAATGGTCTTTACGCCCCCCACGCGTTCAAACTTGCGTTCCTGCAGCACCCTCAAGAGCTTGACTTGCAGGGAGGGGCTCATTTCCCCGATCTCATCGAGGAATATGGTGCCCTTGTTGGCCAGTTCAAACCTGCCTATCCTGGTCCTGATTGCATGGGTAAATGCGCCTTTTTCATGGCCAAAAAGTTCGCTTTCCAACAGCTCTTCCGGGATTGCTGCGCAATTTACAGGCACAAAAGGCCCGTCCCTTCTGTCACTCGAGTAGTGTATGGCATGGGCAATGAGTTCTTTTCCGGTTCCGCTTTCACCTGTGATCAGTACTGTGCTGTCTGTGTTTGCAACACGTTCGATCAGCCTGAAGACCCTCTGCATTGATTCGCTTGAGCCCACGATGCGCTCAAAGCCGTAGCGGCTTTGGAGTTCCTGCTTCAATGTCTTGTTCTCTCGACGAAGCTGCCTTACCTCCAGGGCCTTTTCAATGATTATGAGCACTTCTTCTGTCTTGACAGGCTTGGTAAGATAGTCAAAGGCTCCCTGCCGCATGGCCTCTACCGCGCCTTTTATTGTGCCAAATCCAGTAATGATAATGCATATTGATTCAGGGGAATTCTCTGTGACAAATTTCAACACCTCCATGCCATCTTTCCGGGGCATGGCAAGGTCCGTGAGCACGATGTCAAAAAAACGCTGATCCAGCTTGTCTATGGCCTCCTGGCCGTCACTGGCAGTGTCAACAAAAAAGCCTTCTTGCTGAAGGATGTGCGCCATGCCAGAGCGTATGTCCGGCGCATCATCAACTACCAGTACTGATTCATTTCGCATGTTGCATCCCCCTTCACTCCAATCCCGTTCATTATTAAGTGTCAACCCTTTTCATAGTCATGAAAATTACATAAGGGTTTGAATAGTGTCAAACATTTTAATGACATTTTTTTGACACGTGTGATTTGGAAACAAATTCGCCGTAGCACTGCAGGGAATATAGGGCTATAATTTTAACGATAGGAGTAATAATTATGAAGCAAAAGAAGAAGGGCGAAATTGACCGTACGATCATTGCGCAAGACCTAGCAAGGCTTTCCGGCTCCATTGCGGATGGTCGGCTGGAAATCGCAGGCTCCCTGGTGGAACTGGGTAAGAGCGGTTACTGGAAGATGGAGAAAAAGGTCAAGCGAGACGCGGCTGTTATTAAGCTTGAAATCAAACTCCCCCTTTCACCAGAGGCAGGACTGGCAGCCGGGGTTTCAAGCCGGCCTGCTGGGCAGAAACCTTTGGGGAAGAGAGAAAAACGGCCTTTCAAAGCCAAAAAGATCAAGAAAGAGATGGGCAATGTGTGGAAGCTCATCAAAAAGAATGTCAGACAGGGGCTCCCTCCAAGTGATGCAGATTTGAAGGCCCTGTGGCGTACCAAGGAGGAGTATGAAGCGTTTGTGGACACTACCTGGCAGAAAGAGTGGGAAATGTGTATCGAACTTGCCAAAAAGGCGTTGTCTGCGGCTGAAGATGGAAAATTTGAGGAGGCCGTTTCTCTGTTTAATAAGGCAGACAAATTGAAAGCAATGTGCCACAAAAAGTATAAATAGGTTTTTGTGCAGTGCCAAAAAGTTTCCGGACGATTTTATTGCGCCGCTGGCTTTTAAATTTACTCAACATACGTATTTCCCCCAACAGGTCAAACAGCAAATAGGTAGCTGGTGTGTCTCCTTCACCATTTTTAAAGGTCCGCCATGCGCCTGCAAAGGCTCTTCGACCTCTTCACGTTAAAAATGGTTCAGGAGCCACACCAGCCGCCGCCCCACGCCTGCTCAATCCCAAAGCTTTTTATCCCGAGGAGTCTTTGATTCTCATGCCTTAAAACCGACGATACAGGTTTTTAAAAAGTCTTTTTGAAAGAAAAGCCGTTTTGTTTATACGCAGGTGCGGATCAGGTCTAGTGAGTGGCTCCTGAAGAGTTTTCGGCGTGAATGGGATTAAGATGTAGTGCAGCCGCACGAAAAGAACTCTGAAAACTCTGAGGGAGACACCACTAGACCTTGTAATAAATCCCATATCAATAGTTAAGGGGCCGATACTAGCGGCCGCTCCCCACGCCTGATTTTTTGATCAACAGCATTTTTCTTTAAAAGGTCTGTTTTAAAGCAAGGCCGATAGCTTTGTGTTCAGGGCTCGTTCATGTCTAATGAGACACAACCAAGCTTAGGATAAGAACATCAAAAAACCCAATTATTAAAAGGCATTAAAGTCAATCGCCGAGGCACACAATACATATACATGCCGATGATATTCCAAAGATTTTTTGAATGAAAGGCAACTACGCTATGGAAGAGGCGAAAGGGCAATTTGGGGAAGCGGACTTTAAGATGCATGTATTGGGGTGGAATAATAATCGGAAGATCCTTCGCTTAGATGGTTGCAATAGTGCTTATTAGTACTTAATTTAGCGTCAACATATGGCACAGAAGATATATGGAGACACAAAAGGCTTGGCTTCCAACGAGAGGCGCGCTTTAGAAAGGCTTTACAGAAGAAGGATACCACCACAAAAGCTTCTCACACCTGAATTATGCCGTGCCATGTGCACAATATCGAGTGCCCTTGGCAGGCAGGTAGCAGTTATAGCTGACCGCAAAGGCAATGTGACCCACGTCATCTTGGGAGACCGCCATTCCATCTACATCCCGGATCTTTCCTATTACCGCAGATCCCATGACAGGCTTAAAGGCCTGAGAATCATTCATACCCATTTAGGAAATGGAAAGGGCCTTGATCACGAAGATATCACAGACATGGCCCTGCTCCGTCTGGATTCCATGGTGGCAGTGGACGTGGTTGACGGGCTTCCAGGCAGAGTATATTGGGGCCATTTGCTCCCCTGGACAGAACAGGGTGAACCATATTCCATTGAAACATACCGTCATCCATCAGCAGTTCCAGGCGGCTGGGATACCTTTATCACCGAGACAGAGCTGGCCATCCAGAAGCAGCAGCGCGTTTTCAAATTAAAGGGCGGCGAGGAGAAAGCGATTCTTGTCCACGCAGGCAGAGGGCGCCGCGCAGATGCCGAACAATCCTTGGCAGAATTAAAGGAACTTGCCCTATCGGCAAATGTTGAGGTGCTTGAGACCGTTTACCAGCGTATAAACCGTTACAACCCTGCCCACCTGCTGACCAAGGGAAAATTGAAGGAAATCTTGATCAGGGCGCTTTATCTTGGAGCAACCCTGGTGATCTTTGATCAAGAGCTTTCCCCGGTGCAGGTGAACAATATTGCAAAATTGATGGACTTGAAGGTCATTGACCGCACCCAGCTGATCCTGGACATCTTTGCCCGCAGGGCACGGAGCAGGGAAGGCAAGATACAGGTCGAGCTTGCCCAGCTGCGTTACCTGCTTCCAAGGCTTGTTGGCCGCGGAATAGCCATGTCGAGGCTTACGGGCGGAATCGGCGGCAGGGGGCCGGGCGAAACCAAGCTGGAGGTGGACAGGCGGCGCATAAAACAGCGCATCACCTCTCTTGAAAGGGAGTTGAAGGCCGTGGCAAAGGCGAGGCTCGAGCGGCGCAAAAAAAGGCGCAAAAAGGCTTGCCCAGTAATATCGATCATAGGTTATACCAACGCAGGCAAATCTACTTTGTTAAATGCAATGACCGGCAGTGATGTCTTGTCCGAAGACCGTCTTTTTGCAACCCTTGATCCAACTACCAGGGGTATAAGGCTTGAGAACGGCACCAAGGCCTTGCTTTCAGACACAGTGGGCTTCATAAGGCACATGCCCAAGGGGCTCAGGGTAGCCTTCAGATCCACCCTGGAAGAACTGGAAGATGCAGCCCTGTTTCTTCACGTAGTTGATATGACAAGTCCTTACAAGCAAGAGGAGATGGCCACAGTTGAAACCATCCTTGAGGAAATGGGCCTTTCCCAGGTTCCAAGGGTCGTGGTTATGAACAAGGCCGACCTGGTGCAAAAGGGGCAGAGGCCTGCTGCTCCCAAAAACGGTGTTATTATCTCGGCCGTTACCAAAGAAGGGCTGGGTGACCTTGTCAGCACTGTTTCAAAGCAGATAGAGGGCGGCCGACACTCGTGTAATCAAAGCCAAGCTCTTTCATCCTCCGGGGATCATATATATTGCGAAGATCGATTAATACCGGCTGCTTGACGCTCTGCTTGATTCGTCCCAGGTCAAGGTTCCTGAATTCATTCCACTCAGTCACAACTACAACGGCGTCTGATCCCTCTGCAGCCTCATAGGCATTTGGTCTATAGTCAATTTGTTCGGTGGAAAATATACGTTTAAACTCATCTTCCGCGGCAGGATCATAAGCTGCTACGTGTGCTCCGCGTGCAAGCAGTTCTCCCACTATGGTTATGGCAGGCGATTCTCTCACGTCACTGGTGTTGGGTTTAAAGGATAATCCCAATATTGCTATCCTCTTTGATTTCAGGTCCCCAGCCAGCGATTCGATCTTGTCCACCATGCGCATTTTTTGCGCCTCGTTAACGGAAATGACTGTCTCAACGATTTGCATAGGAGAATCGTAATCCCGGC
Source organism: Deltaproteobacteria bacterium (assembly GCA_027031565.1). Taxonomy (GTDB): domain Bacteria; phylum Desulfobacterota; class Dissulfuribacteria; order Dissulfuribacterales; family JALVPX01; genus JALVPX01. Next base: position 8,416 of record JALVPX010000119.1, on the reverse strand, counting down.
CCAGCCTTGCTAAGGCCTCGGTATCCTTTGGAAAACAAGAACCTCCAAAGCCTGGGCCAGGATGCAGAAATTTTGGCCCAATGCGCCTGTCCAGCCCCATGGCCTTTGCAACCTGGTGCACGTCTGCACCCACTGCCTCGCATAAGTTGGCTATTTCATTGATGAAAGAGATTTTGGTAGCCAAAAAGGCATTTGAGGCATATTTTATCATTTCAGCGGTTTCGAGCCCTGTTACGACAAAAGGGGTTTCAATAAGGTAGAGGGGCCTGTAAATGTCCTTCACGATGGCCAGGGCCTGCTGGCTCTCAGAGCCTAGCACAACGCGGTTCGGCCGCATGAAGTCCTCCACTGCTGCCCCTTCCCTGAGAAATTCCGGGTTGGACACCACATCCACATTGATTTCAGCAGGAGTGTTCTTGTTGATTATTTCTTGTATCCACCTGTTGGTGCCTACAGGTACTGTGCTTTTGGTTACGACAACCTTGTATTCGTCCACAGTCTCGGCCAGTTCCTCGGCAACCGCCTTCACAAAGGTCAGGTCAACGCCTCCCTGACCATCAGACGGCGTTCCAACTGCTATAAATATTACCAGGGACTGTTTTACTGCAGGGGCAAGTTCTGTTCCAAAGGTGAGCCTGCCATTTTTGACGTTTCGCTCCACCAGTTCTTTAAGACCCGGTTCGTAAAAGGGGATTTCTCCCTGTTCAAGGGCCTCTATCTTGCTTTCATCCTTGTCTATGCAGATGACGTGCATGCCGAAGTCCGCAAGACCAGCTCCGGCTACAAGGCCAACGTATCCGGTTCCTATCACTGTGATATGCATATTTGTTCAACCCCTATTTGATTTTGTAATATTCCTTATACCATTCTATGAATTTTGGTATCCCCACTTCTAGTGGCGTATCCGGCTTGAAACCTACGTCTTGAATCAGGTCATCGATATTTGCATAGGTGGCTGGAACATCCCCTGGCTGCAAGGGCAGAAGGTTCTTTTCTGCCCTTTTGCCCAAGGCATCCTCTATTACCTCAATAAATTTCATGAGCTGCACAGGCTTGTTGTTTCCTATGTTGTATATCTTGTAAGGGGCATAGCTTGAACCTGGGTCGGGGGCGTCGCCGCTCCAACCAGGGTTGGGCCTGGCTGGCCTTTTCATGACCCTGATAACACCTTCCACTATATCGTCAATGTATGTGAAATCCCTTTGCATCTTGCCATGATTGAAGACATTTATGGGCCGGTCTTCCAGGATTGCCTTGGTGAAGAGAAAAAGTGCCATGTCCGGCCTTCCCCAAGGTCCATAGACAGTAAAAAACCGCAGCCCTGTACATGGCAGGTTATACAAGTGGCTGTAGCTGTGGGCCATAAGTTCATTTGCCTTTTTGCTGGCCGCATATATGGAAACAGGATGATCTACGTTGTCATGCACGGAAAAGGGCATTTTTGTGTTTGCCCCGTAAACAGAGCTTGAGGATGCAAAAACCAAGTGTTTCACATTGTTGTGCCTGCATCCCTCAAGGATGTTCAAAAATCCAACCAGGTTCGAGTCTGCGTAAGAATGAGGATCTTTCAGGGAATGGCGTACACCAGCCTGGGCGGCCAGGCTGACAACCACGTCAAAGCCCCCTTCGGAAAACAACCCTTCCATGGCTGACCGGTCAGCCATGTCCTTTTTCACAAAGGTGAAATCTGGGTATTTTTCAAGTATTGCGAGTCTGTCATATTTCAAGGCTGGATCGTAATAGTCATTTACTATGTCCAATCCAGTGACATTGTGGCCCTCTTCAAGAAGCCTTTTGGAGAGATGAAAACCTATGAAACCGGCGGCACCGGTCACGAGTATCTTTTCCATGTGTTGTTTTCCCTATTGTTTTAATTTTGGATGAAAGTGTTCAACTACTCTACTGTTACGCTTTTTGCAAGGTTCCTGGGCTGATCAACATCGCAGCCCCTTGCATAGGCTATTTCATAGGCAATTAGCTGCAAAGGCACCGTGTACAAAAATGGATTGATATCGGGATCCATGGGCTTTGGCAAATAGATCGTGTGCTGGGCAATGTTTTTCAGGCCTTCATCCTCTTCTTCTCCAAGGGCGATGACTATTCCGCGCCTTGAGCGCACCTCTTCAATATTTGAAACCATTTTTTCATACACGTGATCCCTTGGGGCCATGGCCACTACTGGCATATTTTTGTCTATCAAGGCAATGGGGCCATGCTTCATTTCGCCTGCTGCATAGCCTTCCGCGTGTATGTAGGAGATCTCCTTAAGTTTGAGTGCCCCTTCAAGGGCCACAGGGAATTGCAGATCTCTGCCAAGATACAAGAAGTCAGAATAGTGATAAAAGATCTCTGACAGTTCTTTTGCAGTGTCGTGCCACGCCTTGAGGCCATCTTCATAGAGCTGGGGAACAGTCATAAGGGCCTTGATCTTTGCTTTCATGGTATCCTTGTCGATGGTGCCTCTTATGTCTCCCATGTAGAGGGCAAGCAGGTAGAGGGCCGTAAGCTGGCTTGTGAAGGCCTTTGTGGATGCAACCCCGATTTCAGGCCCGGCATGGGTGTAAATGGTTCCGTCAGACTCCCTGGTGATGGTCGATCCAACCACATTGCATATGCTGATTACAGGTGAGCCAAGTTTTCTGGCCATCCTGAGGCCAGCCAGGGTATCTGCGGTTTCGCCTGACTGGGAAATGGGAACCGTAAGGACTGTCTCGTCTATCAAGAGGTGGCGGTAACGGAATTCCGATGCAAGGTCCACCTCTACCGGGACTTCAGCCCACTTTTCTATCCAATATTTGGCAACCAGGCCTGCGTGCCATGAAGTTCCGCACGCCAGGAGCACTATGCGGGTGAGCTTTTTTATGACAGATTCATCCAGGTCTATCTCAGAGAGGTCTATTTCACCGGTTTCGGGAATAACCCGCCCCCTGTAAGTGTTAAGCACCCCGACGGGCTGCTCATAAATTTCTTTGAGCATGAAGTGTTTGTAGCCGCCCTTTTCTGCCATCTTGGCATCCCACGATATGGTCTGAGGGGCCCTTTCGATCAAATCGCCAGTTGACAAATCCTTTATTTTGATCTCCCCAGCCTTGATGACGGCAAGCTCGCCATCTTCCATGAAGATCACCTGCTTCGTGTATGGCAGAAGAGCCGGGATATCCGACGCCAAGTAGGCGGCATCGTCAGAAATGCCCAGGACCAGCGGGCTCTGCTTCCTTGCGGCAACTATGGTATCAGGTGCCTGTTCCCACAGCACGGCGAGGGCAAAGGCGCCTTCAACGTCTTGCAGCGCCCTGCTCACCGCATGTTCCAGGGAGTCTTCCAGATATTTTTCAATCAGGTGTGCCAGAACCTCGGTATCTGTCTGGGACTTGAATTGATGCCCCTGTTCGGTCAACTCTTCCCGCAGGGTGTAATAGTTTTCGATTATGCCGTTGTGGACTACTACAAGGGAACCAGTGCAGTCGGTATGGGGGTGAGCATTTATTTCTGAAGGCTCACCATGGGTTGCCCAGCGGGTATGCCCCAGCCCGATATTGGCCTTGGAGCCATAAAAATCGTCAAGCATCTGGTCAAGTGCATCAAGCTTTCCCCTTGCCCTTACTACCTTGAGACTGCCGCCGCCCTCTAGCCACGCCACACCAGCAGAGTCATATCCCCTGTATTCCAGGCTCTTAAGGCCCTTCATAAGGACTGGGAGGACCCTCCTTGGCCCAACATAACCCACAATACCGCACATATAAGCCTCCTAAGTTTTTGGGTTGACGTAATCTTCCCATTCCATTGGAAGAAGATACTTTTTCTTGCTGTTACACTCCTTGCACGCAGGCACCAGGTTGTCCTTTGTTGATCTGCCGCCTCTGGCAAGTGGGACCACGTGATCCATGGTCAATGAGGCTGGATCTGCCTGTTTCCCGCAGTAATAACATATTCCTTCACTGCATTTTCTCTGCCACCAGCGGCTCTTGCGCAGTTTTCTGGCCTTTTGCTTCTCCCTCTGTATCTCCTTTTCGTCAACTGGCGAAAAAAAATAGAACGAGTTTTCCATATGAAGATATAATAAAATATTTTCCTTATATTACCAATGGCCAGGCAATGCACTTTTCCCTATTTGAGAAAAACGAGCTACAAGGACGATAAAAGGAACAGTGATCCTATAACATTTGCATGGGAAAAGAAGATGCTTGATGCCATGGACAAAGAAGCAAAAATCTTGCTGAAGGCAGGCCAGGCCGCCATTCCAGCATCGCCGCACCATCTTTCCCTGCTTTGGGCACGCATGGGGGCGCCAAACCTTGACATAAACGAGCTGGCAGGGCTCATCTTGAAAGATTTTGGCCTGGCACTTTTCTTTCTCAAGTGGGCCAATTCAGCCTTTTTTGCCTCTGGTGTGCATGCATCCCCCCTTTCCATGTCCAAGATCATAATGATGTTGGGCCTTGACAACATGTCGGCAGCACTAAGCGATGTGCCGCAGCTTTCAAAGGAACAGCTTGCCGGGATGGATCCCTATTGTAGACGCCAACTCTTTTGCGTGGCAAGGGCCACCTTTTGCGGAAGGATTGCGGCAAGGATATCTGATGCAGTGGATGCAGAAAAGGAAGAAGCATCTCTTCTTGCCATGATTTCAAGTCTGGGAGAATGTCTTACAGCCTTTGCCTTCCCACGGGTGGCAATATTGCTAGAGAGCATGAAAGACGAGAAGGAAAGGCGGAAGATGGCCAGGCGCTTGCTGTTTTATACCCCTGGCGGCCTTGCACTCCAAATAGCCAAGAGATGGAATTTGCCTGAACCAGTGATAAAGTTGCTGAGCAGCCAGGGCAGTTTTGACTTGCGCCAGGCAGACCAGGAGGCGATCGCCTCCTGTCTTGCTTATGGGTTGAACCAGTTTTTGAAAGCGGCCGAGTCCCGGGTACGTACTGGCAAAAAACAGAAAGAGTCCCTCTCCTTCCTTGAGGAGCAGCTTCACATATCTGTTCACGGCCTGATATCTTTTATAAGTTCTGGCCTGTCCGATCTAAAGGATGACAACCCCGCCTTTTATCAAGTATTGTATGAACAAGGATTGATTAAAAGATTACCAATTTGATTTAATTAGCCAATTTTTCTTGAACAAAAAGGATCAGAACAGGCTTAAAAAGATACTCTTTACCTTGCTGGCCAGGCGGCCGGACATGTTCGGTATGGTGCTGGAGCCGTCGGGGTGGCTTACTTACAAGAAAATACACAAGGCACTGATGTTTGAGGAAGGCTTCAGGCACCTGACTCCGGTCACTCTAAGGCAGTTCTTTCATCTTTACCGTCCAGAGGGCTTCGAGTGGAAAGATACAATGGCCAGGGCCCTGCCAGCCGAGCAGTCACCTGATCTGCATGATCATACCGAAATCGTGCCCGAGGACGATCTGTTCATTGCGGTCAGGCCTAGGAGCCACAGGCACGTGTTGGAAAGTGGCATGAACAGTCGTGGCAGGGATTGGATAATCCTGTCAAGGACCAGGGAAATGGCTGTCAGGATCGGCAAGATGAATGCCCAAAATCCAGTAATAGGTACATTGAAAGTGGAAAGGGCCTTGCAGCAGGGTGCAAAATTTTACAAGGCAGGAAAGTTGCTGGTGTTGACCAGGTATGTCCGGCCTGGCTGGCTTCAAATGCCTCCGCTTCCCAGGGAAAAAACAGGCGGCCATGAGAAGGAACCGACAAGCGCTGAAGAGGCCGGCAGGACAGCCGCAAAAAATGTTAAAAGGAGGGCGCCACTTGAAAGGGAACCTTCGAAAGGGATCGAGCAGCAAACAGCCGGTGCTTTTTTCATGACTCCAGACGATTTTTTCGGTCTTGTAGATAAGGGGGCGGGGAGAGGCAGGCGCAGGTCCAAAAATAAGGGCGCCAGACGGGGAGCAAAAAGGAAAAAGGACAAGAACAGATAGTAATGAACAGATATCACGTTTCACTTGCTTTGATTTTCCTGGTGATTCTTTTGAACATGCCTGGCAAGGCCCACGCATTGATCTCTATTGAAAAGGAGCGGGAACTGGGCAGGGAAGTGCTCCAGATGGTGAATGAGCAGGCTGAGTTGATTCATGATCCAGACGTGGTGGGCTTTGTTGCAGATATTGGAAACAGCATCTTGAAGCACGTCGGTGTCAAGTATTTTGAATATCAGTTTTTCGTTATAAAAGATGAGGCCTTGAACGCCTTCGCCATGCCCGGGGGTTTTGTCTTTGTCCACAGCGGGCTCATAGAAGAGCTGGACAGTGAGAATGAGCTTGCATGCGTGCTTGCCCATGAGATAGCCCATGTCCAGGGGCGCCACATAGCAAGGCGCATGGAGCGCATGCAGAAGGTCAACATAGCAACCACTGCCATGGCCATAGCAGGTCTCTTCCTCGGCGGAGGCAAGATGTCATCTGCTGTCATAGCTTCCGCTGGGGCCTTGAATCTTTCCATTGCCTTGAAGTACAGCAGGGAGGATGAGGAAGAGGCAGACCGGCGCGCCTTTCAGTGGCTGTGCAAGGCTGGCTATGATCCAAGGGGCCTGGCAACCGTGCTCAAGAAGATGCAGAAATTCAGGTGGCTGGGAGCAGATTCCATACCCAGCTATTTGTCTACCCATCCCGGGGCCAGCGAAAGGTCAGTCTATCTGTTAGACCTTTGGGAACGCAGGCCGTGCAGGCTCAGGATCAAGCTCGATCCCCTCGAGTTGAGAAGCGTGCAGATAAAGGTGCGAGTGCTGAGTCACGACCCTAACATTCTAATAAGGCGTTTCCAAAGAGAGCTAGCGGTCACGCCGGATGACCCCTACCTTCGCTACGGTCTTGGAGCTGCGTATTTGAGGGCAAGGGACTACTTGAGGGCGGAGAAGATTTTCCTGGATCTTACAAAAAGGCATCCTGAAACCAGTCTCTTCAGGAGGGCCCTTGGCCGAGCCTACTTCGAGGCAGGTGAACATGAACAGGCAGAAAAGGTGCTTCAATCATATTTGAAGGAAAATCCAGATGACATCAACGGGATCTACACATTGGCCCAGGCCAGCCTGGAACTCAAGAAATATGGAAAAGGGCTCCGTCTTTTAAAGAAAATAGAGTCAAAATGGCCAGACAAGGCTGCTATATCATTGCACATGGGCAGGGCTTACGCTGCCCTGGGCATGAATGGCAAGGCACATTACTACTATTATCAATATTACCACTTGACCGGAAACAAGAGGGCCGCCTCATACCATAAAAAGAAGGCCCTTGCGCTTCTTCCGCCGGACAGCCCGTTAGCCAAGGAGCTCGGTCAGGTCACGGATGAAAAAGAACCGGGCGGCAAGGTTGACAGGCCATGAAGCTTTTCATTGTTGTAGCCGCAATATCATTGGCCCTGGACCAGGGGGTAAAGGCTTGGATTGCTGGGAACCTCCGGCTCCACGAAACTATTCCACTAATTCCGGGCCTGTTCAATTTGACATACATCACAAACAGTGGTGCAGCCTTTGGTATATTGGCTGAAAGCGGCAAATGGGGCCATGTTTTTTTCCAGGTAGTCAGTTTTGCTGCCCTTGGCGGGCTGATTTACCTTGTGCAGCGGGCGCACAGGCGGCATCCATTGTTGATCTGGGGTGCTGCACTGGTGTTTGGCGGTGCCTTCGGCAATTTGATAGACAGGTTGCGCTTCAGGCACGTTATTGATTTTCTGGATTTTTATGTAGGGAGATATCACTGGCCTGCCTTTAATATTGCTGATTCTTGTATTACTATTGGGGGCCTGCTTCTGGTTTTGTATTTTTTGAAATTTCCTGAGGCTAATCCCCTGATGGGTGAAGAGTGATATTTAGCTTCCAAAATGCTTTGGTGCCAAGGCCTCAGGATTTAAACCGAGATACACGCCTATTTATATCTCGATTATCATGCCTTAAAAATTTACGGCATCGCCTTTTAAAAAGTCTTCTTGAAAGAAAAGCCGTGGTCTTTGAAGGCAAAGCCGGATCAGGTCTAGTGAGTGGCTCCTGAAGAGAACTTTGAAAAACCTGAAGGAGACACCACTAGACCGCGTAAAAAGTATAATGATTTCATGTTAATGCGTGCTTATGTGAGGTCGGTTTTTTAACTTTTTTAATGGGGTGGCTGGTGTGTCTCCTTCACCATTTTTAAAGGTCCGCTGTGCGTCTTTGAAGGTTCTTCATCTTCTTCACGTTAAAAATGGTTCAGGAGCCACTCCCAGCCACCGCTCCCCCGCCTGTGCATCCCAAAAGCTTTGTATTTCGTAGAGTCTATGATTCTCATGCATTAAAAATCGGCGGAAGCGCCTTTTAGAAAGTCTTTTTAAAAGAGAGGTCGTTTTGTTTATACGCAGGTGCGGATCAGGTCTAGTGTGTGGCTCCTGAAGAGACCTCTGAAAAACAACTATCTTGTTCAAGAGCAAGGCCTGAGGAGCGAAA
>JALVPX010000118.1 GCA_027031565.1 Deltaproteobacteria bacterium | reverse complement strand
CAATCCCTTGTGAAGGTGATAAAGAAGGACGGCAAGGTTACAGAAGAATATAAAGAGGGCGTGCGTTTTGTTAAGCTGATCGGAGATCACGGATGGAAGGAATAAAGGTCGGCCTGTTAAATGCTCAGGCCCAAATGCGCCGTCTGTATGACTGGATGCTTTCTTGGGCTGACCATCCCAAGGCAGCACCTGCATTGTTCGGCCTTTCTTTTGCTGAGGCATCCTTTTTCCCCATTCCTCCTGATCCCTTGCTCATAGCCTTGGCCATTTCAAGCCCCCGCAGGGCCTTTCACTGGGCCGTGATATGTTCTGCAGGATCTATCATGGGCGGAATCGCCGGCTACGTAATTGGGTGGCACTTTATGTCCATTATAGGCAACAAGATATTGGCCTTTTATCATCTGGATCAGCAATATGCCATGGCACAAGGGCTTTACAGAAAATATCAGGCGTGGGCAGTGGCAACTGCTGGTTTTACGCCCTTGCCATATAAGCTTTTTACCATTACGGCAGGGGCCTTTAAGATAGATTTTGGTGTTTTCGTCCTGGCATCGGCCCTTTCCCGCTCTGCCAGATTTTTCATGGTGGCAGGCTTGGTGTACGTGTTTGGGCCGGCAATCAGGGATTTTCTCGAAAAATATTTTAATTATGTGACCATAGCCTTTGTTTTATTATTGATTGGAGGATTTCTGGCAGTGAGGTTCATGTTTTGAAGAGGGTTGGAATTATTGGAGCAGGTCTGGGGGAGCCGCCGCTTCTAGATATGGCGGAAGAAGTCGGTAAGGCAATTGCTGAAAAAGGTGCGATTCTCTATTGTGGGGGTCTTGGCGGTGTGATGGAGGCAGCGGCCAGGGGCGCTTATGAGGCTGGGGGGCTTACTGTTGGAATTCTGCCCGGCTCCAAGGCTGCAGATGCTAATCCATACATCAAGGTCCCTGTAGTAACTGGAATGGGGCACGCAAGGAATGTAATCCTGGTGAGGTCGTGCCAGGTGCTGATTGCCATTTCAGGTTCCCATGGAACATTGTCTGAGATCGCCCTGTCCCTGAAGATGTGGAAGCCCGTGGTTGGGCTTCATACCTGGGAGAATCTGCCAGATGTTCACTATGTCAAGAGCCCGAAAGAGGCTGTAGAGAAGGCCTTTTCACTGCTGCCCTGATAGTCCCAATTTTTCCAAAGCATCTGGAAGTCGTTTCAGGAGCGCCTTTTCATCCAGCGTGGTCAAGGCGCCTTCCTGCATAAGCCATTTGCCCGCAACCATTACGTCCGTTACATCTCCTGTTTTGGCTGCATATACAACGTGTGAAACTGGATCAAAAGTAGGCCGCAGGCGGATCTTGTTCATGTCCAAGATCGCCAGGTCGGCCTGGCAGCCCTTCTTGAGCCTTCCTAAATCACTGCGTTTGAGAGCCTTGGCTGCCCACGTGGTTGCCATTGCCAGGGCATCGTGGGCTGAAACCACTGTGGGATCCTTGGTGATGCCCTTATGGAGTTTTGCAGCAGTGTCCATTTCAGACAACATATCCAGATCGTTGTTGCTTGCTGTCCCGTCTGTGCCAAGGGTAACGTTCA
>JALVPX010000117.1 GCA_027031565.1 Deltaproteobacteria bacterium | reverse complement strand
CTCTCAGGTATTCATCGACCAAGGACCTTGCCTCTCTGGGGTGAAAGGTGTGCAGATCCAGGGTTCCATCAATGGGCATTTCTATTATAGTTTCATCAATTTCATGTTTCATCTTATTTAAAGAGGCCTCTAAAAAATAACGGTAATTATGAGAAATTCAAAGGCACTGGATCTTTTGCAAAGGGCGTCGATGGCGCACCGGGCAGGGAAGCTCAAACAGGCAGAACGCATGTATAGGAAGCTCCTTGCGGCCAGGCCAGACCTTGGTTCGGCGTGGAATGGCCTGGGCGCCTTGTTGGCAGAAAGCGGCAGGCCGGAACAGGCGGAGTACGCATATAAAAGGGCTGTAACAGCAGCGCAGCCATATCCAAAGGCGCTCTACAATCTGGCCATTTCCCACTATGAGCACGGCAAACTTAAAAAAGCCGCTGACCTGCTTCATGACCTCCTTGAAAAGGAGCCTCTTTTCTCTTATACCTGGAACAGCCTTGGTGTCATATACAAAGACAACGGCGATCCGGAAAAGGCCTTGGAATGTTTCGAAAGGGCCTTGGAGCTCATGCCTGATTTCGCAGAGGCCTGGAACAACAAGGGAACCCTGCTGGATGCCAAAGGGAAAGCAGAAGAGGCCGTTTCTGCCTTTAAGAGGGCCTTGCAGGCGGCACCTGGATATTCAACTGCGCTTTTCAATCTCGCCCAGGCATACCACAGATCAGGCAAACGGAAAGAGGCTGAAAGGTGCTATCGCAAGGTGCTTGAGATCGATCCAGAGCATTCACAGGCAGCCTTTCTGCTAAAATCCCTGGAGCCTGGCGCGGAAGGTGCGCCAGATGCCCCTCCAATTGAGTATGTGCAGGGACTCTTTGATCAATGTGCAGCAGAGTTTGATGACATATTGGTAAAACAGCTCCGATACGAGGCACCAAAACGGCTCTATGACCTTGCCAGGCCATATCTTAAAAAGGGAATGATCATTTTGGACCTGGGCTGCGGTACAGGCCTGGCTGGGCCACTTTTGGCAAAACATGCCTCCCATCTTGCTGGTCTTGATCTGTCTGCGAATATGTTGAAACAGGCTGAGGCAACCGGATGCTATGACATGCTGGTTCAGGCAGACATGCTGGGAAATTGGGGAATGGATCCCCTGTTTTTTGACTTAATCTATAGTGCAGATGTGCTTGTCTATACTGGTGATTTAATCCCGGTTTTCAAGAAATGTTACAGCCATCTCAAGTCCCAGGGTCTATGGGTTTTTTCGGTTGAAAAACTGGATACCCATGGTGGCTTCAAGTTGTTGCCCTCCTGCCGTTATGGCCACAGCGAAAAATATGTTGCAGACGCATTGGCCCAATCAGGATTCAAGATAATGGCAAATCGAGATTGCATCCTGAGACATGAACAGGGAAGGCCTGTAAACGGGAAAATGTTTGTAGCGCAAAAGAGGTGATACCGCGGCACAGGTCAAACTTTACAAAAAACCCAGATGCCGAAATGCCTGAACAAGGCCCTTCAATAAGTGACAGAAGGGTGAAATAGTCCCCCTTTTTCAACAGGAGGTATTGTATCGCTGTATGAA
>JALVPX010000116.1 GCA_027031565.1 Deltaproteobacteria bacterium | reverse complement strand
GAAGTGATCGGAGTGCGGGAAAAATGATACCTGAATTCGAAAAATTTAAAGGATTTTCAGCTAAGAATCTGCCCAAAGAAGAACCCTTGGCTCCAGGCCACAGGGCGTGCCAGGGATGCGGCGAGGTATTGGCCCTCCGCATGGTCATGAAGGCCTTGGGCAAAAATGTCATCGTATGCAGTGCGACTGGATGCATGGAGATCATTTCCTCTCCATATCCCCATACAGCTTGGCGTGTGCCGTGGATTCACATTGCGTTTGAAAACGCTGCAGCAGTGGCATCAGGCGTAGAGTCTGCAAGAAAGGTGCTTCGCCGCAAGGGGAAGATCCCTAAAAGGCATGTGGACATAATGGCCGTAGGCGGTGACGGCGCCACAGGCGATATTGGTCTCCAATGGATTTCAGGCGCCATGGAAAGAGGGCACGATTTCCTCTATGTGTGCCTGGACAATGAGGCATACATGAACACCGGTGTGCAGCGCTCCGGATGTACACCTTACGGTGCCATGACCACCACCAGCCCTCCAGGCAAACAGAGCTTTGGTCAGGTTACATGGAAGAAAAACGTACCAGCCATAATGGCAGCTCACGGTATTCCATATGTTGCCACTGCCTCACCAGCCTATTTCATTGACCTGATGAACAAGGTCAAAAAGGCTGCCCTGGTCAAGGGGCCTGCATACGTGCATATCTATTCGCCATGTCCCACAGGCTGGGGATCTGCAGGTGAGCGTTCGGTGGAGATCTCGAAATTGGCAGTGGACACAAAGGTGTTCCCGTTATATGAGGTGATCGAAGGGAGGTACTTCCTCAGCAGGAAGATTACAAAGCCGAAGCCGGTCGAGGAATACCTCAAGCTTCAGCGCCGCTTCCGCCACTTGGATGAAGAGCACATAGCCTATATTCAAAGGCGGCTCGATGCCGATTATGAAAAGCTGGTAAAATTGTCGGAAATGGCCTAGGCTTGAATCAATAAATCGTGTGTAAAGGCGCCCCATTTAAGGGCGCCTTTTATTTTGCAGGCAATGACCGTGGCTCACAAATCGACCTGTGATGTGCTCATAATTGGTGCAGGCCCCGCAGGCGCCTATCTGGCCTATCTTCTAGCCGCAAAGGGGTACTCAGTAGCTGCAATAGACAAAGAGGCCTTTCCCCGCTACAAGGTTTGCGGAGGAGGTCTGTGCGCCCGCTCTGTGAAACTTCTTCCCTTTGACATTGCCCCAGTGGTTGTGGATAAAACCACGGCTGCCTTTGTGAGCCTCAGGAACCGCCATCTCTGCCTGAAAAAATTGGATGACCCCATAATTCACATGGTCAAACGGGAGGACTTCGACGCCTTCCTGATTGAAAAGGCAGTTTCAAAGGGCATTCGTTTCCTAGATCAAACGCGGCTTGAGACAATCACATCATCAAAATATGGCGTTGAGGTACAGACTTCTAGCGGTTCTTTCAAGGCCCAGGTCGTGGTCGGCGCCGATGGGGTCCACTCCAAAACGGCCTTGCTCACCGGGCTCGGGCCTGCACGCAACCTGCTGCCGGCAATCGAGGCAGAGGCCTTTATGACAAGGCCGGACCTGCTGGAGGACTACCATGGGTGCGTTCACTTTGATCTGGCCATTCCACCCCAAGGCTACGGCTGGATCTTTCCCAAGGCTGAACATTTGTCAATAGGGGTGTTCAGCACCCTGCAGAAGGAGAAAGGCCTAAAAAGGGCCTTCAGCGAATATCTTGAAATCAAGGGGCTAAAGGAATCTATCAGGCTTCAACGCCTCAAGGGCCACATGATACCTGCGGGGCTTAAGACCAGGAAACGGATTGCCTCGTCGAACAGCCTCCTGGTTGGCGATGCCGCGGGCTTTGCCGATCCGATTACGGGCGAAGGGATATACCAAGCCCTCTCACAGGCCGAGCTAGCTGCAGCGGCTATTGGAAATTTCTTGCAGGGCTCACCAGACGGGTTGAAAACCTATGAAAGGATGGTGATGAAAAAATTCAGAAAGGAACATATATATGCCTGGCTTCTTGGTGCTTTTTTTTACAGGCTGCCAGCCTTGAGCCACCCTCTTCTAAGGCGTCATTCAGAACTAGTAACCGATCTCCACATCGACATCATTACTGGCAAACGCAGCTATAAGGATCTGTTTAAAATTGCGCTGCTGTTGAAACGACCTTAAAAGGGATCAAAACTTGGCGGCTATGCCTTGTCCCGTATAGCCTTCAAGATCTCCATTTCGCGTTTTCTTATGTATGCCTGAAGGCTCGTTCTCTCGCGCTCATCGCCGACGAAGTGAAGGGCCACCTCCTGCAATTTCTTTCCCTCTACAACCAGAGGCCGGTGGCGCACTATCTCAGCCTCCGGTATCTCTAAAATCGGCCACCTTTCCATTGAATTGACCAACAGGTCCAAAACCACCGGACCTATCCGCGAACGGAGCGATGGAAAACGTGCAGTTGCAATGGGCAGGTAAAAACAGACACCTGTAACGCTGATATCCTTTATCACCCCGTTCCAGTGCCTGTTTTTTTTTTTTTTCTTTACCTCGTTATCCATCTCTTTATATACGATCACCTTGGAGCGCAACGGGGCAGTTACACGATAGCTCTCCCTTTTTTCATATATCACAAAGAGGCGCGGGGTATTGAAAAAGACGCCCTTGTCGCTTGAACCGCAGGGGGTCAAGTCCAGGAAATGCCACGGCTGGCACTCCCTCCTGTAAACGATGGCAGCCCTGTGGAGATTGGGCCAGCCGCTGGGCCGGTCAATCTCCATGGTTCCGTTTTCAAAATTCACGACAAAGGTGGGCGTTGAACGGTAGCCGCCTGGACCTCTCAGTTCCACCCAGGTCTTTTCCTTGATAAGGCGGCGCACTTCCTCGGCGATGACCGTAAGGTTCGAAGTGTACTGGAGCCCATCTTCCAGATAAACCCATCCGGCATCAGAACGCTGATTTATTTTCAGGCGGTCAAACAACATTCCCAATTATGTTTCTGCTTTTTTTAGAGATGATCTTAATATGTTATCGACAACCAGATGATCAATCTTGATTCAGTTTTTCCGATTCAAGAAGGCCCCTTACAAATTCTATGGCCTGCTGCTTGCTGACGATCCTGCCTTCCACCTGAGCCTCTTCAAGGGCGTCTAGCAGCTTTCCAATAATCGGACCAGGGGGCAGTCTAAAGATCTGCTGAAGATCGTTGCCAGTAAGCAGCCTGGGCCTGGACCGTACCGGCTTCAGTGTGTGTTGATGGAAATAGTCCACCTTTTCCCATAAACGTGCCAGCTCGTCATCCAGTTCCGGGGGTTTCAACGGACCCCTTCCTGCCATGCTGTCTGCCATGGCCAGTAGAAACAGGGCAGGGTAATCGTCACCAATCTCCTTGAGAAGCCTTCTCATTGCGCGTTTTGTAGGCCCGCTCCTTCGAAGATCGTTCAGCAGATGAAAAGGCCTCATGTGAAGCCTTATCAGTAGCGCTGTGAATTCCAAGCGTTTTTTAGGCCATCTCAGCCTTTTTGAAATCTCCTTTACAATATCTGCTCCAGCGCTGTCATGTTCATAAAATGTGACGCGTTCCCCTTTTTGCCCCTTGCAAACCGGCTTGCCCACGTCGTGGAAAAAAGCAGCCCATTTCAAGGCGGAGATCTTGTCCTTTTTCTCTTCAAGCCATTTTTTGAGATTATCACATTTGATGAACTTTTGACACGGATCTTCGATCAGCTTCTCCAGGCACTTGAGGGTCTCGATACTGTGGCCCAGCACGTCCAAATGGTGGAAACCCGGCTGATCAACGCCAGACATCCGCCTGATTTCAGGGAAAAGTTCAAACAGGAGGCATGAGTCAAGCATTGCCTCAAAGGCCTTGGCTGTCGAGTCTGATTCCATTATCAAGCCCAGTTCGTGATCGATGCGCTCTGGTGCCGGCTTTAGTATGGACGGCGCCAGCTCCTTTATCCACTTCAGGGTGGAGTTTTCTATCTCAAAGTGGAGCTCGGCCATGAAACGATATGCCCGTACAAGGCGCAAGGGATCATCCTCAAGATTGGCCCGGGAAATGGCCCTGATCGTGCGGTTTACGAGATCTTTGCTGCCGCAGGCCGGATCAATAAGGGCATGATGTTCAAGGACCTGGCTGCCCGCGGCGTTTTGTTCCAGTAAGGAGGCAAACTCGTGTACTTCGAGGGCCATGGCATTTATCGTAAAATCGCGGAGCATGAGGTCCTGCTCTATTTTCTCTGAACTGCCCCTGAACTGGCTGAAATCCAGTACGGCCCCATGGATGACTACGCGGGCCACTCCTTCTTCATCGTGAAGCACCAAAAAGGTGCCCCCATACTCGTTGGCAAAGGCCTTGGCCGTTTCTATGCCCCTTTTGGGCAATACTATGTCGAGGTCGACAAAACTTCGCCCGAGGGCCATATCCCGTACCGGGCCGCCTGCTACCCACATGGGAAGGCCTGCAGCAGCATTTTCTATTTTGGACAGCAAGTTCAGCAGGAGAGTGCGTTCCATGCCAGGTCATGAATATAGGGCCTGAACCGAGCCAGGGCCTTTTGGGTTTCTTCTGATGCAGAAGGAAAGGTGCGGTTGGTCAGGAGCACCATGCCAACCCCTTTTTTGATATCAAGCCAGAAAGAGGTTCCTGTAAAACCGAGATGCCCGACGCTGTGTTCCGGTGAAAAGTAATTGCCTGCATGGGAGTCTCTTGTTGCTGGTACGTCAAAGCCGAGCGCCTTCAATGATCCATCCTGTGCCTGAACAGGGGTCAAAAACAGGCGCAAGAGTTTGGATGGAATCACGCCATCCCCCCTTCCGCCGGTCTTGAGCATCTCAAGAATGGCCATGAGCATTTGAGCAACTCCCCGGGCCGTGCCGAAGATGCCTGCATGGCCAGCCACCCCGCCCAGGACCCAGCAGTTCAAGTCATGAACTTCGCCCCAGACGATCCTCTTTCTGATCGGACAATACTCTGTAGGCACAACTGTGGCAATACGGCAGCCTTTTTCAAGGGCCGCAGCAAAGAAAAGCTCCTTGATTTCCAGGGGTTCTTTCACCATTTTTGACCAGGCCATATCAAGCCTCAAAGAGGAAATTTTTTCAATAATGGCTCCAAGGAGCATGAAACCCAGGTCGCTGTAAACCATCTTTTTGCCCGGAGCAGCCTCGGCTGAAGAGGCCAATATTTGTTTTATGAGGCAGGCACGCCTTGCTTCATCAGGCTGTACTGCCAAAAGGTTGAAAAACGGCCTGTATGCAGGCAGGCCGGATGAATGCAGGAGCAGGTGGCGAATGGTAACCTTTTCGAAGAAGGGATTAACTGGATGAAAATATAGTGAAACCGGAACATCCAGGCTGATCATCTCCATTGCACACATTGCTGCAGTGGTCAGGGCCGTTACGAGCGGTTTCGAGAGTGAAGCAAGGTCGAATATGCTTCCTGGCCCTGTAGCCGGCGCCCACCTGGCATAAGTGGCCCTTCCGGCTGCGACCTCGGCAACTATTTCATGGTCCTTAAAAACGACCATCACGGCCCCGGGGAAAATCCTCGAAGAGATCCCCTGGTTCAATGCCGATTCAAGGATTTTTTCGATGGACAAAGGCAGCGATTCTAAAAGGGGACGTCATCTTCCACTGGAGGAAGGGGCGGCTCCACATCACCGGCTTCATTCGGCTGGCGGACTGCTTTGGGTTCAAGCAGTATCAATTCCCTGGCCACGACCTCGGTGATCCACCTGGTATTGCCGTCCTGGTCTTCCCACGATCTGGTCTGCAACCTGCCTTCCACATACACCTGGCTGCCCTTTGAGAGATATTCTCCTGCAATTTCACCAAGTTTTCGAAAGGCCACTACTCTGTGCCAGTCCGTTTCCTCTCCCCATTTTTCCCCCTGCCTTACCGGCCGGTTGGTTGCCATCCTGAAATTGGCCACGGCAACGCCGTCAGGGGTGTAGCGGATCTCTGGATCAGCGCCGAGACGCCCAATCAACATTACTTTGTTAAGACTCTTAGACATAATCTACCTCGCTATACCACAAACCGGAATTGCCCCTTTCCAAGAAGATCATGCAAATGGACAATACCTACTAATTTGCCCTTCATTCCAACTACCGGAAGCACTGTGATAAGGTGTTTCTCCATTAATTCAAGGGCCTCTGCGGCCATGGTTTCCGGCAAAATGGCCTTGGGATTCCGGGTCATCACCTCTTCAACGCTCCTGTGCGGGAGATCATTGTATTTTATCAGGGCACGCCTGATATCGCCATCTGTGACAATACCTGCCAAGGTTTCGTCACCATCCAGCACTAGCACGGCTCCTAGGCCTTTTGCATCCAATTCCCGGAGCATGTCCTCAACCAGGGAACCAGTCCGCACCAGGGGCAGCTTTTCCCCAGTAAGCATGACCTCTTTCACCTCTACCTTGAGCCGTTCTCCCAGGGTGCCTGCAGGATGATTTCTCAAGAAATCCTCTTCATTGAAGTGGCGCATTTCGAGGAGGACTACGGCCATGGCATCTCCCATTGCAAGGGCAGCAGTTGTACTGGCTGTCGGGGCCAAACCCAAACCGCAGGCCTCCTTTGAGACCCTGGTATTGACCACCACCTTGCTGAAACGGCCCAATGTTGAATCGGGATTGCCTGTGAGTGCTATAACTGGTACTTCACGCGCCTTGAACAAGGGAAGAAGGGCATTGAGCTCCTGGGTCTCACCGCTGTTTGAAATGGCAATTACCACGTCACCGCGGGCCATGATACCAAGGTCTCCATGCATGGCCTCTACAGGATGCAGGAAGATTGCCGGGGTGCCTGTGCTTGAAAAAGTGGCTGCAATCTTCCGCCCGATAAGCCCCGATTTCCCTATGCCGGTAACAACCACCCTTCCTTTTAGATTGAAAAGCAGTTCGATGGCATCTGTAAATCCCCCGTCCAGGCGGCTGAGCACCTCTTTCAAACCAGCTATTTCGGTTTCAAGGGCCTTTCTTCCTGCCTCAAGGATGCGGGGCCTGTCCCAACCTGATCCTGTCATTAGCCGGTTTTTGTTTCCAGTTGATATTTCCCACCATATTCCTGGACCTCGGCAGGATAATCCCCGTTGAAACAGGCCATGCAGAAGCGGCCGCCATCTCCACCAGCTGCCTCGATCATGGATTCAATGGTCAGATAATGCAGGCCGTCAAGGCCCAGGAAATCCCTTATCTCTTCAATCGAGTGTTTTGCCGCAATCAATTCACCTTTGCTGGAAAAATCTATGCCGTAGAAACATGGAAAGCGGGTCGGCGGGCAGCTTACCAGCATGGTTATCTCCTTGGCACCTGCATCGCGTATGGTCTTTATGCGGGTCCTGCTGGTAGTGCCTCGAATAATGGAATCTTCTATCAGGATGACCCGCTTGCCGTGGATCATCTCTTTTACAGGGTTGAGTTTGATCCTCACGCCGAAATCTCGCATTGTCTGACTCGGCTGTATGAAGGTGCGGCCAACATAGTGATTCCTTATCACAGCCAGTTCCAGGGGAATACCTGCTGCCTGGGCATAGCCCACAGCCGCGTAATTGCCGGAATCTGGAAAGGGCATGGCAAAATCTGCATCAATGCTTACTTCCTTTGTGAGGGCAGCACCAAGCCGTTTCCTGAACATGTATACATTTTTGCCAAAGATGTCGCTGTCTGGCCTGGCAAAATATATGAATTCGAAGATGCAGTTGGCCTGCTTTTTCGATTCAACCGCCTGGAACGAATGAAGGCCGTTGTCATCTATCATCACAACTTCCCCAGGCTCTACCTGCCGCACATAATCTGCCTGTACCAGGTCAAGGGCACAAGTTTCAGAGGCCAGGATATAGGCACCGTTCAATTTGCCTATGCACAAGGGCCTGAAACCGAGGGGATCCCTGAAGCCTATCAGCATTCCCTCTGTACCCATCACTATTGAATAGGCCCCCTGTACCTGTTCCATCACCGTGGTTATGGCCTCCTTGAGCCCCTTTCTGGCTGATTTCGCCAGAAGATGAACGATCACCTCGCTGTCCATGGTGGTCTGAAAGATGGAACCATGTCTTTCGAGCTCATTTCGAAGAGCAAGGGCATTGACTAGATTCCCGTTATGGGCAACTGCCAGGGTGCAGCCTGCATGACGCACACAAAAGGGCTGGGCATTTTGGAGTACGGAGGAGCCGGTTGTGGAATAACGGACGTGCCCGACTGCTAGGCTCCCTTCCAGCTCGCCCAGAATACGTTCGTTGAAGATGTCTGGCACAAGTCCCATGGCCTTGTATTCATTTACCTGGTCCTTGCCAAAGGCCACGATGCCGGCGCTTTCCTGCCCCCTGTGCTGAAGGGCATAAAGGCCGAAATAGGTGAGCTTTGCAGCCTCTGGATGGCCGAAAACGCCGAAAACGCCGCACTCTTCCTTGGGGCCACCTGGCACACGGCTGGCCCAATAGTGATCGAGGCACCCTGGGCAGCAGTGACCTGTAAGACTTCGGTTCAAAGGCAAGGTCTGAATGTTTTTCCTGTTCATTTGCTGGAATGATAATAGTCTTGTAGAGGCTTAACCTCAAGTTCCCGATTCTGCAAGGCAGTTATGGCCTCTGCAGCCGCCCTGGCGCCTGCAATAGTGGTG
Source organism: Deltaproteobacteria bacterium (assembly GCA_027031565.1). Classification (GTDB taxonomy): domain Bacteria; phylum Desulfobacterota; class Dissulfuribacteria; order Dissulfuribacterales; family JALVPX01; genus JALVPX01. Next base: position 6,186 of record JALVPX010000116.1, on the reverse strand, counting down.
AAGTAGGGCACATCGTAGTCAAGGCACGTGCGCCTCAGGTAGTATGAATCGGATCTGGTCTTTTTCCGGCCGCTGGGTGTGTTGATGACAAGGTTTATTTTTCCATTCTTCATGAGGTCTATAATATTTGGACGCCCCTCTGAAACCTTGTACACCCTCCTGGCTTCTACGCCGTGTGCGTTCAAAAATTCTGCCGTACCCTCCGTGGCCGTGATCTCAAAGCCTGCGCCCAACAATGCCTTGGCTATGGGTAAAAGGGCCTTCTTGTCTCCTTGCTTTACGCTCAGAAAGGCAGTGCCTGAGGTAGGCAGGATCAGGCCAGCTCCCTGCTGACTCTTGGCAAAGGCCATCCCAAAATCTGAGTCTATTCCCATCACCTCTCCGGTTGACTTCATTTCAGGCCCAAGGACCACATCAACCCCTGGGAAACGCCTGAACGGGAACACAGATTCTTTAACGGCCACGTGATCTATGTGAGCCTCGCTGGTAAAACCGAGATCAGCCAAAGACTTCCCAAGCATTACCTTAGTGGCGATCTTTGCAAGGGGAATGCCTGTGGCCTTGCTGACAAAGGGAACCGTTCTGGATGCCCTCGGATTGACTTCAAGTACATAGAGCTGACCATCTTTTACAGCATACTGCACATTCATCAGGCCGATCACCCTCAGCTCCCTGGCCATGGCCTTTGTGGCATCCTTTATCTGCGCAATCAGGTCCTCGGAAATAGTGCGGGGAGGAAGCACGCAAGCAGAATCTCCGGAATGGATGCCGGCTTCTTCAATATGTTCCATGATGCCGCCGATAACAGTGAGCTGACCATCGGAAACCGCATCAACATCTATTTCAGTAGCATCCTGCAAAAACTTGTCTATCAGGATTGGGTGGCCCTCTGCCACGTGAACAGCCTCTTCCATGAAATCCCGCAATCCGCTGTCATCATAGACGATCTTCATGGCCCTTCCGCCAAGGACGTAAGAAGGGCGTACCACCACTGGGTAACCGATGCGGTTTGCTATATCCAGGGCCTCCTCCAGGTTGGTGGCCGTGTCATTGGCAGGCTGAACAAGGCCCAGCTTTTGGAGCATCTGCTGGAAGCTCTTCCGGTCTTCGGCCATGTCTATGGATTCGGGGCTGGTACCAATTATAGGCACACCTGCCTTCTGAAGAGGAACGGCAAGATTCAAAGGGGTCTGGCCCCCGAACTGCACTATCACGCCATTAGGCCTTTCCGTTTCAACGATGTGAAGCACATCTTCCAGGGTCAAGGGTTCGAAGTACAGTTTGTCCGAGGTGTCATAGTCTGTGGAGACGGTCTCGGGGTTTGAATTGACCATAATGCTTTCAAGGCCTTCCTCTCGAACCGCCATGGCTGCATGGACACAGCAATAATCAAACTCGATTCCCTGGCCGATCCTGTTGGGGCCGCCTCCGAGGATCATGATTTTCTTTCTGTCACTTGCCCTGGCCTCATCTTCTTGTTCATAAGTGGAATAGTAATAGGGGGTATAGGCCTCAAACTCGGCTGCACACGTATCGACCAGCTTGTACACCGGCCGGAGGCCTTGTTCCAATCTTGCCCTTCGCTGCTCGTCCTCGCTTGTGCCCAGGATATTTGCCAGCTGCTTGTCTGAAAAACCCTCCTTCTTGAAATGGCGGAGGTCTACATCCCTGCCTTCGGATGCAGCCTCTACCAGGTCGCTCCCCTCCTTATGGATCTTTTCTATCTGATAAATGAACCAGGGATCTATTTTGGTAAGCTTGTTGATCTCTTGTACGGAAAACCCCATGCGCATTGCCAGCATTATATAGAAGATACGCTGAGAATTGGGGGTGCGCAGCCTCTTGATGACTTCATCCCTGTGGGGCAGGGTGCCTGTGCGCTCCCACGGGTCTTTTCCATCAAAGCTCAGGCCTGCCCTTCCTATTTCCAGTGACCTCAGCCCCTTCTGAAGGGCCTCCCTGAAGGTGCGGCCTATAGCCATGGTCTCGCCGACGCTTTTCATGGCAGTAGTCAAGATATCTTCTGCCTCTGGAAACTTTTCAAAGGTCCAACGGGGTATCTTAACTACACAGTAATCTATTGTGGGCTCAAAGGAGGCCATGGTCTCCCTGGTTATGTCGTTCGGTATTTCGTCCAGCGTATAGCCAACTGCCAGTTTGGCGGCAATCTTTGCTATGGGAAAGCCTGTGGCCTTGGATGCAAGGGCTGACGAGCGCGATACCCTCGGGTTCATCTCTATGACCACCATTTCCCCTGTTGCAGGATGTACTGCAAATTGAATATTGGATCCTCCGGTATCCACGCCTATCTCCCTTATGATGGCAAGGGCGCCGTCCCTCATGATTTGATACTCCCTGTCACTCAGGGTCTGAGCAGGGGCCACGGTGATGCTGTCCCCGGTGTGAACACCCATTGGATCGAGGTTCTCGATGCTGCATATGATGACGACGTTGTCTTTTGCATCCCGCATGACCTCAAGTTCGAATTCCTTCCACCCAATTACAGACTCTTCCAGCATGACTTCGTGGATCATGCTCAGATCCAGACCCTGGGAACAGATTTCTTCAAGGTCATCGGGGTTGTATGCTATACCACCGCCTGTTCCGCCCAGCGTGAAACTGGGACGCACGATGATGGGAAAGCCTATTTCGTCTACTGCCTTGCGGGCCTCATCCATGGAACGTACTATGGCGCTTCGTGGTATGCGCAGACCTATACGTTCCATCGCCTCCCTGAAAAGCTCTCTATCCTCGGCCTTGTGGATCACCTCCTTTGAGGCCCCAAGCATCTCCACACCCAGCTCTTCGAGAATGCCAGTATCTGCCACTTTTACAGCAGTGTTTAAACCGGTTTGGCCGCCCAAGGTAGGCAGGATGGCATCCGGACGCTCCTTTTTGAGAATCTTTATTACTACTTCTGGGGTTATGGGTTCCACATAGGTTCGGTCCGCCATTTCAGGATCAGTCATGATGGTTGCTGGATTTGAATTGACCAGCACAACTTCGTAGCCCTCTTCCTTCAAGGCCTTGCATGCCTGGGTGCCCGAATAGTCGAACTCACATGCCTGGCCTATCACTATCGGGCCGGACCCGATTATCAGGATTTTCTTGATATCTGTTCTTTTAGGCATTTCTGGAGGTGTCTCCTGAACTCAGCTTTTGTATTCCGCCATCATTTGTATGAATCTGTCAAACAGGTATTCGGCATCGTGGGGTCCAGGGGCGTTCTCTGGATGATATTGCACAGAAAATGCTGGAATTTCGGCATGTTTAATGCCCTCTACGGTGGTATCGTTCAAGTTTATGTGGGTGACCTCAACTCCCTCGGGTATGCTCTGTTCGTCAACCGCAAAGCCGTGATTTTGTGATGTAATCTCTATTTTGCCCGTTGCGAGTTCCTTTACTGGCTGATTGGCTCCCCTGTGGCCGAATTTAAGTTTGTATGTTTTGGCCCCAAGGGCTAGCGATAATACCTGATGTCCCAGACAAATCCCAAAAACCGGCCGCCTGCCCAAAAGGCCCCGGACCGTTTCGATTATGGTGGAAAGTGCTGCTGGGTCCCCTGGCCCGTTGCTCAAAAATATTCCATCTGGATCGCATTCAAGCATGGCTTCGGCAGGTGTATCATGGGGAAAGACTAGCGAGGTGCAGCCAAGCTTCTCGAAAATACGAAGCTGGTTATATTTCAGGCCGCAATCAAGGACCGCAACCTTGAAATCGCCAGGTTCAGATCGAAAAACATCTGCAATCTCCTCTCCATCAAGGGGAACAGGCCGCTTTTTCCATAAATAAGGCCTGGTACAGCTCACCTCCTTAACCAGGTCCCTGCCGATCAGGCCTGGAGACTCCTTTGCCCTAGCAACCAGGGCCTGGGGATCATCTACCTCAGTGGAAATCACCGCCTTCATTGCGCCGGCCACCCTGATGTGCCTGGTTACGGCCCTCGTATCTACCTGCTCTATGCCCAGAATAGAATGTCTTTGAAGGTATTCGCGCAAATTCGTCTTGGCCCTCCAGTTGCTGTACGCCTCTTCATATTCCCTGACCACAAAAGCTGAAAGATGAATTTCTGAAGATTCTTCATCTTCATCATTAACCCCGTAGTTGCCAATCAAGGGATAGGTCATGGTTACGATCTGTCCCCTGTAAGACGGGTCTGTGAGGATCTCCTGGTAACCTGTCATGCTGGTGTTGAACACGATCTCGCCGACAGCCTCGCCAGGGCCAGTAAAGGAACGCCCCTCGAAGATGCGGCCGTCTTCCAGGGCTATGATAGCTTTCATGTATCTGCCTCTCTAGAGAAATGTCGTGGTAAATCGGCCGAGGACATATTGGGTCAGGCCTTTAAGGCAGGCTATGTCTCAAGGGCCGTGCAACTATAAAACTGATATGAAAAACGTGCAACTTTAGCCACTGCTTTTGGCATTTATGGCTGCAAAAATAAAAGCAGCCCTGGTCCGGGACCCGGGCTGCTTATAAATCAGTAACGGCCGGGGCAGCCAGCCTACTCAACTTGTATCTCGATCTTTTTGGGCCTTACCTCTTCAAGCTTTGGCAGGAAAAGCCGCAACACACCCTTTGATATCCTTGCATCTATTTTTGATATATCGACGTCTGCCCCAAGGGTAAAAGCCCGTTCATATTCGGCAGCGCCAAATTCCGCATACAGCGGCTTCAGGTTATCTGGCACCACCTTCGCAATTTTACCTTTGATGGTCAAAACATCCTTGTCAACCTGTACATCGAGGTTTTCCTTAGGAACCCCTGGCATGTCTGCCAGCAGGATAATGCCCTCGCTGTTTTCATATACATCTACCGGCGGCACAATTGTGCGGACACGTTCGCGCTCCTCAGACACCGGAGCTTCGCTTTGTTTGACCGATACTTCACGGGTTGCTTCTGCAGGCATTATCATACACCTCCTTTTAATCAATTATTCAAACACGCTTATTCCACGGCCACTTCGATTTTCCTGGCCTTTTCTTCCTCGCGCTTGCCTATGGTTACGGTGAGTATCCCATTTGAATATTTGGCGCTAACCTTTCCGGGATCGACACTCTCAGGCAGGGAAATAACCCTGCGGAACTTGCCGCTGAACCTTTCCCTTCTGTGGTATCCCTGTGGGTCGGGATTTTCTCCAACCTCTTTGCTGGTGTCGCGCTCACCAGACACTGTCAGCACCCCCTTTTCCAGGGTGAGTTCCAGTTTGTCTGGATCTATGCCTGGGGCAAAGATATAGACCAATACATTTTCAGGGGTTTCACCCACATTCACAGCTGGAAACGTGCCCCTTATTGCACCTCTGATGTTCCCTATTGGTGCAGCAAGATCAAACAAACGCTCCATCTCAGCGCGCATGCGCTCTAAGTCGGCAAAAAAGGGTTCTGTTGGGACTATCCAAGAACGCAGCATTGACTACACCTCCTTACACAATTTAGGCTAACTTATTGTCTTTAAAGGAAGAATGGTATTCCTTTTAATTGAAACAATAAGCACGAAGAATGGAGCGTCAAGTCAATTCATGAAAAGATTGCTAATGTTGATAAAATGAAATTATGAAAAATATTTTTGCGGGCCTGCAGGAATCAGAAAGGCAGGTATGATATGATATGCCAGCTTAGCTTTCAGAGGTCTCCTCTTCTATTTCCATTTCCACTTCAAAAAAACTCTTGCCACAGTCGTAGCACTTTACATCAATCATGTTTTCCGACTGCAGGGACACATATATTTCGTCGCAGCCGCACTCGCACGGCTCTGCAACGCTTTCCTTAATCAAGGCGGCGATGTCTGGACGTATGGAAACGCTTATATCTGGATCATATTCAATCTTCACCCGCATCCCTCCTTCCAGGTGAGTTCGAGCAAGAATATTTTCAGAGTTAATAAATTAATAAATAAAAACACTATAACAGTTTGGCACAAGGTTTGTAAAGGAAGATCACAAAGTTACCCAGGACCTAATACAAAAAATGTGGGTAAATAGCTCGATTTGCTTATTGACAAAATCCATAAGCTCCGTTAGTTAAGCACAATGAATAATGATTCACAAAGTTGCGTGAACAATATTGGCTAAAAATCTAAAATAAAAAGGAGGAGTTTTGCGATTATGAACATCAAAAAGATTGGTTCGGTACTGGCGGCTTTGGTCTTTGGTGTGTGCGTATCCAGCTTTGCCCTTGCCACAGA
>JALVPX010000115.1 GCA_027031565.1 Deltaproteobacteria bacterium | reverse complement strand
TTTTCAATCTCATTAGTTGACCGTAAGAATAAAGTTTTTGTGGTCTCTGTTTTTGGAATCGTCTGCCACGAAGAAATTAAATTTATAAGTTCGAGATGCGTTGCTTCCAAGGTTGACTTGACCTAAGATTTTGATGTTTCTACATTTTCCCCAAATAGCAACAACTGGATTTGAACTACTACAGTTACTAGATAATGTAAGAATGCTTGTTGCATCGCACCAAAGGTTTAAGCCAGAAGGAAGCCCTCCTTGTCCTTCTACACACCACTTATACTTGGATCCATCAAACGGGATTCCACCGGCGGCATAGACGGTGGCGTCATAAGTAGTACCATTTAGGGCTGTGGGCAAACTATTATTAAGAATACGTAGTCTTTCTTCAGAATGAACGCAAAGATATTTTTCTTTAAGTTCCAAAAGTTTCAAATATGCCACCTGATCGTCATAAAATTCTGATGATTCAACACAGTAATCATCAACATCGTCATCATCAACAATAACATCATCATCACAGTAATCATCAACCCCTGTTTGTCCAAAAGGGTAAATCACTACAGGCTCATTAGATTCATCAGGGTTATATGGCTTTGTCTGAATGTCGAAGTTCTCCCCTCCGCTTATCAACACTATAGCTACATTATTGTGAGTAGCATTGTCTTGCTGATCTGCTACGGTAATAGAAGTATTCCGTCTGGCACAGGTACTGTTTGAAGCTAATTCAGGTGCGATAAAACAAAGAAAGGGTTTTCTATAAACATCCAAAGGATAACGTAAAAGGGGCGTACAATTAGAGGTATAGAGACCGAACTTCCCTTTATTTTCCAGGCCATACTGAACTAGATATTCCATGTTAGCTTTAAGGAGCACGAGGCTTTTCCGGTATTTTTGTTGCTTAAGCCGGGGCGCGATTAGGGATAGCCCGCCACCCACGAGTAGCCCCCGCACCACAACAGCCATGGCAACCCCAATTAAGGCAGAACCCTTTTGGGAGTTGATGCTTTTTAAATGATATCCATTTACTAAACGCCTTTTTTGTAATTCTATGTTTCCCTTTACCATACCGCCTCTGCTGTTTCCTAACGTGTAGATGGTTTGCTTTGTTGTTGTTCAATTTTTTTCTCAGCTATCATCATATTCCGCATTATATCTTTATCTGATGGAGCGCTTTTTGCCGCCTCTTTCAAGATTTTCAAGGCCTTTCCATACTCACCCAGCACTATCAGTACCCCGGCATAATTGTTGGCGATGTCAGGCTCTTTGGAAAACTGCCACAACTTTTCATAGCTCTTTAATGCCAGTTTCCATTGGCCGTTCTGGCGGTATTCTTCTGCCTGGCTCAATAAAGCGTTTCTAAGCCTGACGTAGTCAGGCCTGTTTCGTTCGGGTACTGCTGCCTTAGGCATAACATCGGGAAGGGTAAGGTTTTGATATCTTTTCGGCTTTGCCTTTTTCTTCCGTATCGGCAAGGCCTTTCCAGCCCTGCTTGATGTGTTATTAACTACCTTGCGGTATTTTCCTGTTGAGACCGCCTTGGCTGCATTTGACTTGTGAAGGGAAGTGACATTTTGTAGCGCCTCTTTTTTTTCTGGTTTATTGTTTTGCTTGGCATTGAAAAGGCTCTCTGCCATTTCCTTTTTGTGCAAGGAGTCTGAGGCACTTCTTTCCATTGCCTGCGTCGGGGGGAGGGGCTTGGCGTAAGGCCTTGGGTGCCCGGCAAGTTTGTAATGGGTGTCAAGGGAAGATTGGCCTGCGATTTCGAGCAGTTTATTCCCCCATTTTTCATAGGTTAAAACCAAAATCAGCCCTGATGCCAGGAAGACCATTAGCAACAGGGCAGGCCTTGTCCATGAAATCCGCCTTTTCGGTGCAAAGGGCTCCTTGCAGCCCACCGGAGGCGGCTGGCTGGAATGGCCGGCAGCTTCGCCTTCCAGGGATTTTAATGCGTCAAACAGCCTGCTCATTGCCAAGCACCCTAACGCTCATGATGATTACCAGCTCCACTCTCTTGGTTTTTTTTACGGAATGTTTAAAGGCGGAGCCTACCAGGGGCATCTTTTGGAGTACAGGCAGACCCGATTCGCTATCCTCGGAACGTTCCTGTATCAAGCCGCCGAGAATAACCATTTCTCCTGACTTGGTGCGTATTACAGTTGAGGCCTCCCGCAAGTTGACCACCGGAAAGGTATATCTGTTGCCTCCCTCGAATTCTCTTTCCCTTAAGGAAATGAGGTCGCTCTTGATGGGAAGGAGGTGGAGATTAACCGTTTTGTTCTTTTCAATGACAGGTGTAACCCCAAGCAGCACGCCGTCGAATATGGAGCTTATTTCCACAGAGACATTCGTGCTTGAGAGTCCTTCGCCTGCTGTCTGTTCGGTCTCAAGGCTGCGCAGATATGAAACCGACCTGCCTACGCTTATCATTGCAGATTGTCCGTTCATGGCCTTCAGCCTTGGATTGGACAAGGAGTGAACCCTGCCGAATTCTTCCAGTGCCCTGAATACGGCTGACATGTCATAATAGGGGTTAGAAAACCTCAAACCATACAGGAGTCCGTTTTCCGTCAAGTCGGTCTTGAGGTTGAAAAGCGCTCCTCCCTGCCTCAGCCGGTCCTCGGAAATGGTTGCCTGGAGCCTGCCCCAGTCAATGCCCAACTCATGGGCCTGGTTGAGTTCCACCTCAAGTATTCTCGCCTCGATCAAGACCTGTCTGGTATATTTTTCCTTGAGTGCTTGAATGTAATGTCCAATTTCCTCCAGCGTGCGCGGCCTTGTGCGCACGGCCAAGGTGCCTGTCTGGCGGTTCAAGTAGATGGAGCCTTCGTCACCGATCCGTTCTGTGATCTGCTCTTCAAGGTTGTCATAGATATCGGTTACAGAGGCCTCTACCTGGCCTCCGATCTCGAAACTTCCTGAAAGAGGGGTCAACACCCCCTCCTGGCCAGTGGAGGTGCCACCACCCAGCACATCGCCTCCCACCTTGAATTTTGATCCTTGGACGGAACTCAGAAAATCGAGATCGAATATTCGCTGGGCAAAGGGTTCTACATAGATAATCCCATTTTGGTGCTGCCAGTGAATGTTCAAGGTCCTGCAGACAGAATCCAGTATCTCCTTTACTGGCCTTGAGTGGAATTCCGCTGTCAGTGATGCCTGGGTGCCCAGCAGTTCTGGGACCTGAGGATCTATTACAAGGTTGAGGCCTGCTGCATGGGCAAGGGTCTGAAGTATGGCATCATAACTCTCCTTGACAAAGGAGAGGCTGACTAGTTGCGTCTCAAGGGGTGAAAGCCGCTTGAAAACCGGCTTGTCGTCCTGGTTGTCCTGTGGCGTATTCATAACAGGCACGTGACGCATCGTGCCGCCCTGCCTTGGATATGATAGATGCTTTACCTCTGCCATCTTGCTGACGTCTCTTTCCGGTGTCAGCTGCGGGTTGGCTGCTTGGTGCGCAGCTGGCGAACAGCCTTGAAAAAACGTCATCACAGCAGTTAGAAAAAGGGCTGCAAAACAGTTGGCCGCTTTACTGCCAACAGGAGTTTTATATATAGAGATGGGCGTGATTTTCACATCAGCCTCCTGCTTTTTGCCTTGTCATTCTCACCATATGAGACAATCAGCCTCTTCTGCCCGGGTGAAAGGAAAAATGTGTCTTGTTTCGTGCTGAACCACACGCCTGTCTCTTCGATCTTGAGGATGGAAAAACCGGGGCCTGATTCACCTTTTCTGTAGAACTTGCCGTTTACTTTGCAAAGGCCTTCATTTTCGGCGAAAACTATCATGTTGAGTGCAACCTCATCCTGCTTTTCCGCGGTATGTGCAGTGGTCTTGATTGTTTCAAAGGGATCGCTCACGTCGTCCAGCTTTACCAGGCGCTCCATGGGTCTCATGGCATTATCCGCCTCTTCGGGGGGAAGATTGAGGGTAGGAAGATGACCCAATCGAAGGGGCCTGCTGCTTATGACACCCAGGGAATAAAGAACGGTGACAGCCAGTAAAGCAACAGCCATTGTCACCAGAGGTGCCGCGATCAAAAGGAGTTGCTGGTGTGATCGTCCAAAAGGTGACATAGCGCCCATCCTTTTAAGATAAATGTATTTTTGATCTCGCCTCGTTTCTTGGAATTATGTGAACCATTCCCCTTTTTGTTCTTGCCAGCGTATGCTTGAAAGCCTTTTAAGACAAAGTAGTTTTCCGGCCTATAAACTGCCTTGAGCCTGTAAATCAATTCTTCAAATGGTATGTCTTCCCATTTTGCCTCAACATCGTGCCACAAGTGCTCCTTGAAGTCCGGGTCACTGTTTACATACATCCTGATAATATTACGGAAGTTTTCCACCTTTTTCTCCAACTGGTCCAGCTGGTGTGAGCGGCGTTCAAGCGAAAGAATGGACTCCTCGTAAGCCCTTTTTTTGCCATAGGCGTGCACGAATGCTGCCAGGGAAAGGGCCAGCAGCAGGGCACATCCGCTCTGGAGCAATATTATCATTCCTTCCGGTTCTGGATATTTTAGGGAATTCATGATGTCTGATTATTCCTTGCCTTCATTTTCAAGGATAAAATACCCCTCTGTTTGGATTCATCGTAAGTTCTTTTCACATCCTTTAACTGGAAATAGGTTTGGAGCCTTGTTACTGCCTCTTTTAGCCTGGAATCAGCCTGAGAAAAATCTCCCTGGGTAATGAAAACAATTTCAGATTCCCACGCTCTTCCCATGATGGCCAGCGGCCCTTGAGGGGTATTATTTTGTACGTCTGAAGCTTGTGGCAGCGGCGGTAGCTCTGCGTTCCCAGGTGTTGGATTAAGCTCCATCTTTTTGCGCCCGGGCCTTGAGATCTTCATGTCCAGAACCTTCACACCCGCAGGCAGGCTCTTGGCCAATTGGCCTATCAAATAGTAAAGTTTTGGTTCAGCCTCATATTTTTGTTTCAATTCCATCCACTGCCGCACCATTTTAATCTGTTCCGCCTTTGGCAGCCTTTCTTTCAAGGCCTTTTCTCGTGCTGTCAGGGCGGCATGATATTCATCCTGCTGCTTTTTCAAGGTGGTGTTGTAGCCGTGGAGCATCAGGGAGCAGGTTGCAAAAATGGCAATTCCTGCTGCAGCCGCTCCAGATATAACATTTGACAAGCTTTGGAG
>JALVPX010000114.1 GCA_027031565.1 Deltaproteobacteria bacterium | reverse complement strand
AAGAGGCTAAGGAAGAGCTTGGCGAGGTGATCGAGTTTCTGAAGGATCCGCAGCGCTTCACCAGGCTTGGCGGGCGCATCCCAAAAGGTGTTCTTCTCATGGGGCCTCCTGGTACCGGGAAGACCTTACTGGCCAAGGCAATAGCTGGCGAGGCAGGCGTACCCTTTTTCAGCATCAGCGGCTCTGATTTTGTGGAAATGTTCGTGGGAGTTGGTGCTTCCAGAGTTAGAGACCTGTTTGTCCAGGCCAAGAAGCATGCACCCTGCATAATTTTTATCGATGAGATAGACGCGGTCGGCCGCCACAGAGGCGCCGGCCTCGGGGGCGGTCATGATGAGAGGGAGCAGACCCTCAACCAGCTTCTTGTGGAAATGGACGGCTTCGAGACTAGCGAAGGGGTTATTGTGGTTGCTGCCACCAACAGGCCTGATGTGCTGGATCCCGCCCTTTTGAGGCCAGGCCGTTTTGACCGCCAGGTAGAGGTGCCTGTTCCTGATGTAAAAGGCCGTGAAGAGATCCTAAGGGTCCACATAAAAAAGATAAAATTGTCACCAGACGTGGACCTGTCCGTGATCGCAAAGGGTACACCAGGTTTTTCAGGCGCGGACCTTGAAAACCTCGTGAATGAAGCAGCCCTTATGGCCGCAAGGGAAAACAAACAGCATGTGGGCATGGAGGATTTTGAAAAGGCCAAAGACAAGATACTCATGGGCGCAGAGAAAAAGAGCATGATACTCTCGGACAAGGAAAAAGAGATAACTGCCTACCATGAGGCTGGACATACTCTGGTGGCCAAGCTTCTCCCTGGAACAGATCCCATACATAAGGTGACCATCATCCCCAGGGGCAGGGCGCTGGGTGTTACCCAGCAGCTCCCTGAGGAAGACCGGCACACCTATCCGCGCACCTATCTGCTCAACAACGTTGCAGTGCTGCTGGGCGGAAGAGTGGCCGAAGAATTGGCCCTGCATGAATATACAACTGGTTCGGGCAACGATATTGAGCGTGCTTCCGATCTTGCAAGGAAGATGGTGTGCGAATGGGGAATGAGCGACGTATTTGGACCTGTGGCATTTGGAAAGTCGGGCGGACACGTATTTCTGGGCAAGGATTTCACCCAGGCCAAGGATTACAGCGAAGAGACGGCCCGCTTAATAGATGAAGAGGTGCGCAACATCGTCCATTCTGCCTATGAAAAAGCAAAGAATTTGGTTCAGGAGAATATTGAGTGTCTAGAAGGGATAGCTCAGGCCCTGCTGGAACAAGAATCCTTGGACGGAAGCGACATAGACAAAATTCTTCTAAAGTGCCGTGGCTCTGTTGAATCTGCAGCCGAATCCGCTGCTGTACCAGCATGATGGGACACAGGGGAACAAACGGCTGTTATAAGAAAAAGGTAAAAACCAGACCATATCCCTGGGCTGAAAAAAAACGGACTACTATAATGGGGGTTATCAATGTAACCCCTGACTCCTTTTCAGATGGGGGGCTCTATGTCACTACCGATGACGTGGAGCGTCAGGCTAAAAAGCTTTTAAAGCAAGGTGCAGACATCCTTGATATTGGAGGAGAATCCTCCAGGCCCTTCTCTGAGGCCGTTTCCGTTAAGGAAGAGTTGAAAAGGGTCCTGCCGGCTATTGATGCTGTTCGCTCTTTTTCAGACTGTCTCATATCTGTAGACACGACCAAGGCTGAAGTTGCCTATCAGGCCCTGTCAAAGGGGGCGGACATAATAAATGACATCAGCGCGCTAAGGTTTGACCCAGAAATGGCTGATGTTGTTTCTGAGGCCCAGGTTCCGGTCGTATTGATGCACATGAAGGGTACACCGCAAGACATGCAGAAAAATCCAGTTTATGACGATGTAATTAGAGAGATCAAGGAATTTCTGCATGAACGTATTTTATGGGCCCAGTCCAAGGGAATAATGCAGGAAAACGTAATTGTTGATCCAGGAATAGGATTTGGCAAGCGTTTTGAAGACAACCTGGTCATTCTTAACCAATTGGCGAAGTTCCTGGATCTTAATGCGCCAATCTTAGTAGGAGCGTCCCGCAAGGCATTTTTGGGCGCAATAACCGGAGAACAAGACGCATCTAAGCGGGATATTGCAACCATGGGGGCTGTGGCAGCATCCATAATGAACGGCACGTCTATTGTAAGAGTCCATAATGTTGAAATGGCGCGCACAGTTGCAGACGTGATCGATTCCATAAAGAATGAAGCGCTACCGCAGCGGTAGCCAGGAATTTTCCGGCCCTGGGAAGGCCTGTTTTTTAAATCAGAGGGAAAGAATGTAAAACTGATGCTCGACCACTTGAGCGAATATATCCCTGTAATAAGATGGCAGGATGTCCTGGACATCCTGATCGTCGCATTTATCATCCACAGGGTTATACTGCTTATACGCGGCACCAGGGCCGCCCATATGGCAGCCGGCCTGGCCGTCATCACATTGCTCTACTTTGGGGCACGGGAGCTTGGCCTTGCCACCCTGCATTGGCTTCTAGGCACGTTCCTGAGTTCCATTTTCCTCCTCATCATAATCGTTTTCCAGGATGACATAAGAAGGGTATTGGTCCAGATGGGCCAGACCCCTTTTTTGAAGACCAAGGTAAAGACCTTTCAGGCCCTGGAAGAAATCTCCAAGGCTGCTACCGCCCTGTCCGAAACGAAAACAGGCGCACTGGTAGTAATTGAGAGAAAGGTCGCCCTTGGAGATTATATGGAATCGGGAATCATAATCGACGGCGCGGTCAGCAAAGAGCTTTTGTGCACCATTTTTTTCAAAAATACGCCTCTCCACGATGGTGCTGTCATCATACAAAAGGGGCGTATAGCTGCAGCAAGCTGCGTGCTTCCCTTGACGAACAACCCAAACATAAGTGCAAGGCTCGGCACAAGACACAGGGCTGCAATTGGGATCACGGAAGAAACAGACGCCGTGGCAGTTGTCGTTTCAGAGGAAACTGGTGCCATTTCAGTGGCATTGGCTGGTAAAATCACCCGGGACGTAGATTCCTCTACGCTGAGACGCATTCTGCATAACACCTTTGCCGTGGAAGATACGGCAAAGCCATGGTGGCGCAGGAGGATCTTCTGATGGAATGGCGGGATGCAGCCCTGAAAGACTGGTCACTGCGCCTTCTCTCCCTCGCCTTTGCCATCATGCTCTGGTTCTTTGTGGTTGGAGAAGAAAAGGCAGAGATAACGATCAACGTTCCTCTAGAAATAGTCAATCTTCCAGCCAGCCTTATCATCTCAAATGATATACCTTCAGCCATCGAGGTACGCGTTTACGGCCCAAGGAGCCTGGTAAGGTCAATTGCTACGGAACGCATTTCAAAGGTGATCAACTTGAAAGGGGTCAAGCCAGGCAAGATTACCGAGCAGATCGCCCCTGATACCCTGCCATTGCCAAAGGGTGTGGAAGTCCTGCGTGTTCAGCCAAGATTTGTGGAGATAGAGCTCGAACAGCTGATCAGAAAGCGGCTTCCAGTAAAACCAGTGATTGTTGGCAAACCAGCGCACGATTTCAAATTGGGGGCAGTGTATGTGGAACCCGCATACGTGGTAATCAGTGGCCCAAAGAGCCAGGTCAGCCCTCTTAAAGATATAAAGACCCTTCCGGTGGATATCAAGAACGCCACGGCCAGGGTGGTAAAAAAAACGGGATTGGTGGCAGAAGGGAGCCATCTTAATATCGAGCCTTCACTGGTGGAAGTGCGCGTTGAAATAATGAGGGTGATGGGCGAAAAAAGCATTAAAAACGTGCCTGTCCAGGTGGACACCGACATCTCAGGCGTGGTCTGGAGCCCACGCCATGTAGCGGTTAAAGTAAAGGGGTGGGTGCGGCTATTGAGGAAACTCAAGAAGGATGCCATTACCTGTGTGGTGCCGGCCACTGACCTTGAACCTGGCACACATTTCATAGAACCGGTATGCGTCCCTCTTGAGGGTTTCACGGTATTAACCGTGAGACCGGAAAAGATCAAGGTCAGGATACCAAAACCTGCAACAGGCCCACAAAAAAACGGTTAAGGGCTTGTAAATATATCATTTACTCGGGGGGTTGAAATATGGGTAAACTGTTTGGAACAGATGGGGTCAGGGGTAAGGCAAACACCTATCCAGTCACCACGGATATAGCACTCAAGATCGGCCAGGCCGTAGCCTATATCTTCAAAAATGACCAGCAGAAGCAGCATAAGGTGCTCATTGGCAAAGACACCAGGCTTAGCTGTTACATGCTGGAGAACGCCTTGGCAGCCGGAGTTTGCTCAATGGGAGGCAATGCACTGCTCGTTGGAGCCATGCCCACACCTGCCATCGCCTTTTTGACCGAGAGCATGCGCGCAGACGCAGGAGTGGTTATTTCAGCATCTCACAATCCCTTTTATGACAATGGGATAAAGCTTTTTTCCGGAGACGGCTTCAAGCTGCCTGACGAAGTCGAAGAGCGCATTGAGGCACTGATGGAATCCGATCACCTCAAAAAAGCCCAGCCGACCGGCAGGGACGTTGGAAGGGCCTTCAGAATAGAAGACGCCAGGGGGCGTTACATTGTTTTTTTGAAAAACACCTTTCCCAAGGAACTTACGCTGGACGGCATCAAGATAGTATTGGACTGTGCCAATGGTGCCACCTTCAAGGTTGCACCCGCCGTCTTCGAGGAATTAGGGGCAGAGGTGATAAAGCTTGGTACATCTCCTAACGGAACCAACATAAATGACGACTGTGGGGCCTTGTTTCCCAATCAAGTCAAGGAGCATGTCAAAAAACATGGAGCTGACATAGGTATAGCCCTTGATGGAGACGGTGACAGGCTGATCGTAGTGGATGAAAATGGGCAGGAGGTGGATGGAGACTGCATCATGGCAATCTGTGCCCATCACCTTCTAAACAATGGATCACTGAAAAAGAATACAGTAGTTGCCACTGTGATGAGCAACATGGGCCTCGATATTGCGCTCCAGCGCATGGGAGCCAATCTGGTACGTACGAAGGTGGGCGACAGATACGTAGTGGAGGCAATGCGCAAGGAGGGTTACAACTTTGGCGGAGAACAATCGGGCCACCTGATCTTTTTGGACCATATCACCACAGGGGATGGTATCCTGGCTGCGCTTCAGTTGCTGGCCGTCATGCTCAAGACCCAAAAGCCGGTCTCCGAGTTGGCCTCCATTATGGAGTGCCTGCCCCAGGTGCTTCACAATGTTTCTGTGAGAGAAAAGCGCCCGGTTGAGCAGATCGACGGTCTTGATGAGGTGATCAAAAAGGCAGAGCAACATTTAAAGGGGCGCGGGCGGGTATTGATAAGGCCTTCGGGCACCGAGCCGGTTATAAGGGTAATGGTGGAGGGAGAAGACAACGACAAAATAACTGTTCTGGCACAGGAGATAGGTGACTACATAAAGAGCGTCTGCAGCTGATCGATATCTGCATCAAGGCTTCTGCAATTCAAATTTTATGCCCATTGCCTGTGATAGAGTATAAAGCCTCCAAGAGGCCTTCCTCATTCCACTGGAAGGCCTCTTGGAGGCCATCAATTACAGCTCGTAGAGCGTGGAGTCAACCTGCGGCGGAAGGTACTTTTTCCTGAATCCCTTCAACCCCTTTTTGGCTACCATCTGAGAAAAAGGATCTTCGTCTTCCAGCAAGTCGCCCAGTTCTTCCTCTATCTTCTCCGGGTCTTCCCCGGCTTCCATGCGCTTTATGGCCTCTTCCATGCCAGGGCCAAGGTCAAGTCCAGTGGCCTCAAAGAGTCTTTTCATCAGCCTGGCCGCCTGCCGGGGATCCTCCTCATCTATACCCTCAGCCTCGGCTGCCAAAGACATCATGGCCTGTTCCAGCTTGGACTCGTCGATATCTGGAAGTCCGTCTGCATCTTCTTCCTTGAGGCCTTTTGAAATTGAAAAAATAGAAACCTGGCGTTCAATCCGAGGATGACCGCACTTTGGGCAGTCGGGCCTCTTTTCGGTGTTTATCCTGCGGGAAAAGAAGTTGAAAATCATGTGACAATCTGGACAATAGAATTCGTATATGGGCATAGCGAGAAACCTCCTGTACGAATGAACAAGACTTTCTGATCCAGCTTATCTTAAACTTATTGGCATGATTTTTCATCCGGTCAACCATGCCAGGCAACTCTTTGCGCCGTATAAAAGAAATATTATGCTTGAACAACAAGGCAGATCCGATTCATGGCACGACAACGTCATCAAGATAAGGAAAAAGAAAGGGCAATCCTGTACATGGTGGCCACCCCTATTGGAAACCTGGAAGATCTCACTTTCAGGGCATCCAGGATATTGAAAGAGGTGAAACTGGTGGCCTGCGAAGACACCCGCCGTACCCGAAAACTTCTCGCGCACATAGGTAGCACGGCAAAGACCATAAGCTGCCACATGCATAAGGAACAGCAGTGCGCTACTGCCATAATAAGACACTTAAAAGAGGGAATTGATGTGGCCTTTGCCAGTGATGCAGGTGTTCCAGCCATTTCAGACCCAGGGGCAAAACTGGTTGCCAGGGTGAGGGAGGCTGGTTTCATGGTTGTGCCGGTTCCGGGTCCTTCGAGCGTGACAGCAGCATTGAGTGTTGCCGGGATTCGATCGGATGCCTTCTACTTTGGAGGATTTCTGCCTGCCCGGGGGAAAGAACGCAAGGAGGCCCTTCGGACATTGCACATGCAGGAATGCACTATTGTGCTGCTGGAGGCGCCTCACAGGATCATGAAGACCCTTGAGGATCTTTTAGAGGTTCTCGGAAATAGAAATGCCTTTCTGGGCAGGGAGATGACCAAACTGCATGAAACATACTGGTATGGTCCGCTGAGCATGATACTTGCAAAACTTTCTAACCAGGACGTCAGGGGTGAATTCACGTTGGTGGTGGAAGGGCATAGCAGGAAAAAGGACATGGGCTGGATTCCCTGCGGCGACATGTCTGATATAGTGACACGTATGCTCAATAAAGGTCTTTCCGTAAAAGATGCAGCAGCCCTGGCTTCTGAAATAACGGGCCTTAGCAAAAAACAGGCCTATGGGCTGGCCCTTCACGTTTCTGAACAATTGCGGAGCAGTAAAGATGGCTGACGAAAAGGTCGTGGCGATCATACCTGCCAGGTATGGTTCGAGCAGGCTTCCAGGCAAACCGCTAATAAAAATCGGCGACGTTCCGATGATACTGCATGTCTATAACCGAGCCCGTCAGCTCGAGGGCATTGATGAGGTTGCTGTTGCAACTGATCATCCAAAGATAGCGGAAACAGTAGAAAGTTCCGGCGGAACAGTGTTCATGACAGATCCCGGGCATCCATCCGGCACTGACCGGGTAGCCGAGGTTGCGCGCCTTCTTGGCCTTGGAAGTTCTGATATCGTGATCAATATCCAGGGCGATCAACCCTTTTTCAAAGAGGAGATGGTCTATACCCCGCTTGCTCTTTTGAAAAATAACCCGGATTTCGTAATGACCACCCCGGCCTGCCCCCTGCCCATTGACATGGCAGATGATCCAAACCGGGTAAAGGTGGTGCTTGACAATAAACAGCGGGCCCTCTATTTTTCCCGTTCTTGCATTCCATACGACCGGGACAACATTCTGAATGTAGAAAAAAGCCCTTATCTGCGCCACCTGGGTTTGTACGTATTCAGGAATTCGTTTCTTCAGAAATTTGTCACTCTGCCGCCTTCGCGGCTGGAAAAAATAGAGTGCCTGGAACAATTGAGGGCCCTTGAAAATGGTTACGCCATAGGGATTGCAGTTGTCTCTGAGGCACCACTGGATGTAGACACCGAGGAGGATCTTAAACAGCTGCGCGGGCTGGCAAGGCCTGCCTCCACGTAATCTGGCACTTGATTGCTACACCTTTACCAATTCTATTTTCCGGCCCATAAATCGGCGCACGATATCCTCTGTTGCTGGGCCAATATCAGAAACAAAATATTTGTCCTGCTCCCTGCCGTTTGAAACAAAACCATTCTCCAGAAGGTATTTCTTTACGGCTCTGGCGACTTCAAGGGAGGGGTCAACCACTGCCGTACGCTTGCCTATCTTTTCCTGTATCATCTTTTTGAGGAGCGGATAATGCGTGCACCCCAATACCAGGGTGTCTATTTTCTGCTGTTTAAGGGGCCTCAGATATTTCTTGACGATCATTCTTGTTTCCCTGGCATTCAACCAGCCTTCTTCCACAAGGGGTACAAGCAGCGGGCACGGCTGGCCTATGACCCTGGCCTGGGGTTCCAAGGCCCCGATTTTCTGCTCGTATATCCCGCTGGATACTGTGGCCCTGGTCCCAATAAGGCCTATACGCCTTGATCTGGTCAAGGCCAGCGCTTGATTAATGGACGGGGTGACCACCTCGAAAACAGGCACATCAAGGCTTTGCTTTAATACATCAGTAGCTGTGCTAGCTGCGCTGTGGCAGGCTATAACTATCAGCCCGGCTCCCTGTGCAAGCAGGAAGGAGGCGTCTTCCTTTGCGTAGGTGAGCAATGTCTCCCTGCTCTTGGTACCGTAAGGTGTCCTGGCTGTATCTCCAAAATAGATAATAGGCTGATTTGGCAGAAGATTTTTGATTTCCTTGGCAACCGTGAGCCCTCCCACCCCGGAATCGAAGATGCCGATCTTCATCTGGAATCACCGCTTGATGGATTTCATCAGCTTCTTGACTGGGAAGGTGTTTATAACGTCACGTGCCTCGAGCCATCCCCGCCTTGCCTGGCCTATGCCCCACATCAGGTTCTTGAATTCGGCAGGAGAATGGGCATCCGTATTTATTGCGATCCTTGCGCCTGCCTCTTTGGCCTGCCTGCAATAGACATCGTTGAGATCAAGACGATGGGGGTTTGCATTCAACTCCAGTACAACCTTGCTTTCTACCGCCTTCTTGATGACTGCATCAACATCAAAATCATATGGATCACGCCTTAACAGTATGCGGCCTGTCGGGTGGGCAAGTATATTCAGGCAGGGATTATCCATGGCCTTGAGAATCCTGGTGGTCTGCTTTCCCCGCGAAAGGTTGAACTTGCTGTGAATAGCCCCTACCACTAGATCCAGCCTCTTCAAGACTTCGTCTGGCAGATCCAGGCTTCCATCTTCAAGGATATCAACCTCGATGGCCTTTAATATGGTAAAACCCTTCATGTTTGCGTTCAGTTTGTCGATTTCATCCACCTGTTTCAACAGGCTCGAACTGTCCAGGCCATTGGCTATCCTGAGGCGCCTCGAATGATCTGCTATCGCTATATATTTAAGGCCGTAGGCCTTTGCTGTCTCTGCCATTGTGCTGATTGAGGCACTGCCGTCTGTGTAGCTGGAATGTACATGGAGGTCGCCTTTAAGGTCTTCCAATGTTATCAACTGGGGCAGCCTGCCAGAGGCCGACGCCTCCACTTCCCCTCTGTTCTCCCGGAGCTCCGGCTCAATATAATCAAGCCCCAAGATCTCAAAAACCGAGCCCTCTTCCTCGCCAGCTATGCGCTCATCGCCACGAAAAATGCCATACTCGTTGATCTTGAGGCCCATCTTCTGGGCAATCTTGCGAATGGCTATGTTGTGTGCCTTGCTGCCAGTAAAATAGTGAAGACATGCACCAAAAGACTCATCTTCCACAACCCTCATGTCCACCTGCATACTGTTTTGGAGCACAACAGAGGCCTTGGTTGAACCCTTGGCCAGCACATCTCTCACCTTCGGGAAACGTACAAAGAGGTCCCCGGGATTTGAACCAGGCTCTGCTGTCACCAATATGTCCAAGTCTCCAACTGTCTCTTTACGCCTTCTGTAACTGCCTGCCACCACTACCTGCCTTACGCCCTTAACTTCCAGCAGATATTTTCGAATCGCCTCGGCATAGGGTGCTGCTTCTGCAATCAAAAAACGCTGCGTAGTAGTAAACTTTGTTTGCAGGGCCTCCAAGATCTTGGCCTCGGTTTTTTTGCCGAACCCTGGAAGTTTGCTCACCTTGCCGTCTTTGCACGCATTGAAAAGCTGTTCGCTGCTGGTAATACCCAGGGTGCGGTAAAGGGCACCCACCCTTTTTGGACCGAGCCCTGCAATATCCAGCAGCTCAGTCAATTGGGGAGGGACCTTTCTGCGCATCTCCTCCAGTTCTGAAAAAGTGCCTGTCTGGGCAATTTCAACTATCTTTCCGGCAAGATCCTTCCCAATGCCTGGAAGTCTCGTCAAGTCTTCCCCGGCCTCTATCATCTCCCTGACATCTTTACCAATATCCAGCAGCATACGGGCAGCGTTCCTGTATGCCCTGACCCTGAATGGATTTGCTCCGTCAATCTCAAGGAGATCCGCCATCTCATCGAGGACCGCGGCTATGTCGCTATTTTGCACCTGCATCTTTTCTGGAAAACGTCCTGGCCTTTAACAAAAAATAACATCAATACGCCTTTCGGCACAGGAGGGCAAACGAAATTGTCACAAGCCTTGTTATTATGGGGCGATATTCTGAAAATCAGGTATGATTTGTGATTTCCAGGCTCAAGTCAACC
Source organism: Deltaproteobacteria bacterium (assembly GCA_027031565.1). Classification (GTDB taxonomy): domain Bacteria; phylum Desulfobacterota; class Dissulfuribacteria; order Dissulfuribacterales; family JALVPX01; genus JALVPX01. The sequence continues at coordinate 4,342 of JALVPX010000114.1, read as the reverse complement.
GCCTTTACCGAATGAGTCAGTGCACCGCTCGAAACAATATCCACCCCTGTTTCAGCTACCTGCCTGATGTTTTCCAACGTTATGCCTCCGGATGCCTCAACCTTTACCTCCGGGCGCCTGCTTCTTACAAGCGCCACTGCCTCCCGTAGTTGATCTATATTCATATTGTCCAAAAGTACTGCGTCTGCTCCTGCCTCAATGGCCTCTTGCAGTTCCTCCAGGTTCGTAACTTCGACCTCTACCAGGAGTGTGTGAGGCGCATCCAGTTTTGCCCGTTCCACTGCCTTGCCCACAGCGCCGCAGGCTGCTATGTGATTATCCTTGATCAAGATACCGTCAGATAGATTGAAACGATGATTATGGGCACCGCCTGCCCGGACGGCATATTTTTCAAGCAGCCGCAGGCCGGGTGTGGTTTTTCTCGTATCCACCACCCTGCAGGCAAGACCTTTTACTGCCTCAATATATTGGTGTGCCTTGGTGGCTATCCCCATCATGTGCTGCATGAAGTTCAAGGCCACCCTCTCGCCGGCCAAGATGGATGCCACAGATCCCTCTATTTCACATATAACTTTTGAAGGCCCCACAACTTCGCCTTCTTCTGCCCCTGGCATGAATTCAAGGCTTGGATCCACCTGGTGAAACACTTCAGAAGCCACAAAGGTGCCTGCTACAACACCGTGTTCCTTGGCAACGATCACCCCCCTGCCCGAGAGATCACCAGGCAAAGTGAGCTCGGTTGTGATGTCCCCGTGACCCACATCCTCTTCAAGGGCTTGGGCCACCAAAGGCCTGTACAAAGAGGGATGAGGAATGGCAATCATATCGCGGATTCGAGGGCCTCCCTGTGGGCTGCTATCTTCTCAAGCTTGGCCTTGAAACGTTCCAGCTTGTCTCTTTCCTTTTGCACGATCTCTTCTGGAGCACGCTCCAAAAAATTCTTGTTCTGAAGCTTTCTTTCACTCTTCTTGAGCTCTTTTTCCAGCTTCTCCTCTTCCCTGGCAAGTTTTGCCAGTTCCTCCTTGACGTCCACCAAGCCTTTCAGAGGTATGAAGATCTCCATATCTTCAAGGATCACAGCAGCGGCGCCCTCAGGCCGGGGGGCATCGCCGTCCATGATTTCCACATCTTCTGCCCTGGCAAGGGTACAGATTGCTTGTGCCTGGCCTGCAACCAGATCGTGGGCCTTTTCTGAGTGCGGCCTTGCCTTCACCTTTATCTTGGCGCCGGGATGGATGCCGAGTTCCGATCTTATATTGCGGATTCCCGTGACTACCGCCTTCAAGGCGGCTACTGCATCCTCGGCCTCCGGATCCAACCATTCAGGCCTTTCGCTTGGAAACCGGGCAACCATCAAATACCCTTCAGCAGACGGCAGATGGTGCCACAGCTCTTCTGTAACAAAGGGCATTATGGGGTGCAGGAGCCTGAGCGTCTTGTTCAACACTGTATATGCCACGTCTTTTGCATTTGATGTGCGTTCAGCCTCCTCGCCTGAAAAGGCTGGTTTGGCAAGTTCGAGATACCAGTCACAAAACTCGTGCCAGAAAAATTGATAGAGCTCCTTTGCCACTACATCAAAATCAAAGCTGTCCAGGGCCGTCCTGACATCGCGAACCAGGCGTCCAAGCCTCGATACAATCCATCTTTCTGGAAGTGCAAGGCAGCGGCCTGATATGTCTTCCTCCAAGGGCTTGAGGCCGGTATGGGATTCAAGGTGCATCAATACCAGCCTTGCTGCGTTCCATATCTTGTTTACGAAGTGGCGGTAGCCCTCTATCCGCTCTTCCGAGAGCTTGATGTCCCTGCCCTGGGCTGCAAAGGCTGCCAATGTGAAACGCACTGCATCAGTTCCATATTTGTCCATGATGATCAAAGGATCGATTACATTGCCCTTTGACTTGCTCATTTTCTGCCCTTGGGCATCTCTGACCAGGGCATGGAGATAGACATAGTAGAACGGTACATCGTGCATGAAGTGCAGGCCCATCATCATCATGCGTGCCACCCAGAAAAAAAGGATGTCGAAGCTGGTGATGAGAACAGAGGTGGGATAGAAAAACTCAAGTTCCCTGGTTTTATCAGGCCATCCAAGGGTGGAAAAGGGCCACAGGGCCGAGCTGAACCATGTGTCCAATACATCCTGGTCCTGTTCGAGCTCAGTAGAACCGCACTTTGAACATCGCTCCGGCGCAGACCGCGACACGTTTATCTCGCCGCAGGATGTGCAATACCAAGCTGGTATCCGGTGACCCCACCATATCTGCCTGGAGATACACCAGTCGCGGATGTTGGTCATCCATTCTTCATAGGTCCTCACCCAGCTTTCGGGGATAATCTTTGTCTTTCCCTGACGCACAGCCTCGAGGGCCGGATCAGCCAGAGGCCCTATTTTCACAAACCACTGTTTCGAAAGCCTCGGCTCCACCACAGTCTTGCACCTGTAGCATTTACCAATGGCAAGGCTGTGCGGTTCAACCTTTTCAAGCAGACCCTGGGCCTCCAGGTCCTCGATCACCTTTCTCCGTGCCTCAAACCGGTCCAGGCCTTTATATGGCCCCACTTCACCAGTCAACCGGGCATTTTCATCAAATATGTCTATGGCCTTAAGGTTATGCCTTTTTGCGATCTCAAAATCGTTGAAGTCATGGGCAGGGGTCACTTTTACCGCACCAGTACCAAATTGGGGATCAACAGCCTCATCTCCAATAATGGGGATCCGCCGCCCAAGGAGGGGAAGCACCAGTTCCTTGCCAATGAGCTCCTTGTAACGGGAATCTTCGGGATGGACAGCCACGGCCACATCACCGAGCATGGTCTCTGGCCTGGTTGTGGCTACTGTAATATATTTTATGCTGGTTTCCTTTGAGGCCTCATCGGTGAGAGGATAGCGGATATACCATATCTGCCCCTCAACCGGTTCATGCTCCACCTCTATATCAGCCAGGGCAGTATGGCACCTGGGGCACCAGTTTATGATGTAGTCGCCCCTGTAAATAAGGCCCTCTTCGTAAAGCTGAACAAAGACCTCTACCACGGCCTTTGACAGGCCCTCGTCCATGGTGAAACGCTCCCTGGACCAGTCACAAGAGCAGCCGAGCCTTTTGAGCTGCTCGATGATTCTGCCTCCGCTTTCAGCCTTCCATTTCCATACGCGCTCGATAAACTTGTGCCTGCCAAGATCATGGCGGCTGAGCCCTTCTTCTGCAAGCTGACGCTCTACCACATTTTGTGTTGCTATGCCTGCGTGGTCCGTTCCCGGAACCCAGAGCGTATTGTAGCCATCCATTCGCTTGTAGCGCACAAGGATGTCTTGAAGGGTATTATTCAATGCATGACCTATGTGAAGGACCCCTGTTACATTGGGCGGAGGGATCACCATGGAAAAATTGGGCTTGTCAGGATCCATGGTGGCTACAAAGAGCTGCTTTTCCATCCACTCCTTGTACCATTTTGCCTCCACCTCGTGAAATTCGTACGCCTTGGGTAGCTGCACCCCTTTTAACTCCTCTATGTTTTTGGAATCTTTGTTGCAGTCAGCACACATAACAGCCCTTGTTCATCTTCACCTTTCCTTGATTTTGGCACAGGATAGCCCCCAAATGGACAAAAGGCTACCTCTAAAAATTAGGTTTTTTTTCAAGGGCAAGGCGCGCGAAAAAATAACCGCTGACATATTGTTTATATGTCGAGGATTATTTTTTGAGTGCAACGCAGCCATTGGGCAAAAAGACAATTTTTAGAGGTAGACAAAATACAATTTCAGGGGCACCGCGCTCCTACATGCCTGTATGGCCGAATCCCCCATCTCCCCTGGCCGTCTCAGGCAGCTTCTGCGCTTCTTGCCATTCAATGAATGCAACTTGCGCCAGCACCATCTGTGCAATTCGGTCTCCGCGGCATATGGTGACCTCCTTTTTGCCAAGATTTATGAGGCCAACCTTGATTTCACCGCGGTAATCAGCATCAATGGTGCCAGGCGCATTTACCACGGTAAGGCCATGTCTTATGGCAAGGCCGCTGCGGGGCCTGATCTGTATTTCATAGCCGTGGGGGATCGCCACGCAGAGTCCAGTTGGAACAAGCACAATATCTCCAGGCATCACGGAAACATCCTGTTCTACAGCAGCCAAGAGATCCATGCCGGAAGCGCCTTCGGTCATGTATCTGGGCAGCGGAAGTCCGCTGCCATGGTTGAGCTGTTTAAAAAAAACTTGAATCGAACTCCTGGATGGCGCCCCTTTCATGTTCAGGCCAGATCTTTCTCTTCTACCGGGCCAAGGACCAATGTGAAATTACCTGCATCAGTAATACGCCTGCAGGCCTGTTGAATGTCTTCGAC
>JALVPX010000113.1:8623-14927 GCA_027031565.1 Deltaproteobacteria bacterium | reverse complement strand
CTCCGCAAAAAGTGTGGTGACTGATTGCGAGGGAGTATACATCTGAGCTTTGCCTTTATCAGCGTGAATGTGCATACTCTCTCTCAAACCACCATGTGGAGGCTGTGCACTTATTATACGAATTCAGGCTTAGAAAAATATACCAGAAATGTATATTAAGGTGGGTTAGGGCAATAAATTAAGAGCAGGGTTGTTTCACGCTGGTTTACTTTACAAATCAAAGACCGCAAAAACTCCGGTATTTTCATCTGGTATCCTCTAATTTGAGGGAAACCGGGGGCTTGTGAATAATTGGGCCATTTTTTCTTTTCCTACTAAACCTAATTAAGGAGTTTGTATCTTTGGGTTATAGGCGTTTTCAAGCACTATTTTGTAAGCCGAAGGGAGAAAAGGCCTGTATTGATTTCAGGTCTCTTTGGCAGCCATAGCTTACCGAGAAGATTCAAAAGCCATTTGTTGATGCTTGTTAAGCCTCCTGCATTATTCGCCCACCCCTTTTTGAGTGAACAGCTGTTGCCATATTGCCTGCACGGTCAAAAGAGCTGCCTTGCAGGGGTCTTTTGCAAAGGCTGTTTTAGCTTTCCGCTATCCAACACAAAAGGTCAAGGATTAGAAAATGTTACAAAAATTTATTGAATGAATATTCAATCGGACAAAAATTATCTTATATATAGGCGTTATATAGCTTGTGAAAAATTTTCAAACTACTTGATTTCAAAGATGTTCTAAAAAATTTTAGCCATTGACATAAATGCGAACTGGTAGAATAATGGGCTTGCCCTTCGAAAGGGAATACGGTCTTTGCAGGGCCTGTGAAATTGATCAGAGAGGAGGCTGCAATGGCAGAAAAAGAAAAAAAGATCACCAGTTTGATGAGTGAAGAGCGCATTTTTAAACCGCCGCGCAAGGGACAGCGCAAGGCTCATGTTAAGAGCATGAAGGAATATCGCGAGATCTACAAGCGCTCTATGGACGACCCAGAGGGCTATTGGGCAGATCGTACATCAGAATTGATAACCTGGGACAGGAAATGGAGAACGGTATTAAAATACGATTTCTTCAAGCCTGAAATCAAGTGGTTCATAGGTGGTAAATTGAATGCTGCCTATAACTGCCTTGATCGCCACCTTGAGAACGGTTACAGAAACAAGGCTGCAATCATATGGCAGGGTGAACCAGAGGACGATGTCAAGGTATACACCTATCAGATGCTTCATACTGAGGTTTGCCGTTTTGCCAACGTTCTTAAAAAGCTGGGGGTCAAGAGGGGAGACAGAGTTTCCATCTATCTGCCGATGATTCCAGAGCTGGCTATTGCCATGCTTGCCTGCGCACGGATTGGTGCTCCCCACTCCATTGTATTCGCCGGCTTTAGTGCAGCAAGCCTTAAAAACCGCATCCAGGATTGCGAGGCCAAAGTTCTCATAACAGCAGATGCTGTTTTGCGGGCTGGCCGTACTATTCCTCTCAAGCCCAATGCTGATGAGGCGTTACAGGAGTGCCCCTCAGTTAAAAAATGTATTGTTGTCAAGAGGGCAGGCAATGAAATAGAGATGAAGAAAAAGAGGGATTCCTGGTGGCATGAGGAGATGGCGGCTGAAGACATCTCTGACAAATGCGAACCCGAATCCATGGGGGCTGAAGATCCGCTTTTCATCCTCTATACCAGCGGCAGCACCGGAAAGCCAAAGGGCGTTCTCCACACGACCGGCGGCTATATGACTTATGTGGCGCACACCACACAATATGTTTTCGATCTTCACGATGAAGACGTCTATTGGTGTACTGCAGATATAGGCTGGATCACAGGCCATTCCTATATCGTGTATGGTCCCCTGGCCCTTGGAGGTACTTCTGTGATGTTTGAGGGAGTACCCACCTGGCCTGATCCCGCCCGTTTTTGGAAAATAGTCGAGAAATTCAAGGTCAATATCTTCTACACTGCCCCAACAGTCATAAGGGCGCTCATGCGCGAGGGGGTGGAGTGGACGGAAAAATATGATCTTTCAACACTCAGGATCCTTGGTTCAGTGGGTGAGCCGATCAATCCCGAGGCATGGATGTGGTATCATGAGCACATTGGCAAGGGCAAGCTGCCCATTGTGGATACCTGGTGGCAGACCGAGACAGGGGGCATATTGATATCTCCCCTGCCCTATGCCACTCCGCTCAAACCGGGCTCCGCCACATTGCCCCTGCCTGGCGTGGATGCAGCTATTTTCAGGGAAGACGGCACAGTTGCTGCCATAAACGAAGGCGGCCACCTGGTGATACGCAAACCGTGGCCAGGCATGCTTCGCGGCGTGTTCGGCGATCCAAAGCGCTTCAAGTCTACCTATTTCGAGAGATTCCCCGGGGTTTATGATGCTGGAGACGGTGCGCGCAAAGATGAAGATGGCTACTTCTGGATCATGGGCCGCCTGGACGACGTTATCAACGTTTCCGGGCACCGCTTGGGTACGGCGGAAATCGAATCGGCCCTTGTCTCGCATCCAGCAGTGGCAGAGGCGGCAGTGGTGGGCATGCCCCACGAGATAAAAGGCCAGTCTATATATGCCTATGTCACCCTTAAGGCAGGCGTAAAGGAGAGCGAAAAGCTGCGTAACGAGCTGAGGACCCATGTGAGAAAGGTGATCGGCCCTATAGCGACTCCAGAAGTCATACAGTTTTCTTCTGCACTGCCAAAAACAAGGAGCGGTAAGATAATGCGCCGTATCCTGCGTAAGATTGCTGCCAATATCTTCGATTATGCGGAGTTTGGAGACACCTCTACCTTAGCCGATCCTTCAGTGATTGATGATCTTATAAAGGGGAAAAAATCGCTTTCCAAGTCCAAAAAATAGAGAGCATCTGCTCGATCTTTATCTTAAGAAATCAGGCAGGGCATGTTGTGGCGCCCTGCCTTCTTGTTTTTATTGCTTAAGGCTTTTGTGACATTACAATAAAGCCGTCAGGAAGCCTGATTTTGTCGTTCACCAGCCTGTAGCTGCCCGGAGGAAATTTACATATGGGTTCTAAAGACGTTCACAAAGCAGCACCCCAAGTCGTAGTCGATTTCTTGAAGCAGATCATGCCCTTCAAGGAACTTGATGATCGTACCCTTTATGACATAGCCCGTCATGTGCGCGTAGACTTTTTTCCAAAAGGTTCCCGGATATTCACTGCGGGCGAGACAGAAATAAGCCATCTATATCTCATTCAAAAAGGCGGTGTGAAGGCCTACATTACAGACGATGAAGGCGAAGTTACGCTCAAGGATTACAGGGGAGAAGGTGCTTATATTGGAGCCCTTCCTATTATCCGAGGCACTAAGGCCAACCTGAATATCGAGACGGTCGAAGATACCTTTGTTTTCATGCTTCCAAGGGCGGTCTTTCTGGAACTCATAGAAAAACAGCCTGGCTTTGCCCAATATTATCTAAAAAGCTTTTCCGAAAAAATCGTAAATACGGCATACAGTGAACTAAGGCGTCATAAAGTAGGGCGCCGTGGTGAGGAGGAGCTTTATCTCTTCTCCATACAGGTTGAAGATATTGTAAAGCAGGAGCCAAAGCATGTTGCCAAGGGCACTACCATACAAAAGGCTGCCGCAGCCATGTCTGAACACCGCATAGGCTCCATACTCATAAGTGATTCCACTGAGGAAGGGGAAATAATAGGTATAGTTACGGACCGGGACCTGCGAACAAAGGTAGTGGCTGCCGGTCTTGATTACAGGGAGCCTGTTGAGCGCATAATGTCGTCGCCTGTGGTCACCGTGTTGTCCCAGGCGGTCTGCTTTGATGCCTTGATGAAGATGATGTCAAGCGGCCTTCACCATCTTGCTGTGGAACGCAAGGGAAAGATAATAGGCGTTATCACCTCTCATGACATCATGCTTTTGCAGGGACACTCGCCCTATCTCCTTTTCAAGGAGATACGCAAGCAGCAGAATATCCAGGGTCTCTACAGCCTGTCGCAGAAGATACCAGAACTCATCCGCACCCTCATAAAGGAGGGCGGAAAGGCGAGCAATATCTCAAGAATGATCTCTCTCCTGAACGATCAGATCTTGAGCCGGCTTTTGACTCTCTTGGAGGAGGAGCTGGGCCCGCCTCCGGTGCCGTACTGCTGGATACTCATGGGCAGCGAAGGGCGTAAAGAGCAGACATTCAAAACAGACCAGGACAATGGTCTCTTGTATGCCGACCCAAGAAATGAAGAGGAGAAAAAGGAGGCTGAGGAATATTTTGAACTGCTTGCCGAGAAGGCCATTCATCATCTCATAAACTGCGGCTATCCCCCCTGCCCTGGAAATATAATGGCAACCAATCCCAAGTTGCGCCGCTCTCTATCTGGATGGAAGGAGAATTTCCGCCATCTTATCAATGTGCCCGAACCTGATGAGGTCCTTCGAGCCCAAATATATTTTGATTTCAGAGATGGATATGGGCGGACTGAACTGGCTGAGGAACTGCGAAACTATCTCTACGAAATGACCAAACAGCAGCAGATCTACCTTCTCCACATGGCCCGTGAATGCCTTGGCAGCAGGGCCCCGCTTTCTTTTTTCAAAAACTTCATTGTGGAAAAGGATGGCGAACACAAAAACAAGCTGGATATCAAAAAGAGCGGTCTGATGCCATTTGTAAGTTTTGCCAGGGTGATGGCATTGAAATTCGGCATCAAGGAGACAAATACCCTTGCCAGGCTGCACGTGTTGGCTGAAGAGGGCCATATTTCCAGGGAGTTGTGGAGTGATGCAAGTGAGGCCTACGAGATACAGATGTACCTGAGACTGATTCATCAATTGGAACAAATGGAAGCTGGCATCCATCCAGACAATTACATAGACCCGAAGACCCTTTCCGACCTGGACCGCAAGATGTTGAAAGAGGCCTTCTTGGTAATAGATCGCCTTCACAGCGTATTAAAAAAGATTTTCCCTGTGGGATGAAGAATGGCATTTTTGGACAAAATCCCGTGGTTCCGCAAGCCGCACCCTGTTTTGCAGAAAAACAGGGAAATGTTTCAGGATTTCAGCCAGGCCGGCTCCTTGGAGGAGTATGTCTTTGTTGTTTGTGACACTGAACTTACAGGTCTTAACAAGCGCAAGGATGAAATTGTCTCTATTGGGGCTGTGAAGGTTGTGGATCTGCAGATCGTACTCAACGATACTTTCTACACGCTGGTGCGTCCAAAAAATATTGCACCCAGCAAGGCTACTCTGGTCCACAGAATAACGCCTGAGGAATTGGACAAGGCATCCCCCATTGAGGAGGTGCTTCCGAAGTTCATAGAATATCTGGACAGGGCACTGCTGGTAGGGCATTTTGTGTCAATCGACGTCCACTTCCTGAACAAGGCCTGTAAGGAGTTCCTGGGAGGCACGCTGTCAAACCCGAATGTTGATACCATGCGCCTGGCAAGGGCATACAAAGAACGTAAATGCAGGGCGGCCTTCGGCCACTGTGATTTGTCAGAGTCCTATAACCTGGATGATCTTGCTGATGAATTTGGACTGCCAAGGTTTAAGCCGCATGATGCCCTGGAAGACGCCTTGCAAACTGCATATCTTTTTCTTTATCTCATAAAAAAAATGCACAGCGGGGGGGTGAAAACCTTAAAGGATTTGTATAGGGCAGGCCGTTCTTATTTGTAACCCAGGGCCTTAAACAAGCGGAACAGCCTGAATATCTTGACATATCAGCACTTGAGCAGTAAAAATTCAAGCTGCTGAATCGCCGTTCAGTTTATGGCACGTTATGGAATGTGTGACAATGGTCCATGGGAAGGTGTAAAAACTTAAAACTTTTAGGCACAGAAACTTAAGGGAGAGGAAGACTATGAGTACACAAGCCAAAGAGTACTGGAAGGCGAATATCAGGCTCGTTATCGGGTGCCTGATAGTCTGGTTCGTGGTTTCGTACGGTTGCGGGATCTTGCTGGTGGACCAGCTTAACACCATCAGGCTGGATTTTCTTGGCATGGGCGGCTACAAGCTGGGTTTCTGGTTTGCTCAGCAAGGTTCAATCTATACCTTTGTTGCCCTGATTTTTTTCTATGCCTGGCGCATGAACAGCCTGGATCGCAAATTTGGTGTGGAAGAAGACTAAGAGGAGGGACTAACAATGGATCTCAGAATGATGACATTTCTGGTGGTCGGTGCCACCTTTGCCCTGTACATCTTTATAGCCATAAGATCCAGGGCAGGCACAACGGGAGAATTTTATGTGGCAGGCAAGGGAGTGCATCCGGTACTGAATGGCATGGCCACAGGTGCCGACTGGATGTCTGCTGCATCCTTTATATCCATGGCGGGCCT
>JALVPX010000113.1:0-8613 GCA_027031565.1 Deltaproteobacteria bacterium | reverse complement strand
GCCTCATAGCATTCAAGGGGTATGATGCCTCTGTGTTTCTCATGGGCTGGACAGGTGGCTATTGCCTGCTGGCCATGCTGCTGGCCCCATATTTGAGAAAATATGGAAAGTTCACTGTCCCCGAATTCATCGGAGACCGTTATTACTCCAAGGCAGCAAAGATAGTTGCCGTTATCTGCTTGATAACTGCATCTTTGACTTACGTTATCGGCCAGATGAAGGGTATTGGCGTTGCCTTTTCAAGATTCCTTGAACTGCCATACGAGCTGGGCCTTTTGGTGGGCATGATCATAGTATTCATTTACGCTGTCCTGGGAGGCATGAAGGGGATAACCTATACACAGATTGCACAATATTGCGTGCTCATCTTTGCTTATACAGTACCAGCCGTATTCATTTCACTCCATCTTACTGGCACTATCTTTCCGCAAATCGGCCTTGGCTCCACATTGTCTGATGGAAGCGGCGTGTATCTGCTCGACAAGCTAGATCAGATCATGGTGGATCTCGGCTGGACTCAATACACGGTGCAGAAAGGCTCAACCCTGAATATATTTCTTTATACCCTGTCTCTCATGATAGGTACTGCCGGCCTGCCGCACGTTATCATCAGGTTTTTCACAGTGCCCAGGGTGCGTGATGCCCGCTCATCAGTTGGCTGGGCACTGGTCTTTATTGCGATCTTGTATACTACGGCCCCAGGCGTGGGGGCCATGGCCCGTTTCAATCTCATGAACACCATTCAACGAGGGCCTGTCGGGGCAGAAGATGCCAACATAGAGATTGCCAAACTTCCCTCCTGGTTCATCAATTGGGAGAAAACAGGCCTGTTGAAACATGAAGACAAGAATGGGGATGGAAGGCTCCAGTATTACAACGATAAAAACAAGGAATTTGCCAAAAAGGCCGAGGCCTGGGGTTGGAAAGGCAACGAGCTCACCAAGGTTGACCGTGACATCATGGTCCTCGCCAACCCGGAAATTGCCAATTTGCCAAATTGGGTAATCGCCCTGGTGGCTGCTGGCGGTATTGCAGCAGCGCTTTCAACCGCCGCTGGTTTGCTCCTTGCCATTTCTTCTGCCATATCCCACGATATATTGAAGGGCGTATTTGTTCCAGACATGACGGAAAAAGGCGAATTGCTTGCTGGCCGCATTTCCATGGCAGGTTCCATATTGGTAGCAGGCTATTTTGGCCTTCATCCCCCGGGATTTGCTGCACAGGTGGTGGCGCTGGCCTTTGGTCTTGCTGCCTCATCCATATTCCCAGCCCTGATGATGGGGATATTTGTAAAGAGAATCAACAATAAAGGTGCAATTTGCGGCATGCTTGCAGGTCTTGGCGTTACACTCGTGTATATCTTCTGGTATAAGGGCTGGTTCTTTATTCCAGGCACCAACATGCTGCCAAACACTCCCCAGCATTGGGTGTTAGGCATAGCTCCAGAAGCCTTTGGCTCAGTGGGTGCGCTTGTTAATTTCATTGTGGCTTACGTAGTGGCTGGTCTTACAGAGGCCCCTCCAGAACATATACAGCACCTTGTGGAAGATATTCGTGTGCCAGGTACACTTGTGAGAAAGTAGCACTTTTCTTCCGGTTCCGTGTTGTACAAACGCCCCTGTTTTCAGGGGCGTTTTTTATTTCTCGATAAGACATTCTTAACCGTGCTATAATCACCTGCATAACCTTGGAAAGGAGGTTTTGGTTCAATGTGTGACTTTCCACAAATATTGCATTCATCCAGATGCTGTCTTCTTGTTGTTGATCCGCAGGAAAAGCTGATGAAGGTGATAAGTAAGGCAGACAAGGTAATAAAAAACAGCGTGCTGATGATTCGCATGGCCCAGACACTTAAAATGCCTGTTCTGGCAACCACGCAATACCGAAAGGGCCTTGGCCCATTTGTCCCTGAAATAGAAGAACTCCTTGAAGGCATCCCTTGCATAGACAAGATGGAATTCAATGCCTTTTTGAATCACGATTTCCGCAAGGCCTTGTCTGGACTGCCAGCGTCTGTTGACACCTTGCTAATAACAGGGGTAGAAGCGCACATATGCATATATCAGACTGCCCTTGGAGCCCTGCACAATGGTTTCAGACCCTGGGTAGTTGCAGACGCCATATCTTCCAGGGACAAAAAAAACCATAAGTTGGCAATCCAGAGGCTTTTATCTATGGGAGTGGCAGCAGGGCCTGCTGAAATGGCCGTTTACGAGATCTTGGCCAGGGCAGATTCCGGGCAATTCAAGGCCATGAGGCCTTACCTCAAATAATCTGTATGGAGCTTTTTCTGGACGCTCTCCTTCCCTGGTCCCTTACCGCCTTGAGCATACTGGGAGCCATACTTAATATTAAAAAGAGGCGTTCCTGTTTTGCCGTTTATACAGTGGCCAATGTAGGGTGGATTATAGTGGATATCTACAAGGGCATCTATGCACAGGCAGCGCTATTTGTTGTTTTCACTGCTCTTTCCACTTGGGGCTGGTTTGAATGGGGGCGCAGGCGATGGGAAGGCATGTAGCTATTGCAACATACGAGACCTTTGAACATGGTGCAGACATTGGTGTCCGAGGTTACGGCTACACCTTGGAGGAGGCCTTTTCAAATGCGGCAAGGGCCATGTTTTCCCTGATGGTTGTGAATTTTGACCAGGTTAGGCGAGAAAAATCCGTGGATATCGAATGTGAGGGCATTGATTATGAAAGCCTCCTCGTAGCGTACCTGAATGAGCTATTGGCTCAGGCAGACATAAACAGGCTTATTTTTTGCGATTTCGAGATATCTGTCCAGGATTTATCCATAAAAGGCAAGGCCATGGGTGAGCACCTTGATCTGCGCCGTCATGAACCGGGCGTGGAAGTCAAAGGGGCAACATTTACCATGGCAAAGGTCGAAAAAACAGGTTCTGGATGGATGGCCCAGTGCGTAGTTGACGTGTAGGAGGAATCTATGGACACAAAGGGTCTCAGGAGGAAGGCAAATTGCTGGTGGGAGATACCTCAAAACGGTGACATGCGTGTACCTGCTTATCTCTTCGCATCCCAGATGTTGATCGAGGATATGGATGAGAAGGTTAGAGAGCAGATCACCAATGTGGCCTGTCTTCCAGGCATTGTAAAGGCAGCCATGGCCATGCCGGATGCCCACTGGGGATACGGTTTCCCCATTGGCGGGGTAGCAGCCTTTGATCCAGACCATGGAGGAATAATATCGGTTGGAGGTGTGGGATATGACATCTCGTGCGGTGTCCGCACTATGCTCACAGGCCTCACTCGGGAAGAGGTACAGGGCAAGATAGAAACTTTAATGGATGCCCTGTTTTACCGGGTTCCCTCAGGCGTGGGCTCAGAAGGCAAAATCAGGCTGACGCCGGACAAGTTGGATGAAGTACTGGTTGGCGGTGCCCAGTGGGCCGTCTCCTTGGGATACGGCACACCTGAGGACCTGGACCACATAGAGGAAAACGGACGTTTGGACGGGGCCGACCCAAGTTGTGTGTCAGACAAGGCAAAAAAACGCCAATATCGCCAGGTAGGTACGTTGGGCTCTGGCAACCACTATCTGGAAGTGCAATACATTGAAACCATATATGAGCCTGAAACTGCATCAGCTATGGGCCTCAAGGAAAATGACATAATCGTTGCCATTCACTGTGGATCAAGGGCATTGGGGCATCAGATCGGTACAGATTACATCCAGGAGCTTGCCAAGGCAGCTAAAAAATACAACATTCCCATTCGAGAGCGTGAATTGGTATGTGCTCCGATCAGGTCTCCAGAGGGAGAGAGATATTTCAAGGCCATGGCATGCGGGGTAAATTGCGCATTGGCTAACAGACAAGTAATAGCCCACCTGGTCCGGCAGGTCTTTGCAGAAATTTTTCCTAAAGCTGAACTCAAGACCCTTTATGACGTAAGCCACAACACGTGCAAGATAGAAGAACATGAAGTGAATGGTGTCAAAAAACGGTTGTACGTACACAGAAAAGGGGCAACCCGGGCCTTCGGCCCAGGGCGCCCTGAATTGCCGGAGGCACTGCGTGATATTGGCCAGCCCGTACTAATAGGCGGAACCATGGGCACCTGCTCTTACATATTGATAGGCTCCGAGCAGGGTGAAGCCCTTGCTTGGGGTTCGGCATGCCACGGTGCAGGTAGGGCCATGAGCCGGAGGGCTGCCATCAAGAAGTGGAAGGGAAGCAAGATCATTGCAGATCTTGCACACAGGGGAATCATCGTCAGGACAGCCAGCTATAGGGGTGCTGCGGAGGAAGCGCCAGACGCCTACAAGGATGTGACAGAAGTAGTGAACGCCACACACGAGGCCGGGCTTGCTAGAAAAGTGGCAAGGGTAAGGCCCCTGGGCTGTATCAAGGGTTAGAGTAAAACCATTCTCTGGTGAGCGGCCATTTTCTTATATCGTGACCCTTTGCGAACAGGTACTGTATGACGTGCATGGGGCCATATCTGAAAGATGCTCTGCAGCCGGTAAGATAAAGCCTCCACATTCGAATAAATTGGTCACCCATCATCTTCCTTATCTTTTCCAGATTTTGCTCAAAGCGGCTCAACCAATGCCCCAGTGTCAAATAATAATGGGGCCGGAGATCTTCTGCATCCAGAAATAGAAGCTTGGAATCAAATCCAGCAGAGGTGATTTCACCAATTGCGGGAATGTAGCCACCTGGAAAAATGTAAGTGGTCAGCCATGGGTCGGTTTCCGTGGGTTTCATGCGGCAAATGGTATGCAGCAGCATTATGCCGGAATCTTCCAATAAATCCCAAGCCTTTTCAAAAAAAAGGGGAATGTTTTTTTTACCCACATGTTCAAACATGCCTATGGATATGACACGGTCAAATTTTTCGCCTGTTTCTGCAAGCTCTCTATAGTCTTGCAGCCTGACCTCCACCTTGCCTTCAAGTCCCTCATCCTTGACCCGTTTCCTTGCGAGTTCAAACTGCTCTTTAGACAATGTTATACCCACGGCCTTGGCACCCAGATGCTTGGCAGCATGGATTATCACGCTTCCCCAGCCGCAGCCAATGTCCAAGAGTTTTTGCCCAGGCGTTATCCTGAGCTTGTTCAAGGAATGGGCAATCTTGTTTGCCTGGGCCTGTTCCAGGGAGTCGTCAGGGTTCTTGAAATAGGCACATGAGTAATTCATGCCTTTATCCAGCCACAATTTATAAAATTCGTTGCCCCTGTCATAATGGGCCTGTATGTCCTTTCGGGTCTGTTTAAGAGAATACCTGTCTTTGAAATTCCACCAGCACAGCCTTGCCTTGTCCCTCGCAGACAGCTTTGATGCAAAGTCATGTATGTAGCTTAAGGCAATGAGCTTTTCCAGGTCACCTTCAACCTTGATATCGCCTGAAGTGTAGGACTCACCAAAGCCGAGAGAGGGATCTGTAATTGCCGCTGAAAAGCTTGATGGGGTGGTGAAATAAAGAATAAATTCCGGGCTGCCCTGGCCGAAGGTCAGTTCCGACTCATCCCAAAATTTTACTTTGCAGGGATAAGCAGGGTCCTGACCAAAAAGTTTTGTTATTATTTCCTTGGCCTGATGCAGTTCCATTGGCTGTCCTTTGACAAACCGGCTGACTTGCATCCCGGTATTAAATCTTTTTAATAGTTTTTAAATAATGCGCCTCATATCATATGTCAATCTGAACCGGCTGGCTCAAGATAGCGCACCTTTCTTCCCTCAAGGGTCCGGAATATCGCTTCGCCTTCATGTATGGCCAAAAGATGGCGAGGCATTGTGAGCGCCTTCCCCCCGCCCTCTGGCAGGTCAACTACGAATTTTGGCATGCAAAGACCGCCTATTTTGCACCACAAATCCTCCATGATTTCGATTCCTATTGAAAGCGGGACCCTGAAGTGGTCTGTTCCCATAACCTTGTCGCACTGAAACAGGTAGTAAGGCCTAACCATCATTGCCTGCAGGGTGGTAAAAAGTTCTTTCAGTACAGCCGTCCGGTCGTTTACGCCTTTCAAGAGCACCGTCTGGTTCGAAACAGGAATTCCTGCACACAGAAGCATTTCGCATGCCCGCCTGGACCATTTGGTGATCTCTAAAGGGTGGTTGAAATGGGTGTTCACCCACAAAGGCCTGTATCTCTTCAAGAGGTCCACCAGCCCTTCTGTTATTTTCATGGGTAATGTCACAGGCACCCGGGTGCCAATTCGTATAACTTCAACGCTGGAAACTTCTTTTATTTTCCGTAACATCTGTTCGAGGAATTCCAGCGGAAGCATCAAAGGATCTCCGCCGGATAGGATAACTTCCCGGATATCAGGGTGTTCCCGTAAATAACGGCACACTTCGTCTATCTGTTCCATGTTCCTGATGGCCTCCGGGCGCCTCCAGGTTCGTTTCCGGTTACAGTGCCTGCACCGTACAGCACATTCATGTGCAGCCAGCAAAAGCACCCTGTCAGGATAGCGGTGTATCAGTCCCGGCAGGACCATGTGTTCATGTTCATTCAACGGATCCTCAGACGAATCCTGGACAACTTCGGTTTCGATCTCCTCAATATCTGGAAAAGATTGCCTTGCAATTGGATCATTTGGATCATCGGGATCAACCAATGAGAGATAGTAGGGTGTAATCTTAACCGGATAGATCTTTTCCACTTTTTGCGGCAGCTCAGCCCATGGGGAGTCCCCAAGCAACATTTTGAGCTGACGCGTTGAGAATATGGAGTTTGATACCTGCCACTGCCAGCTGTGCCAATTTACTGAATTTTCATTCATTTTTATTCTCATAAGCAAAAACAACCCCTTGTGGTTCAGGAATTCAACAGGCATTCTCATGGGCGATATTTTCAAAACAGGAGGCGATATGCAAGTCAGCCCTGAATAATTTACTAAAAGGGTTGCAAAACTCCTATAAATGTTACAAAGTTAGGCGGCCCTGCGAGGGGGCCTTATTTCGAAAAAACCCAAGACGATCTCACCCGAAATATCAGGTGATTCATAGAGACCAGCCTTTAGGTTTGATAATAGCCTGATTTTGGGCACAGAGGAGGTTTGATACATGGGAAAAATCCGGATCGCAATTGCCGGTGTTGGAAATTGTGCGAGTTCTCTTGTTCAAGGGCTCCATTTTTATAAAGAAGGCCAGGGTGAAGATGCAATAGGCCTCATGCACTGGAATATTGGGGGCTACCATCCGTATGATATAGAGGTTGCAGCAGCCTTTGACATTGACAAAAGAAAAGTCGGGCAAGATGTCAACAAGGCAATTTTTGCAAAACCCAATTGTACCACCATCTTTTGTGATAATCTGCCAGAATCTGGTGTCGTGGTCAAAAAGGGTCCGGTTCTGGACGGTTTTTCAGATCATATGAAGAATTATCCTGAGCATCGCACCTTTGTGCCCTCTGATGAACCTGATCCATCCAAAGAAGACATAGTAGAAACACTCAAGGAGTCAGGTGCAGATTTGTTGCTCAATTATCTTCCAGTAGGTTCAGAAGAAGGCGCCCGTTTTTATGCTGAATGCGCCCTTGAAGCAGGCATAGGATTCATAAACTGTATCCCTGTATTCATAGCAAGTGATGAAAAATGGGCTGAAAGATTCAGGCAAAGAGGCATCCCAATCGTAGGTGATGACATCAAGGCGCAGCTCGGCGCAACCATTACGCACAGAACCCTTACGGATTTGTTCAGGAAGCGGGGCGTCAAGCTCGAGCGCACCTACCAGCTCAACACCGGAGGGAATACGGATTTTCTCAACATGCTGAACCGTGCGCGCCTGGCTTCCAAAAAGGTCTCGAAAACAGAAGCCGTACAGGCCGTGGCGGCCACCAGGCTTGAGGATGAAAACATACATGTGGGGCCCAGTGACTATGTGCCCTGGCAAAATGACAACAAGATATGTTTCATAAGAATGGAAGGCAAGCTCTTCGGCGATGTAGCAATGAACCTGGAGCTTCGCCTGTCAGTGGAAGATTCCCCGAACTCTGCTGGCGTTGCCATTGATGCCATAAGGTGCTGCAAGCTGGCCCTTGATCGCGGTCACGGGGGGCCGATTTATTCCACGTCCGCCTATTTGATGAAACATCCGCCGAGGCAATATACAGATGATGAGGCCTACAGGATGGTTTCAGAATTCATTGCAGGAGAAAGAAGCGATTAGCTGATACGGAGTTATCATGAGCATGAATCAAGAGGTGAGGGTGCGTTTTGCTCCCAGCCCTACAGGATACTTGCATATAGGCGGTGCCAGAACCGCCATTTTTAATTGGCTCTTTGCCAGAAAACATGATGGGACGTTCATATTGAGGATCGAGGACACGGACGTTGAGCGTTCCACAGAGGAATCCATAAAAGGCATACTGGAAGGGTTGGAATGGCTTGGCCTGGATTGGGATGAAGGGCCATATTATCAGTCGCAGTTTTCAGAGGATCACAAGGCAGCGGCCAAAAGGCTTTTGGAACAAGGTCATGCCTACAAGTGTTTTTGCACCAAGGAGGAGCTCGATGCAAAGCGTGAAAAGGCCAAAAAGGCCAAAAAGCCCTTCAAGTATGACCGCAAGTGCCGGGCGCTTACCAAGGATGAAATTGCTGAAAAGGAGGCCAGCGGGATCCCTTACGTCATAAGGTTCA
>JALVPX010000112.1 GCA_027031565.1 Deltaproteobacteria bacterium | reverse complement strand
TTATTATCTTTTGCAACCAGCATCATGCCGTGTGATTCTACCCCGCGAAGTTTTACAGGTTTGAGATTCGCAACGATTATCACCTGCTTTCCAACCAGCTCTTCTGGTTTGTAATGCTCTGCAATGCCTGCAACGATGGTGCGTTCTTCAGGGCACTTGACTGTCAGTTTAAGCAGGCGGTCTGCCTTTGGCACAGGCTCAGCGCCCACAATCTCTGCAACCCGTAGATCCACCTTTGCAAAATCATTGATATCAATATAGTCAATCTTTTTCTTTTCCTGTTTTCCTGTCATCTTTTTTGCCTTTTCAATGCCTTCTTGGTCTGTTCGATGCTCCAGCCTGGGGAACAGGCTTGCAATCCGTTCCGTCTTGCTTTGTGGAACAAGCCTTCCAAAGCTTTTGGCCAAATCTATGTCAAGTTCCTCGGAAGGTTCAAGGCCCAAAGCAGCCAAAATCTTTTTTGAGGCCCCGGGTAAAACAGGCGATGTGAGGATGGCAATGATCCTCAGTGTTTCAAGAAGGGTATAGAGAATGGTTCCGAGACGTTTGGCCTGAGCAGGTTCTTTGGCCAATGCCCAAGGTGCAGTGGTGTCTATGACCTTGTTTGCCTGATTGAGGACCTCCCATATCAAGGCCAATGCCCTGTGCACCTGGAACGAGGCCATGTCTGACTTCCACTTCGGCACCAACTCCGCCAATGCTCTTTTCAACCCGCTTTCAGGACCGGACGGCTCCTCCCATTCCGGCACCTGGCCCTGGAAATACTTCTTCACCATCGTCAACACGCGGCTCACAAGGTTGCCCAGGTCGTTGGCAAGGTCCGCGTTTATCCTGGTGCGGAAAGATTCCTCGCTGTAGCCTGCATCAAGGCCGAAAACCATCTCTCTCATCAAGCAGTAACGGGTCGGTTCGGCACCAAAAAGTTCCAATAATTCCTTAGGCCTTACAACATTGCCAAGGCTCTTGGACATCTTTTGCGCCTTCATCTGCCAATAGCCGTGGACATGCAGCTTCTTGTATGGCTCAAGGCCCAGGGAACGGAGCATTGTTGGCCAGTAAATACCGTGCGGCTTCAGGATGTCCTTGGCAATCACATGCTCACATGCAGGCCAGAACTTCTTGAATGTTTCGGAGTCGGGGTAACCAATACCTGTCAAATAGTTTATTAGTGCATCGAACCACACATATGTGACATAATTTTGATCAAAAGGGAGTGGAATTCCCCAAGTGAGCCTGCTGGTAGGCCTTGAAATGCACAGATCGTCCAAGGGTTCTTTTAGGAAAGAGAGCACCTCGTTCCTGTACCTTTCGGGGGTGATGAATTCCGGGTTTTTCTTTATGTGGTCAATCAGCCACTCCTGGTAACGGCTCATTAAAAAGAAATAATTTTTTTCCTTGAGGCGCACGGGTTCAGTGTGATGGTCCGGGCATTTGCCATCCTCCAGCTCCCGCTCCAGCACGAAGCGTTCACAGCCGAAACAGTAAAGGCCTTCATACTCCTTGAATTCGATGTCGCCCTTGTCAAAGACCTTCTGCAGGACATATTGAACAGTTTTGACATGGTCAGGCTCAGTGGTTCTTATGAACCGGTCTGGTTCTATTTCGAGCAGGGGCCACGTCTGCCTGAACATGTTGCTGATCTTGTCTGCGTATTCCTTTGGACTCAATCCTTCCTGTGCTGCTGCCTCAACTACCTTGTCGCCATGCTCATCAGTACCCGTCAGGAAAAACGTTTCCTCGCCGCAGAGCTTGTGAAAGCGGTTCTGAACATCTGCCACAACTGTGGAATATGCGTGCCCCAAATGAGGAGCCGCGTTTACATAATAAATGGGGGTTGTTATGTAAAAATTTGTTTTTTCGTCCATTTTCCGATCTTATCCCTTCCGGCGCCCCTTTTCAGATTTTGCCTTGGCCTTGCTGCGCCTCCTTCTGCCCCTTTTTTTCTTTCCCTTTGAGCGCTGTTTCCTTCCTTCCTTTTTATCTTTGCGCTCCTGTTTGCCAGGAGTTGCCTGGCTCTTCGATTCTGCTTCCTTGGGCTGGGCTTCCAGGCCCTCCTGGTGGCGCTGCAGGTCTTCCGCGCTGAATTCCTGTTCCCCCTCGGGAAGTGCTACAGTTACGGTCTGTTTGAGTATGTTTTGGCGTATGACCTTGCCTTCCCCTGCTGGTGTGACGCACTGTTTACCCATTTGGGGTATGCTCTTGGCGAGCTCCACATAGGTATCAAACTCAAAGGTGAGACAGCAAAGAAGCCTTCCGCACAAGCCAGAGATCTTGTTGGGGTTCAGGGGCAGGTTCTGGGCCTTAGCCATTTTGATAGAAATAGGGTCAAAGGAGTTTAGAAAGCTGGCACAGCACAGGGGGCGGCCGCAATTGCCAAGGCCGCCGGTCATTTTGGCCTCGTGGCGGACACCGATTTGGCGCATCTCCACCCGGGTCCTCAGGCCCTTGACAAGGTCCTTCACGAGTTCCCTGAAATCGACCCTGCCTTCTGCAGAATAATAAAAAATGATTTTGCTGCCATCGAAGAAGCTTTCAACCCTCACAAGCTTCATGCTCAGCTTGTGTGCCTCTATGCGTTCCATGCATAATTTCCAGGCGCCCTTTTCCCTGTCCAAGTTTGCGTAATAACACTCAATTTCATAGGTAGAGGCAAGGCGGATTATATTGGGAGGGGCTGCGTCCTTGGCCAGGACGACATTAAGTGGAGCACCGCACACAATGCCTACTTCTTCACCGTGGTCGGTGGGCACCACAACCCATTCACCATCTGTAACTGCCAGCTCGGACGGCACACAATAATGGTGCAGAGGCCAGCCCGGCCTCAATCTTATAGCCGCCAGCCGAAATTTTTCATATTCTTTGGCCTCCGGGCTGCCATCTTCAGTGACTGCAGCTTCTTCAAGCCCTGTTGTCTCCTTTTCATTTTCCATAGGGAAATAATGTACCAAACTTTTTGTTTTTCCAAAACAAAAGCAGTGATAACGCCATCAACAACTTATTGGCATTTCTCGACAGGTGAACTTCCATTTCCATGACATGATCTGCGTACTCTTCCAACAGCTCCATGTCGAAATTCAGGGCAAGGTTTGCCATATCCTCTTTTTTATCCGGGCAGTACAAGTAATCGTCGATTCCATCAGAATTATCAGGCCTGATTGCGCTCAATATAATTACATCGTGTATCACACTCGCAATTATGTGAATCAGCAGCTTGAAAGATTCCTGGTCCTGGGAAGCCCTCTGGGCCAGCTTCATCAACATGGCCTCCCAACACTCTTTCTCTTGCAAATATGCAATGAACAGGTCCCTCAATTTAAGGGTATCTGAGGCAACCAGATAGCCGGCCCTTGCAATGCTGCCTTCAGATAAATGGAGCAGATATGGATGATCTATGCCAATCTTGACAAGGGAAGAGGAAATTGCTTTTTCTGGCATGGGACCCAGGTGCAGATGCTGGCATCTGGAAACTATGGTCTGGAGTATTGCCTTTGGGTTCAGGGCCGCCAGGATCAGATGGCCATAGCCAGGTGGTTCCTCAAGGGTCTTTAAGAGCGCGTTGGCTGCATGGAGCCCCATGCTTTCTGCCTGGTTTATGACTGCCATGCGCCTGTTACCTTCAAGTGGAGGGAAAGCCATGTGGCGCTGAATATCCTTTATTTGATCGATTTTGATTGTGGCACCAGAAGGCTCCACCTGCAAAAGGTCGGGATGAACGCTGCTTAGCACCTTTTTACATGCTATACACTGGTTGCAGGGCCGAAGACCATTTCGGGTCTTGGACACATTGCTACACAAAAGCAGCCTTGCCACGGCCGAAGCGGTCAGAGAAGTTGCCGCGGCATCAGGGCCTGTAATCAGGTAGGCATGGGCGATACGGCCCTTTTCCAAGGCCCGGGAAACGATCTTGAGCGGCCTGGTGTCATAAGGATCAAATATCTTTTCGATGTCACAATCCATGCCTGGTTATCAGAATGAATCCCACAGCTTTTTTTGGCCCAAGCGTGTCTCATCGTCACCATTCTTTTCCGAGGCAGCACCTTGGTCCTTAGCCTGATCCGGGCTCAGAAAAAAATAGCGGTCCATGATCCGCTGATATTGGGTCCATTGCTGTTCTGTTCCATCAAGGGAAAGCTTCAGCCCCTTTAAATAATTGAGTTTTGCGTCCATGTCGTCAATCAGGTGTAGCACCACGCCTTCTTCCATCATGGGCAATACCGGTGCGCCATATTCACGCTGGCCATGATGGCTCAGTATCAGATGTTTTAAGCTGGTCAATATCTTTGAATTCAGATCGATTCCACCTATTTTGGCATAGTGATCCACTTCTTGGGTGCCTAAGACCAGGTGCCCTATAAGCCTGCCTTCATCACTGTAGTCTATTGGAGGTTTGTCATAGGACAACTCCCTGATTTTTCCAATATCGTGGAGTAACGCCCCGGCAAGGAGCAAATCCTTGTCGAGATGGGTATAGTGTTTCAATACCTGCATAGCCAATTTTGCAACCGAAACAGTGTGTTCCAGCAGGCCGCCTAAATAGGCGTGGTGCATTCTTTTGGCAGCTGGGGCCGTGGAGACAAGCTGCTTGAATTTTGCATCCTTGATCATGGTATGAAGTAGTATGGCCAGGGCAGGCTCCTTTACCCGGCGGGAGCATTTTACAAATTCCTGCCACAGATCTTCCAGATCGGCATCAGCAGAAGGGAGAAAGTCTTGGGGATCAACTTGATTCACAGGTATGGGCTCAAAGTGGTTGATCTTTATCTGTATGGCATCCCGGAACTTGTGGCATTCACCCTTTATGTGCAGGAAATCGCCCTTTTCAAAGAGCTGGGCAAGGTCTGAAACATCTTCCCATAATCTGGCCTCTACTTCCCCGCTGTTGTCTACGAGGGTTAGAGCAAGATATGGAGAACCATTCTTGGTTTGAAGAAGCCTTTTTTCAGCCACACAAAATATGCCGGTTACTGCCCCTGTTTCAGGAAGTTCTCTGATATAAGCACCCTTTTCCATTGTTTAAAGCCTATTCCATGGCCTGTATTTATGAGATATAGGATAACGGCGGCCGCACCCAAAGGCGCGGGAGGTGACTTTGGGTCCGATAGGCGCCTGCCTGCGTTTATATTCGCTTCTATCCACCATGGAAGTGATTCTCTTTATTATTTCAATATCAT
>JALVPX010000111.1 GCA_027031565.1 Deltaproteobacteria bacterium | reverse complement strand
TGCTATCATGACACTAGTTGTTGGTTGGTTTTTACTTCTATGCGGCCTTTCATGGGCAGGAGATTTTGATAATTACATAATGCCCATGAGCAACCCGGTTTATACCGTAGGTGGGGCATTGAATAAGACCTTCGTTAGGCCGGTGTTTATTTACCAACATCTTCCCTCAAGGGTGGATACAGTGGTGGATAATGCCCTTGGGGTTAAGGACCTGCCCCTGGACGGACACGTCAGAGGCTTTGCCTTGCAGGCGGGTGTTTCCATAAATGAACGCCTTTCCATTCTTGCTGTCAAAAGCGGCTACATAAACTGCCGCCCTGGCAATACGCTTAATGACCACGATGGATGGGTCGATCTTGCTGCAGGCCTTCAGTATTCCTTTTACTACTCACCAAAGACCCAGACAGTTCTTTCTGGAAGAATTATTTATGAGTTTCCAACCGGCAGTGACCAGGTCTTTCAGGGAAACGGAGACGGAAACCTTGCCCCTTCCCTTCTATTCCTCAAGGGATTTGACAAACTCGAGCTTGCCGGCTCCCTGGGCTTTGTATTGCCAATGGACTCCCCCGAAGAAAACTACCTCTTTTTTGACTCCTGGCATGCAAGTTACGAGATAATTTCTTGGTTTCACCCACTCATTGAGATCAATCACTTTTACACCATAAAGGCAGGCAACAGGGAGGGCTATATCAGGCAGGCTGTCAAGGATGAGGGCCTGGGCAACGCCATTTCTCAGACCCTTGGGACCTCGCAGGAAGACGACCTTGTTGCGAGCATAGCCACATTTAATGGCTGTGACCTAATCAACCTGGGTGGAGAAAACAGTAGCGAACACAGAAATTTTGCCACCATGGCAATAGGGGCAAAATTCCCCGTGACCAAATGGTTAACCGTGGGATATGCATATGAATTCAACCTGACATCAGAAGAAAACGGCCTGTTTTCAGACCGTCATTACGTGGATGCAGTCGTAACCATACCGTTTTCACTTGATAAAATCTTCAGACAATAGAGGAGGCCAAAGATGTTCAATAATGATCACGCAAAAGATTTTGTCGGGGGCGGTGTCAGCCGCAGAACGTTCCTTAAAGGCTGTGCGTTGGCTGCCGCTACCCTGGGACTTTCACCCGATGTAGTCCCTAAAATGGTTGAAGCAGCCATGTCTCCCAAAAGACCGCCCGTGGTATGGTTGCATTTCCAGGAGTGTACAGGCTGTTCGGAATCGCTTTTGCGCGCAGCAAGGCCGGATATTGCAACTTTGATCCTGGACCTCATATCCCTTGACTACCACGAAACACTGATGGCTGCAGCGGGCAAGCAGGCAGAGGAAAACCTTCATGATGCCATCAAAAAGAATGCGGGGAAATTCATATGCGTTGTGGAAGGCGGTATTCCCACCAAGGACGGCGGCATCTACTGCAAGATTGGAGGCAGGACGGCACTGGATATCGTTAGCGAGGTTGCACCAAGGGCCAAGACGGTCATAGCCATCGGTACATGTGCTGCCTTCGGAGGCATCCAGGCTGCCAAGCCCAACCCAACAGGCGCAGTCGGCGTGCAGGATATTGTCAAGGGCCAGACCATTATCAATATTCCCGGCTGCCCCCCG
>JALVPX010000110.1 GCA_027031565.1 Deltaproteobacteria bacterium | reverse complement strand
TTGTTGAAGAAGGAGCTTGACTATTTCAACCGGGCCATGGAATCCCCTGCAAGGCCCTTGGTAGCCGTACTCGGAGGTGCAAAGGTTTCAGGGAAATTGGGTGCCATAGAACATATACTCCAAAGAGTCGACAAGGTGATTATTGGCGGCGCCATGGCCAACACCTTTTTAAAGGCAGTTGGGCTTGAGACTGGGGCATCGCTGGTGGAGGAGGAACTGCTTGAAACCGCAAGAGATATAATGGCAAGGGCAAAGGAAAAGGGCATAAAATTTTATTTGCCTGTCGACGTTATAATTGCCCAGGCCATCTCTCCGGATACAGTGACCAAGATGGTTCCTGTTCAGGAAATACCGCAAGGGTGGATGGCGTTGGATACAGGTCCAGCCTCTTCAAGGCTTTTTCTTGAGGTGGTGGAAGATGCCAAGACGATCGTGTGGAACGGTCCCATGGGCGTGTTTGAAACTGATCCATTCAGTCAGGGTACCAGGTCAATGGCCGAGGCCATAGGCAATTCCTTTGCATTGAGCATAAGCGGGGGCGGGGATACAAATGCGGCAGTGAAGCGGTTCGGCCAAACGGATAATATAAGCTATATGTCCACTGGTGGCGGGGCCTTTTTGACACTGCTTGAAGGCAAGGAATTGCCCGGGGTTAAGGCCTTAAAAGAGTGCTCTTCAAGGGAATAGGAGGTCTCAATGAGAAAGCCCTTTTTAGCTGCAAACTGGAAGATGAACAAGACCGTAAAGGAGGGGCTTGAGTTCCTTGAGGCCTTCCTGCCTGCCATAAAAGGGATCGAAGGGCGTGATGTAGTAATTGCCCCTCCCTTCACTGCTCTCCACGCCCTTTCCAATGCCTTGGAGCGTGAGAGCTGCAGTGTAGCGCTTGCGGCGCAGAACATGCATCATGAAGAAAAGGGTGCATACACAGGGGAGATATCCCCGGTGATGCTGAATGAACTGGGTGCCAGATGGGTCATTTTGGGCCATTCTGAGAGGCGTCACATTTTTGGGGAACAGGATGATGTGATTTCAAAAAAAGTTACTTCAGCCATCAGACACGGCATCGGCCCGATCTTGTGCATTGGCGAGACCCTTGAGCAGAGGGAAGCAGGCAACACCTTTTCAGTTTTGAGGAATCAAGTCGATTCTGGTCTTGCAGATGTGAGCCCAGACGATATTGTCAAGGTCGTCCTTGCCTATGAACCTGTTTGGGCCATCGGGACCGGCAAGACAGCTTCTCCCGAGCAGGCACAAGAGGCCCACGCCTTTGTCCGTGGTCTTCTGGCCAGCAAGTATGGTTCAGCAGTTGCAGAGCAAATACGTATATTGTATGGTGGCTCGGTCAAACCCTCTAATGCAAGCGAATTGCTGGCCAAACCAGACGTGGATGGGGCACTGGTTGGGGGCGCGGCCCTGGAACCAGACAGTTTTGCCGGAATAGTTACGTGCCAGATCGCTTGAAGGGCGGAGGCATTGTTCATATAATTAATAAAATTAGGATAAATAGAGTATGTTTACGTTGTTGATAGTCTTGCATATAATAATATGTTTCCTGCTGGTTGTGACTGTACTGCTTCAGCAAGGCAAGGGTGCAGAAATTGGAGCTGTCTTCGGATCCAGCGA
>JALVPX010000109.1 GCA_027031565.1 Deltaproteobacteria bacterium | reverse complement strand
ATTTTTGCGTTCCACAAGCTTGGATGAATTGCCTGAATTGTGGAACGTGCTCAAGGGGGATATGAGCCTTGTGGGGCCTAGACCTCTGCTCATGGAATACTTGGAGAAATACACACCTGAACAGGCCAGGCGCCATGAGGTCAAACCAGGCATCACAGGCTGGGCACAGGTAAACGGCAGAAACGCCCTCTCGTGGGAAGAACGCTTCAAACTAGATGTCTGGTATGTTGACAACCAATCCTTTTGGCTGGATGTTAAAATACTTTTTTTAACATTGTGGAAGGTTCTGACCAGGGAAGGCATTAATGAACCCGGGCAGGCCACCATGACCAAATTTTCAGGATCAAACTCAGATGGCCTCTAGCAAAAAGATGATATTCCTTTATGGGGCAGGTGGGCATGCCAAAGTCATAGTTGACATAATAGAAAAGGAAAACAGGCATGAACTCGCCTTTATCGTGGACGACAGGCCTGGCTTGAAGGGGAAAACACTTCTTGATTATCCCATAATTGGCGGAAGGGAAGAGCTTTTTAAGATATCGAAGCGCCCTTTGAAGGCGGTGGTTTCCATTGGCGAAAACCAGGCAAGGGAAATTGTAGCAAACTGGCTTTCGGATCATGGTTTTGGTTTTGCCAGTGTCATCCATCCGAGTGCCTCCATTGCAAGGGATGTCAAGATAGGCTATGGTACCGTAATCATGGCCAATGTTGCCGTAAATGCGTGCACGAGGATTGGAAACCACGCTGTAATCAATACTGGAGCGAGCATAGATCATGACTGCACCATTGGCGACTATGTTCACATTGCTCCAGGAGCTGTTCTTTGTGGTACAGTCCGTGTTGGCAAACTTTCCTTGGTGGGTGCAGGCTCAGTGATCATTCCCAATATAAAAATTGGTGAAAATGCCTTGATTGGTGCAGGAACGACTGTACACTATGATCTGGTGGATGGCGCCAAAATTGTTGGACCCAGGGCCGGTCGGGTAGATGGCTAAAAAACGCATTTTCCTGTCCCCGCCACATATGAGTGGCCTTGAATTGGACTTTGTAAGAGATGTTTTCGAATCTAATTACATCGCACCTGTTGGGCCTGCATTAGATGAATTCGAGGCCGAACTGTCGGCTGTTTTGGACATACCTTACGTAGTTGCCGTATCGTGTGGTACTGCTGCAATGCATCTGGCCATGCGCCACCTGGAGATCGAGCCTGGCGACGTTGTCATGGCCTCAACATTGACTTTTATAGGCAGTGTTTCGCCAGTGGTGTTTCAGGGTGGAGAGTTGTGGTTCATCGATTCGGATCCCCAAAACTGGAACATGGACACCGCTCTACTTGCTCAAGCCATCGAAGAATGTATAAGGCTGACCGGCAAACCTCCAAAGGCTGTCATCCCTACTGATTTATACGGAAACTGTATTGATATAGACGCTGTTACTGAATTGTGCAGCCAGTATGAAATACCAGTGGTAATAGATTCGGCTGAATCCCTGGGTTCCACATATAAGAAACGGGCTGCAGGCAAAGGTGGATACGCCAGCATCTATTCCTTCAACGGCAACAAGATAATCACCACGAGCAGCGGAGGGCTTTTGGCCTCGGACGACAAGGACTTGGTTGAACATGCCAGGAAACTGGCCACCCAATCCAAGGAACCTGTCCCTTATTATCATCATACTGAAATTGGCTATAATTACCGCATGAGCAATGTATTGGCTGCAATAGGCCTAGGTCAGCTCAAGGTACTGGAGGATAGAGTAAAGCGGTGCAGAGAGATCAACAGGCAGTACAAACAACATCTTGCCGGAATTGAAGGAATTTCCTTTATGCCGGAACCACCATACTGCGTTTCAAATTGTTGGTTGACTGTGATACAAATCGATCATTCCATATTGAAAAAAACACCGGAGGATGTCCGAAACGCCTTAGAGGCCAAAAACATCGAATCAAGGCCTGTCTGGAAACCCATGCACCTGCAACCTATTTTTGCCAATAATAGAATAACCGGAGGGGGAGTGTCAGAAAGGATTTTTCAAAAAGGACTCTGCCTTCCGTCAGGAACTTCTATGAGAGATAGTGACGTAGCTTTTGTATCGGATGTCTTAAAGGCCTCCTTGAACCATTGAGGCGCTAATGGGCAGAAAGGTCATAAAATTCCTACTCTTAAACAGGTGGACTGCGGTTCTCCATGATCTTTTGTGGATACCCCTTGCCCTTGAGCTCGCCTATTGGTTGAGATTTAATTTCGACACCATTCCTCCTGAATATCTTGAATCTTTGTTGAAGCTGGCGCTGAGTGCCATCCCTATACAAGGAGCAATCTTTTGGCTGCTAGGCCTTTACAGGGGTTTCTGGCGTTTTGCATCGATACCAGATCTCATTCGCATCTTGAAAGCAGTTGGCTTGGGCAGCCTCTTGTTGACCCTCATGGCATCTGTTGTATTGCGCATGCACGGAGTTCCGCGCTCGGTGTTGGTGCTTTATCCAATTTTATTGTCTTCGGGATTGTGCCTTTCCCGTCTAACTTATAGATGGTTCAAGGATTCACGTATCAAACTTCAAAAAAAGGAAGGCAAACGATCCCTGATAGTTGGTGCGGGCAGAGCAGGAGAATTGCTTGTCAGGGATCTGCTGCACCGGCCTGAGTATCTACCTCTAGCATTCGTTGACGATGACGTCCAAAAACATGGCCGCGAAATCCATGGCATACGCGTAATAGGCGATACGAATTCAATCCAGGAAATTGTCAAGGCCCTTGGAATCGAACTGGTTTTACTGGCCATACCGTCTGCAGACAGGTCTGCTATCCAGCGGATCGTATCCTTATGTAATCAAGCAAACGTGCAATGCCGCACACTGCCCTCGATCTTTGAGATGAGGGGCATGGATATTGATGCCGAACGCTTGAGGCCGGTCACAGTGGAAGATCTGCTAGGCAGGGATGTGGTAAAGCTGGACACCCTGGCAATTTCAGGATATCTCAAGGGTAAAAACGTGCTGGTTACCGGGGGAGGCGGTTCCATAGGATCTGAATTGTGCAGGCAGATAGCATCGATCAAGCCTGCCAAATTGATTATCATAGACAGCAGCGAATTCAATCTCTACACGATAGATCATGAACTTCGATCAGACTTTCCTGAACTGAAACTTGTCACGGTGTTGGGGGATATAAAGAATGACGAGAGGATCAACTGGGTGTTTACCAAGTTCAGCCCGCATGTGATCTTTCACGCAGCAGCCTACAAGCACGTCCCCATGCTGGAAATAAATCCTGCCGAAGCGGTTACCAATAACGTATTGGGCACAAAAATAGTTGCCGATGCCGCTGACCGTTACGATGCTGACCGCTTTGTGCTCGTTTCCACGGATAAGGCAGTCAACCCAGCCAATGTAATGGGTACGACGAAACGCATTGCAGAACTATACTGCCAAAACCTTAACCATCGTTCAAAAACCAAGTTTATCACCACGCGGTTTGGTAATGTATTGGGTTCTGCAGGATCTGTTGTTCCCCTTTTTGAAAAACAAATAAAGGATGGGGGGCCGGTTACGGTCACACATCCTGAAATAACTCGATATTTCATGACCATACCTGAAGCAGTGAGCCTGATTCTCCAAGCCGGTGCAATGGGGGATGGTGGTGAAATATTTGTTCTCGACATGGGCAAACCCATTTTGATACGTGAACTCGCAGAGCAGATGATCAAGCTTTCCGGCCTTACCCCGGGGAAGGACATTGAAATCATCTATACAGGTCTGAGACCCGGTGAAAAATTGTTTGAAGAAATTTTTCATCAAAAAGAGGATCTTAAACCCACCAGCCATGAAAAATTGCTGTTGGCAAAAAGCAGGGAAGTAGATTGGGAATGGCTCCAGCAGGAGATCGTACACTTACAAATGGCTGCTTCAATGAGAAATGTGCAAAAATTAAAACAGCACCTGCACAATATAGTGCCAGAATGCACTTTAAAGACAAAGCCAGATGGGTAAGTTGTCTATTATTAATAGCCTAAAAGTTAGTATAACCTCTTTCTTGATCTGTGCACTTTTTTTCGTCCCTCCCTTGATCTTCGTTCCAGGCAGATTCAATGACTCTTGGATCTTTGTCAATTATCGTGAGCCTAAGCTAGTGGCTGTCCAGATATTGGCATGGTTACTGATTACGTGGTCGACAATTGCCCATTTCAACGAATTGAAGGCGGTCCTTTTTCACGTCTCCAAAACAACCAGAATCATGTTAGCCTCGCTTTGCCTGCTGACCTTATATATCTGTTTGTCTGCCTTATGGGCCGCGGTTCCCCATGCAGCCTTGTATGAGGCGTATCAGTGGGCAACCTTGTGTTTTCTTTTCTACGTTTTGCTGACTCTTTTTCTAATATCCAAACGATTTTGGAACACCGCCCTCTATTCGCTTGTAATGAGTTTTGCCATCGTCACTCTGGTCGGCCTCGTCCAAACCCAAGTAGAACTCCCCTTCCTGGCCCCCATTGACAAAAAACATTTCTTCTCGTCCACCTTCGGGGCAAAAAACACCTGTTTTGTTACCTTGGCCAGCCAGCTCTTCCTGGTGCTCTATTTAGTTGTTCAAAAACTTAAAGAAAACAGGAGACTGCTTTCGGTATTTTTCGGATTCATATTTGTGATGGAGTTGATATATATATCCATCTCGTCCAGCAGAACCACTTATGTGGCCGTAACCATGGGTTTTATTATATTCCTGACCCTTCAATTCCTTACCGGCCGTATAAGATTTTCAAAAAAAGCAACCCTTGTAGCATGCAGTTGCGTTGTTTTTTTTAGTTCCTTGATAGTTCTAGGACTCTTAAAAGGAATAGGGCCAAACTTGGTGGCCAACCCAGGCTTTGAAACAGGGTCAAACAAGACAGGAATGCCTAAAAACTGGAATCTTTATCCGCATCGCAAGGGCCTTAAAGTGCGTCTGGGTGAATGGTCTGCCTCTACTGCACACAGCGGAGATTTTTCTGTTTCGATTATTGGAAAAGAAAATCTCCAAATAGGCTGGAAAGGAAAACCCATTTTTTTTGAACCTCCGTATCCGGTGATGTTGTCCTTCAGCGGATGGTCAAAGGCGAAAAACGTAAATGAATGCGGTAAGAACTACTCCTTGCTGTTCAAAATAATTTTCACCGATCACACCCATGCCTGGTACAGGCCTCCTGAGCTGAATTTTTCCTGCGGAACACATGATTGGGAACTGAAAAAAACCGCAAAGTACTGGTAC
>JALVPX010000108.1 GCA_027031565.1 Deltaproteobacteria bacterium | reverse complement strand
TGTTTGAGGAACCAAGATATGTACTCAAAAATGTCTGCAACCACTTTTATGACATGCCGGAAAGCACCATCAGGGAACAGACCTTCTGCTGCGGCAGCGGCGCGGGCCTGAATGCCGGTGAGAATATGGAGCTGAGACTGAGAGGCGGCCTTCCAAGGGCAAACGCAGTCAAGTATGTGCATGAGCGTTTTGGGGTCAACATGCTTTCATGTGTGTGTGCCATTGACAGAGCGGTTCTGCCTGCCTCCATGGAATACTGGGTTCCCGGCATGGATGTCTGCGGTATCTCTGAGCTTGTGGCAAACGCCCTGATAATGGAAGGAGAAAATGAACGTACTGTCAACCTTAGGGGCGAAGAGATACCAGGAAGAGGGGAGGTAAAGGAAGATGTATGATTCAGGAAAGGTCATAATTGGACTGCTCATCTTTGCCGGGATTTTTCTCTTTCCCTTCGTATACCAGCATGGGTCCCCGGTTGAAAAGCCCAAGCCGAGCTTGGATACACCGGCCATCAAGGCGCTGCCAGTGAAGAAGTGTGTGGAAGATACCAAGTTCATGATAACCACCCACATGCAGTTTCTGAATGACTGGCGGGACCAGGCCCTGAGGGACGGCAACAGGTGGTACGTAAACAGGGCAGGAAAGAAGGTATGGATCAGCCTGCAGAATACCTGTATGAAGTGTCACTCCAACAAGAAGGATTTCTGCGATAAATGTCATAACTACGCAGCAGTGCAGCCCTATTGCTGGGATTGTCATTTTGATCCAAATG
Source organism: Deltaproteobacteria bacterium (assembly GCA_027031565.1). Taxonomy (GTDB): domain Bacteria; phylum Desulfobacterota; class Dissulfuribacteria; order Dissulfuribacterales; family JALVPX01; genus JALVPX01. Next base: position 4,501 of record JALVPX010000108.1, on the reverse strand, counting down.
GGAGCAAGCTATGAGTATGGATAGAAGAAAATTTTTAAAAGTAGCCGGGCTTTCAACCCTTATTGGCCTTGGCGGAGGCAGTGCATTTGAGCTGCTGAGGCCAGGGAAGGTCGATGCCGAGATGGAGCACGAAGGCCATCACGGAGGTCATCATGGCGAGGCCCACGAGAAGGCAGAGGAAGCAGGTCCCAAGACCCGGTGGGCCATGCTTATTGACATGAAGGCCATCACCAAGGAAAAGGCAGAAAAGATCATTCATGTCTGTCACCATATCCATAATGTGCCAGACTGGGGTAACCCCAAGGACGAGATAAAGTGGGTATGGGAAGATGAATACGAACACGTATTTACGGATAGTTACAATGAATATGACGAGGTCCTGGAAAAACTGCCTTTTCTCCTCATGTGCAACCACTGTGATGAGCCGCCGTGTGCCAGGGTCTGCCCTGTGGAGGCCACTTTCAGACGGCCCGACGGCATAGTGGCGCAGGACTATCACCGGTGTATAGGCTGTCGCTTCTGCATGGCTGCGTGCCCCTACGGTTCCAGGAGCTTCAACTGGCTGGATCCCAGGATCAAGCTGAAAGAGGAGATGGCCAAGAAGGGCCGCAAACTCAACAAGAAGTTCCCTACCAGGATGCGCGGAGTGGTAGAAAAATGCAATTTCTGTGTGGAGCGGCTTGCAGAGGGCAAACAGCCGGGCTGTGTGGAGGCATGTCCTGACGTGATGCACTTTGGAAACCTGGCAGATGAAAATTCCAACGTGAGAAAGATTCTTCGGGAGAGGGTTTCCCTCAGGCGCAAACTGGAACTTGGAACCAAACCATCAGTATTTTATCTGGTATAGTGCGAGGTCATCATGATTGAAAAGGCATTAAAAGGATCATCTGTATACTGGGGATGGGTGATATTCTTACTCTGTATAATAGGGGCCGGATTTTTAGCCTATCTCTACCAGTTAAAGGTCGGTCTGGGAATTACCGGTATGAGCCGGGATATCTCCTGGGGAGTGTATATTGCCCAGTTCACCTATTTTGTCGGTGTTGCAGCCGGGGCCGTAATGCTGGTCATTCCGAAATACCTGCATCACTATACCAAGTACGCAAAGGTAGTGGTGTTCGGAGAGTTCCTGGCCATTGCGGCAGTGGTAATGTGTCTCTTGTTTATCGTAGTCGATATCGGGCAGCCCATGAGAATGATGAACGTGGTTCTGCATCCCACGCCTCATTCAATGCTGTTCTACGACATGATTGTCCTTAACGGCTACCTGATCATTAACATAATATGCGGGTACAATACGCTGCTTGCCGACAAGAAGGGGCTTCCGTGCCCCGGCTGGGTGAAGCCCTTCATATATCTTTCCATCCCATGGGCCATCAGTATCCATACAGTTACGGCATTCCTGTACGCAGGTCTTCCTGGAAGACACTTCTGGCTGACAGCCATTATGGCTCCCCGCTTTCTGGCATCTGCATTTGCAGCCGGGCCTTCTCTCCTGGTCATGATCCTTCTGTTTGTTAGAAAGGTTACCAAGTTTGATGCAGGCGAGGAAGCACTGCAGAATATCGCCCGTACCATCTGCTACGCCATGATCGTAAACTTCTTCTTCATGGGTATGGAATTCTTCACAGCCTTTTACAGCAATATCCCGGGCCACAAGGCAACCTTGGAGTACCTTTTCTGGGGTATTGGAGAATATGGCAACCTGGTTCCCTTCATGAGGGCATGCATTGTCATCGGTTTTGCCGGTATATTCATACTTCTGGTTCCTCCCATCAGGAGAAGGCCTCTCTGGCTTGCAATAGGATGTGCATGTGTCTTTCTGGCAACATGGATCGATAAGGGTGTTGGTCTTGTTATAGGCGGTTTCATACCGAACCCCCTTGAGGTGATAACCGAATATCATCCCACGTTCCCTGAAATCACCATCGCCACCGCCATCTGGGCTGTGGGAGGCCTCATCCTCACAGTGCTTTATAAGGTGACTATCTCCGTCAGGGAGGAGGAGCAGAGGGTCTAACTAAAGCAAGATATAAATATGGAATATAAGCAGGCAGTCCTCAGGGGCTGCCTGTTTGGTCTGTATTCTTGTTGAATTCACATATCATTTTGTCCTTTAATTCATCGATCTGCTCACTGTAATGAGACGCGGGGAGTTCTACTCCGCAGGACCTGCAGAGTACCTTTGCATTGGCTCACCGGCCCTGGAGCTGGGCCGGGCCTCCGCACAACACGCATGTTAAACCTTCTTGGTCCTCGCATTGAGGCGGCTTTTCAGGTTCAGATTGGCTCACTGGGTGTTTATCCTTTGCTGTATTTGCAGCCGTTTTTGCCTTGTATTGTGCAATAATGTTTCCTTCGAGTATTGACGGCATGAATCCCATTGGAGAAACACTTCCTGCTTCATGTTTAATCTGGTGCGGCTCCTGGAAGGCCCCCAATGACTTTTTTATTCTTGAAGGCAGGGCAGCAGATGATAAAAGTGCTGCCTCGTTTTATGTCATGGTCCGAAAATTTATCTCTAATTTGCTATTTCTTAGAGTTTGGGAAATTTATTGATTTGTGTTATCTTTTGAGATTCCGTTCAGAGGTTGTTCCCTCAATATTTTAATATAAACACAGCGCTGGTTAAAGGCGAAATATATCAGGAGGAATAATGGCTCAAAACCCAATAAAATCAGGTGATCTGGATAAGATAATACATGATCTTGAAAAAGAGGTTAAAGAAAACAAGAATTCGGTGGTGGCCCATCATCGTTTGGCACTTGCCTACTGGAAGGCCGGCAGGGCGGATGATGCCATATCGAGTTTTCAGCAGGCCCTCAAACTGGATCCTGCCTCCTTTGAGATCCGTATAAACCTAGGGACCCTGTTTTTTCAGATAGGGCGCCTGGAAGAAGGGATCAGGGAAAACAAGGAGGCCCTCAACGCCCATCCTGCAGCCGCAGAAGCAATGGCCAATATTGGTTCAGCCTATCTTCAGATGGGAAAATGGGAGGACGCTGCTGAATATTTCCAGCAGGCCCTGGAGGAAAAGCCCGAGATGGTGCCGGCCCTTACCAATTATGCAACTGTATTGGTGGAATTGAATGATCTTGACAAGGCAGTTGAAGTGGCGGAGAAGGCCGTCAGTCTTGCTCCGGAATTCGGCCTTGCCTTCAACAATCTGGCAGTAGCCTGCTATTACAAGGGTGACCTGGAAAGGGCAAGTCAGGCCATGTCCAAGGCCAAGGAGCTTGGTTATCCCATTCACCCGGATTTTGAAGCCAAGCTAAGCGGTCAGCAGTCATAAGGCAGCAGGTATTCATAAAGTATGGCTTCAGGCTATGAGATAATAGAACCCCGGTGTCCCTTCTGCAATCAGCGCCTGGACAGGCCGAAAGAGCTTGAACCCATGCGCAGAGGCGACTTTGAATATGGTGTCTGCTCCTGCGGAGCGGTTTTCGTCCATGATGTTACCGGCTTCAACCTTGGTGCAGCAATGGTGGAGGCCCTTGAATTTGCCTGCGACACCGATTTGGACCTGGCCTGGGATCTGATGCCAGGGGAGGATTACAAGGATGCCCTGATAGAGGGCTACGATATAAACAAGCACCTTATTTATCCTGCGGGCCACGATTACGAGGGGCACAGGGTCAAGGGAGCCCTGAGTTTTATCAGGCTGAACGACGATATAAGGGATACCAAGGAAGAAGGGGTTAGGCTCAAGTATCATACAGCGCCGGCACCGCCGCCTTTGGCTCCATCATCTGCCAGCACAAAGATAAAGGAGGCCAGGAAAAACAGGTTCAGTAAGAGAGAGGTCGCAAGGGCCGTACAGCAGGAAGACCTAGCCCGCCTTACAGAAATGGCGCTTAAAGACAGGCTTGTCCTGAGAAAGATGCAGAGACTTCTCTACAATGCCGACCCGGAGGCCCGGTGGAGGGCTGTTTTGATGCTTGGAGGGGTTGCAGGGGCACTTGCCCAGGAAGACCCTGCTGCAGTAGGTGATCTATTGAGACGGCTTCTCTATGCTGCCAATGATTCTGCCGCGGCCAATTGGGGCACTATTGAAACAGTCGGTGAAATTATTCGAAGTCAGCCCGGTCTTTACGGTTCCTTTGTCAGGCATATTCTGGGGCTTATGGGAGACGCGCCCTCCAGGCCGGCAATACTCTGGGCAATCGGCAGAATCGGGGCAGCTTATCCGAAACTGGTAAAAAATTCCTCCTTTTTTGCACTCTTTGACCTTCTTGGCTCCAAGGATGTCGCAACCAGGGGCTACGCCGTGTGGGCCTTGGGGCAGGTCCGGGCAGCAGAGGCGAAGGGTGCAATTTCCCGCTTGAAGAATGATAGCGAGGAATTTGAATTATTTGATGGTACTAACTTAAAAGTAACAACTATTGGAAAACAAGCCGCTGAGGCTATAGACAGGATGGAACAGGTGACCATGGAAACACAGGAAAAGAAGCAGGAGACAACGGTTCAAGAACAGCAGGAGCAGCAACAGCAGGAGCCTCCA
>JALVPX010000107.1 GCA_027031565.1 Deltaproteobacteria bacterium | reverse complement strand
GGGGGCATGGGGAGCAGCGGAAAGGTGTGCGGAACCTTGTCTGGCGCCCTGGCCCTTATTGGATACACCATGGGCAAGACACGGCCCCAGGACAGGGATCACAAGGATATGTGGCGCCTGAGTTTCGAGCTCGTCAAGGGTTTTGAGAAGCTCACGCAGGAATATGGCGGCGTAAATTGCTCCAATATCGCCAGGGTCGATTGGCAAGACAGAAACAGCGTGAAGAGCTTTTACAAAGACCCGAACAGCAGGCGCCGGGAATGCGTGAAGGTGATCCGGGGCACCTGCGCAATTTTACAAGATATTTTGTCCAAAAAATGAACGCCTCTTGACTCACCTCGCACAGTGCTTATTCCTATAAACGAAAGGAATGATTGCACAGGAGGTGAAAAGAGATGTTTGAGATTACTCCATGGAAGCCAATGAAGGAATTGAGCCGTTTTCGGCAGGAAATGGATAAATTATGGGAGGATTTCTTTGGAAGAGGTGAACTGTTTCCTGCAGAGGCAGAGACCACCTGGGTGCCCGCCATTGACTTGAAGGAGACCAAGGATGCTGTGGTGGTCGAGGCGGAGCTTCCGGGAATGGAGCCAAAGGATATAGACGTTTCCGTATCTGGTGACATGCTCATCATTAAAGGTGAAAAGAAACGTGAAAAGGAAGAAAAGGGAGAGAATTACTACAGGATGGAAACCAGGTATGGAGCATTTTCCAGGGCCCTTAGAATTCCAGTACCTGTGGACCAGGAAAAGATCGAAGCCAAGTATGACAAGGGGGTTTTGAAGATTACCCTTCCAAAAAAGGAAGAGACCAAGGCCAAGCAGATAGAGATTAAGTAAAAAACACCTCCTCCAAACATGATCTCCTCCCACAACAACCAGCGGAGTCTTATGTGGCTCCGCTTATTTTTTTTGGCAATTTCCCTAAAGTGTGCGTAACATCATCACGTGCTTAGGAAAAGTTGAATCTTCCAGGGGCACTTTTCCAAGAAGTCTGTAAAAATCGCGTCATTTGACAAGAATAACAGAACCATCCACATTAACCTTGACCACGTGCATGCCAGGGGCAACTTCTGGAGCAGTCACCCTGTCTGCGGCTTCGGACATCATCTTGGCCCTGTACACTGGTACAGGCTTGGGATAGCGCCCAGAGGTGGAAATGGATAGATTTTTTGGGGTCCACCTGCTGAAACCCAATTCTTTTGCAACAATGTCCGCCCTCTTTTTGAATTTTTGAAGCGCTATGGCAATGAGCCGGTTCTGGACTGCTTCAACCCTCTCCTTTGAGGGCTCAAACCCCATGCTCGTTACGTGCAAGAAGGCCTGAAGCCTGCCCAGCAAGTCGGTCAGGGACTTCATGTCCTTTCCCTTGAGTTCGAGATCCTGGCTGACCTGCCAGCCCTTCTGCCTTCCCTTCTCCCACCACTGGCTGGTGCGATATCCCAGGGTCTTGACGCGCAGGTCTTTTACCTTTCTTGCCAGTGCCACTGCCTTTCTCATTTTTGAGTTTACGATGTCCGCAAGTTGAGCTGCATCTTTTCCCCTTTCCATTGCCTGGAGCCTGACTATCATGAGGTCGTTTGAAATCTCTGACTGCGCCTCTGCCTGCAGATTAACGATTGGGCCTGTGGCATCCTTATCCTGCCCTGCCAG
>JALVPX010000106.1:4924-5329 GCA_027031565.1 Deltaproteobacteria bacterium | reverse complement strand
AAACTGCTCAAGATACCCCTTGTTAAGCTTAAATCTGTATTGCCAGAAGAGCATACCAAAATCGTACTTCTTGATTCCCAGCCTCCCCACAATCCAGAAATAGCCGAATTCGAATATGATGCTGTTATTGACCATCATCCTGCAACCGAGGGTTGGGAAGCAGCCTTTGTTGACATTAGGAGCGACTACGGTGCCACCAGTTCCATGCTGACGGAATACCTAAAGGCTGCCAGAATAAAACCGGCGGTTGCCCTTGCCACTGCACTTTTTTACGGCATTAAGGTGGATACGCAGAATTTTACCAAAAAGGCCGCACCCCAGGATGTATTGTGTTTTCAATATCTTTTTAAACGCATAAATCAGAACCTGTTGAACAGGATCGAAACCGCAGATTTCAGAAAGTAT
>JALVPX010000106.1:0-4914 GCA_027031565.1 Deltaproteobacteria bacterium | reverse complement strand
AAATACTTCAAGGCCGCTCTACAGAACATGAAATTCAGTAAAAACAGGATCTATGCCCACTTGGGCCGGGTGGCGAATCCGGACATCCTCGTGATCGTAGCAGATTTTTTCACCCACGTTAGCGATATCGGCTGGGTGATTGTATCAGGGCGCTGCGGTGACAAGTTGATAGTGATCTTCAGGTGCGACGGCTACAAGAAGGATGCTGGGAAACTGGCAAAAAAGGTCTTTGGACAACTTGGGGCAGCTGGTGGGCACCGACAAAGTGCCAGGGCTGAAATCCCATTGAAAAACCTTAACGAACAAGTGGCAAACAAATTCAGCACTAGCAGCCTGCAAAGGCTTATCCTAAAACATCTACAGTAGAAATAACGTTATTCCCTGTAACTCTTTTTCCAGCCAGGACGACTAAGTTCAGGCCAATGCCTCCAGCTTCTCTGCAGGCAGGGTGTTACAGGCCATTTCGACCTTGTTTCTTCCCGACTGTTTGGCCTTGTAGAGGGCCATGTCAACTGCATTCACCAAGTCTTCTGCATTGACTTCTGGCTCATAACCGCACACACCAAAACTTGCAGTTATCCTCAATTTAATTCGTCCTTTCTTGGCTGTGAAACAGGTCTTTTGAAGGTATTGCCTGAATTCTTCAACTCGCTCTGCGGCTTCATTAGGGGTCAATCCAGGAAGAATGATGCCGAATTCTTCACCTCCATAACGATAAACCGTTCCATATCGTGAAAAATGATCTCTCAGGAGCGAGGCAAACTGCCTCAAAACTGCATCACCAACAACATGCCCATGATCATCATTCACTTTTTTGAAAAAATCAATGTCTGCCAGAACAAGGGAAAAGGATGTCCCTTCATTTTCCTCCTTCCATGCCCTTTCCAGCATCTCCTTCAAGTCATTGTCCCAAGATCTTCGATTCAGCACCTTGGTCAGTGCATCTTGATGCAATTGGTGCCTGAGCTCTTCAAACATCTTGCTCTGGGCCTCAAGCTTTTCATACGCATGGCGCAGGCCCTCCTGAAGCCTTTCCCTGACAGCAGCAAGGCTCTCCATATCGTAGTTCAGCCCCTCCTTGGAAACAGCAGTTTCAGACACCTTTGTGAGCTGCTTCTCCAATTGATCAATGCATTCCGAGGCCCCCTGTTCAAAATTGAAGAGCACCTCCTTGGTCTCGCCCACTGCGTCTTCCGTATTTGTAATTACTTCGTTTAGTCTTTTTTCAATTAACTTCCTGTCCTTTTCAGCAGCCCTCAAGACATTCTGTTTCCCAAGTTTCTGGGCAACTTCCAGGAATTCCTTTTCGTAATAACATGGAAGAGGAGGAACACTATGAACCACCATTTTTTTCAGGGTGTCCCTGGCCACTTCGGAAATGTCCTTGACCATATCTTTCCAATACATAGCCTTAATACTCCAAGCAAGAAGTCTGAGTAGTTACAGCAACGAAGATCGTTTAAGACTTTGTTCAGTGATTCGGAAAAAAAGCGCTTTTTGTTAAATTTTTCATTAATAGTGAACAATTTCCAGCCATATTCTAGAAAAAAACCGTGCATAGCTTGAGATGCACGGCCTTGAACAAATATCTGTGCCTTGTTTCTCTATATTATCAGCGATCCCTTGGAGGAGCGCAGGCTTTTATGTCCAGACTCTTTATGTCCTGGTCTGAGATTTCCGGCCCTCCCCTGCTGCTACAGCCACAACCGCAGCCGCCCTTCCCTGCTCCAGGGGCAGCTAAAGCAGCAGGCTCATGTTTCCTTCGGCCTGAAAGGCGTTTTTGTATTTTTTCGATGACTGGTTTAACAGACATGGCAAGGAGCAGGAGCGCTCCCAAGAGCCTGAGCCAATAGGGAAGGATCCTGGCGGCCTCGCCAGCAGTAGCTGCAGCCGACAGGCCCAGATGCACATAAAATGCATCCAGTGCCAGACCGCATATCACAGCGCAAAAGGCAATGGAGGCCAGGTAAATGACAGTCCCTTTTCTTCCCAATATGCCCACTATTACTGAAAGTGAAGTAACATTAGTGGCTGGACCAGCCAATAAGAATACGAGGGCAGAACCCGGGCTTGCACCTTTCATGATCAGCGCTGCGGCCACAGGCGTGGAAGCTGTTGCACAGATATACACGGGTATTCCCACTGCGAGCATCAGAATCATGGAAGAGAGGCCGCCACCAAGGTGTATGGTCAAAAGCTCCTTGGGTACAAAAACGGTTATCAGGCCTGCCAGGACAAGTCCAAGCAGGAACCAGCCTGCCAGATCCGCCCACACTTCTGTAACAGCATATTTCAGGCCTGAAGCCACCTTCTCTAAAAATGTGTGATGGGCAGCATGTTCTTCAGGAGGACACTCCTCACCGGTGCAGCAGCTGTCAACCGGGCAGGAAAGATCAGGAGGCTCTTCGGAAGATCCCTCTGTTTTTTCGCCCCTGTCCAGAATGTTTTCCATAATTCCTGCAAAAAAGGCTGAAAAAAAGGCAGCAACAGGCCGTGCAACCGTCATTATTGGATCCAGCAGGGCATATGTTACTGCCATAGAATCGAGTCCAGATTCAGGGGTGGAAATCAAAAACGCAGCTGTTGCCCCTTTGCTGGCACCCTGCTTTTTCAAAGACGCAGCCGCCGGCAGCGTGCCGCAGGATCAAAGCGGCAAAGGTATGCCGAAAAGAGCTGCCTTGAAAACGGAAGAAAGGCGACCCTGTCCAAGGTGACGGGCCACGGCAGCAGGACTCAGGAATACCTTAAGGAGCCCCGCAGCAACAATACCCAGAAGGACATAAACCCCTGCATCAAGCAGGATCTTCCACGCCTCAAAAAATATCTCGATGATTGGATTCATTTTCAATTTTCCTCACAATGTTTACTATTTCACTATTATTTTAGTCTCAATGCACCAACTTGACAAACCAGGAGCAAGAGAATAGTGATGTTATGAAAGAGGCCAATGCTCTTCTGCATTTGCTTCCAGCTGAATAAACGATGCCTTCTAATTTGCTATTCGCATATTTGACACACAGGCCTCTTGGATAATGCGAGAATGTATTCAAGCTCAAAAATGTTCCAAGAATATGAGGTCACGAGATGATGCACACACCGAAAGAGCAACAAAAAGGCGAAGCAAAAAGGTTGTTGGCCCTTCTGCCGCGTTTTGTAGGGCTTTTGGTCAATCTTTTGAAAGACCCCAGGGTCTCCAGAGCAGACAAGGCCATTCTCGGTGCCACAATTGCCTATGTGCTAAATCCAGTAGATCTAGTACCGGACTGGATCCCATTCTTCGGCCTTGCTGATGATCTTTATCTCATAGCCCTGTCCATCCTGAGGCTGATGCTCCGGACCGATCCATCAGTCTTGATGGAAAATTGGCATGGCCCTGAGGATGTCTTAAAAACTGTTAGAAAGGCGGCAGATATTATGGTATTTTTCTTGCCCTCCAAGGTTCGCCAGGCCTTGTTGGGAAAAGTGAATTTGAGCAATGGAGGCCAAAGTTAATGAGTGCTCCCAAAAGATTTATCGTAGATCTACCCTGTGGAGTTTTTTATGACCTTGAAAATCTGGTGCTTGACTTGAACGGAACATTGACATCAGAAGGCAAATTTATTGAAGGCACAGTTGACAGGCTCAAAGAGATATCAAATGTACTCAATATCCATATATTGACAGCTGACACCTACCAGACTGCAGAGGACCTGCAGTCAGAATTCAAAGGAGTTGAACAGGTGAAGTTTCATCCCCTGGAATCTGGTCGGGGAGATTTACAAAAACTCACTTTCCTGGAAAAGCTGGGCAGGGAACATACTGCTGCCATTGGAAACGGCTGCAACGACGCCCTGCTGCTCAAGGAAGCTGCCTTGGGAATCTGTATAATCGGCAAGGAAGGTGCGGCTACCGAGGCCCTTCTCGCCAGCAATGCCACCTTTAATCACATTTGTGATGCCCTCGATATATTCCTGCACAAAAACAGGATGATTGCCACTTTGAGAAAGTAAGCAGATCGATTTTGACAATAGGCTACCTCAAAAAATTAGGATTTTTGTAAAAGGGCAAGGCCTGAGGAGCGAAAAAAAGCGCAGCATACTTGGGGTATGTGAGCATTTTTTCGCAACGATAACGCAGCTATTGGCAAAAGAGGCAGTTTTTCAGAGGTCTCATGTTGTGGATATTTCGAGGATTATATTTTAGGTGCGAGGTAGCCTAATGATTTCATATTAATGCGTGCTATTTGTAAGGACAGTTTTTGACCTTCTTTAATGGGGCGGCTGGTATGTCTCCTTCACCATTTTTAAAGGTCCGCCGTGCGTCTTTGAAGGCTCTTCATCTTCTTCACGTTAAAAATGGTTCAGGAGCCACTCCCAGCCCCCGCTCCCACGCTTGTCATTCTAAAAACTTTGTATCTCGTAGAGTCTTTGATTCTCATGCCGTAAAAATCGGTGAAAGCGCCTTTTAAAAAGTCTCTTTGAAAGAAAAGCCGTGGGGTTTATACGCAGGTGCGGATCAGGTCTAGTGTGTGGCTCCTGAAGAGTTTTCAGCATAAATGGGACCAGGATATGCGGTGATGCGTTCACCTACGCACTCAAGGATACCAACATTCGTAGCTCCATGGCCGGCAAGGCCTCTCGCCTCTTGTTTGATTGTTATAACGCCCAACGTCCCCATTCCAGCCTTGAGGGCAAGACCCCGGATGAAACAAATTGGGATAAACCCTCGCCTGGATACACCAGGCCTGATTTGAAATTAGCGGCATGACTACGAACAGGGACCACCTCTTAAATACTTACGCTCGCCGCATTGGTGTATCCAGGGCAGATGATGTCCAATTACCGGTTGGCACCTGTTCCGACTCCCGCATCTATCAGATCAAAAGACAATGTATAGGGGTTCCATTTGAAGGTTCCCCAGTATTTTTCCGTATAT
>JALVPX010000105.1 GCA_027031565.1 Deltaproteobacteria bacterium | reverse complement strand
ACCTCCGTGGAAATAGGTGAAGGAACCATAGTCAGGGAGTTTGTCACAATACACAGGGGAACCGATGAAGGCGGCGGCCTGACCACAATAGGGAAAAAGTGCATGATAATGGCCTATTCTCATATTGCCCATGACTGCAAGATTGGAAACGGAGTGATAATGGCGAACGGAGCCACTCTTGGCGGGCATGTTGTGATAGGCGACCATGTGGTTATGGGTGGCCTTACGGCAGTTCATCAATTCTGTCACATAGGTGACTACGCCTTTCTTGGCGCATTGTCAGGAACGGCCAAGGATATCCCTCCATATGTCAAATTTTGGGGCCAGAGGGGCAAGCTCTACGGGCTCAACAAGATCGGTTTGAGGAGACACGGCTTTGACCGGGAAGTACTCCGGGCATTGGAAAAGGCTTACAATATCCTCTTTAAGAGCAGCCTCTTGAAGGCCGAGGCAGTAAAAAAAGTTGAAGAGGAAGTAGAACAATTTCCAGAAGTAAAAAGACTGCTCGACTTCGTGAAAGAATCCAAACGGGGAATCCCTTCTGCTTCTAGCAGGGAAGATGAACAATTCTGATACATTCGATAGGTTTCAGTCTCCAATAGGAATAGTGGCCGGCGGGGGGCAATTTCCGCTTCTATGTATAAGGGCTGCGAAGAAAAGGGGCCTTAATACCGTGGTCGTAGCACACAAGGGTGACACTGATAAGGCGGTTGCTGCTGAGGCAGACAATACGCAGTGGATACACCTTGGCCAATTGGGAAAGCTGATCAAGACCTTCAAAAAATGCGGTGTAAGGCAGGTGCTTTTTGCTGGGACCATCACCAAGAAGAACATATTCAAGGATGTAAGGCCGGATTTGCGCGCCCTCAGCCTGTGGCGAAAGCTGGATAGACGCCTGGACGATGCCATATTGCGGGCGGTGGCAAATGAACTTGAAACAGAAGGCCTGGAAGTTATATCTGCTACGTGTCTGCTAACGGATCTGGCGGCACCAGCCGGTGTCCTCACCACCCGGGCACCCACCAAAGACGAGCTGGAAGACATCCGATTTGGATGGAAGATTGCAAAAAAAATAGGAGAACTCGACATTGGCCAGTGTGTTGTGGTCAAAGACAAAGTAGTTCTGGCGGTTGAAGCCTTAGAGGGAACCGACAATACCATAAGGCGCGGGGGCAGGCTGGGCAGAGAAGGAGCCGTAGTGGTAAAGATATGCAAGCCCAACCAGGACCATCGTTTTGATCTTCCCTCGATAGGTGCCGGAACCATAAAGAACATGATAGATGTAAGGGCCTCAGTGCTTGCTGTCGAGGCGGACAAGACACTCTTGTTCGACAAGGAGGCCATGCTCAGGCTTGCCGATCGAGCGAAAATTGCCATAGTCGCACTAAAAGACGAGGAGATATAATGATCAGAGCCGGTGTAATCGGAGTTGGTTACCTAGGTAAATTTCACGCCCAGAAATATTCCAAGCTTCCAGATGTGGAGCTTGCAGGTGTAGCCGATGTAAATCTCGCCAGGGCAGAAAAGATTGCCTCTGAAACAGGCTGCAAGGCCTTTAAAGACTACAACGATCTCCTTGAGAAAATTAACATTGCTTCCGTTGTTGTTCCGACAACACTCCACTATGAAGTTGCCAGGAACGTTCTTGAAAGGGGGATACACTGC
>JALVPX010000104.1:536-1668 GCA_027031565.1 Deltaproteobacteria bacterium | reverse complement strand
AAACCCCGCAACCCACAACGTCTCTCCAACGGGTGCTTCAGAAGACAATCATGCATGTCCAATCAGCTGGCAAAGAGGAGGCAGATGTGGGAGACCTCCTAAGTGCGCTTATGACAGAGGATAACTCCTATGCAGTATATTTTCTCAGGCAGGAAGGCATAACTCGCCTGGATATACTCAATTACATATCTCACGGCATTGCAAAAGTAGCAAATTCCACCTTTGCATCCAAGGTGTCCGGGCCTGCCCGGGAAGACGCGGATTCCAAGGAGAAAAAGAGGCAGGACAGGCCCCTTACCGCCCTTGAAAAATTTACAGTCAACCTCTCCCATAAGGCTGCCTCAGGCAAGATAGACCCGCTGATAGGAAGGGAAAACGAGCTGGAACGCACCATGCAGATATTGTGCAGGAGGCGTAAGAACAATCCCATTTATGTGGGAGAGCCGGGCGTGGGCAAGACGGCCCTTGCAGAGGGGCTTGCCTATAAGATCTTTTTAAAGGAGGTCCCAGAGGCACTCCAGGGCATTACTATTTACGGACTCGACCTGGGAGCACTCCTGGCTGGCACGAAATACAGGGGTGAATTTGAACAAAGGCTCAAGGAGGTGATAGAAGAACTTGTAAAAAAGAAGGATGATGCCGTCCTGTTTATTGATGAAATCCATACCATAGTCGGGGCAGGAGCCACTAGTGGAGGCTCTCTTGATGCCTCCAACATATTAAAACCCGTACTGGCAAGCGGAGAAATAAGGTGTATAGGTTCAACCACCTACGAAGAATTCAGAAATTATTTTGAAAAGGACAGGGCCCTTTCCCGCAGATTCCAAAAGATAGACCTGAACGAGCCTTCTATTGAAGAAACAATCCAGATTCTTCACGGCTTGAAAGAACACTACCAGAGGCATCACAATGTCCGGTATACTAACAATGCAATAAAGGCGGCAGCGGAACTGTCTGCAAGGTACCTGTCCGATCGGCACCTGCCTGACAAGGCCATAGACGTAATAGATGAGGCAGCAGCCCTTCTAAGACTGAATCGGCCGGTAAACGAAGGCCCGGCTACCATAACGGTAAGGCACGTGGAAAATGTCATTTCCAAAATGGCCAATATCCCTGCCAAGAATCTTACCAG
>JALVPX010000104.1:0-526 GCA_027031565.1 Deltaproteobacteria bacterium | reverse complement strand
TGAGGCCATCTACACGGTCACCAGGGCAATCAAGCGTTCAAGGGCCGGGCTCACCCATCCTGACAAACCAATAGGTTCTTTTTTGTTTACAGGACCTACCGGCGTGGGCAAAACGGAACTGGCACGCCAGACCGCCAAGGTGCTCGGGGTCCACTTCCACAGGTTTGACATGAGTGAATACATGGAAAAACATGCCGTGGCCCGGCTGATAGGCGCACCTCCGGGATACGTAGGCTTTGACCAGGGAGGACTTCTGACAGAAGCGATAAGGAAGCACCCTTTCAGCGTCTTGCTCCTGGACGAGATAGAAAAGGCGCATCCAGACATATTCAATATCTTGCTTCAAGTCATGGATTATTCCAAGCTTACCGATAATACAGGTAGAACTGCTGATTTCAAGCATGTGATACTGATCATGACTTCCAACATTGGCGCAAGGGAGATGGAAGCCAGGAGCATTGGCTTTGGAGCAGGACAGGCGGACGACAGGAAACAAAAGGGCGCAAAAGCTGTAAAAAGGCTGTTC
>JALVPX010000103.1 GCA_027031565.1 Deltaproteobacteria bacterium | reverse complement strand
CGCCGTTGAGGCAATGGTAGTGGACGTTCAGTGCATCATGCAAGGCGTATCCCCTGTATCAAAGCACTATCATACCGAGCTTATTACAACATCAGACCGTGCCAAGATTACAGGCGCCACCCATATCCAGTTTGAGGAGCATCGCGCCCTTGATGTGGCCAGGGAGATTGTGCGCAGGGCCATACAAAAATACCCAGAGCGCGGAAAGCACATGATCCCGGTTCATCAGATGGACGTTGTGGCAGGCTTCAGCCACGAAACTATAAACTACATCCTGGGCGGGCGTTTCAGGGCCTCCTATAAGCCTCTAAACGACAATATCATCAATGGCCGTATTCGCGGCGTTGCAGGCATAGTCGGTTGCGATAACTACCGCGTTATGGATGAAATCCACGTGGAGCTTGCCAAGGAACTGATCGCCAACAACGTGCTCGTGTTGGTCACTGGCTGTGCTGCTACTGGCATAGGAAGGGCAGGTCTTCTGTCTCCCGAGGCTGCTTCCATGGCAGGCGATGGACTGAGGGAGGTATTGGAGGCAGTTGGATGTCCTCCTGTGCTGCACATGGGCTCTTGTGTTGATAACAGCCGCATCTTGATAGCAGCCACAGAGATGGTCCTTACAGGCGGCCTGGGAGATGATATAAGCGACCTGCCTGCTGCAGGCTGTGCCCCTCAATGGATGAGTGAAAAAGCGGTTTCAATCGGGCAATATTTTGTATCTAGTGGTGTCTACACCGTCTTTGGTCCATCATTTCCTACTACTAATTGCAAGTCTGTGACTGACTATTGTTTCAAGGAAATGGACGAAATATACGGTGGCTGCTGGGATCTTGCCCAGACAGCAAATGAGTTTGCAAACAAGATGATCGACAGGATTAACAAGGCCAGGAGTAACCTCGGCCTTGACAAGAAAAAGGAAAGGGTGCTCTTTGACATGGCCATGCGTCGTGAGCTTGGCTCTCCAGGAGGCGGGGCCTTGCACGATGTGGGCTGTCATGGTCCTTCGGCATCTTGATCGACAAGAGATAGGATTGTGAAATCAGGGCGCTCTGCCTGTTGAAGACAGAGCGCCATTATTTGCGAGCGAGGAATATAGATATGAGCAAAGCAGGTGCAATAATGGTCCTAGGCGGCGGCATTGCCGGCGTCCAGACTGCTTTGGACTTGGCCGATCTGGGGTATTACGTCTATCTGGTTGAGAAGAAACCCTACATCGGCGGGGTCATGGCGCAACTTGACAAGACATTTCCAACCAACGATTGCGCCATCTGAATACTGGCACCCAAGTTGGTAGAGGCCGGTCGGTCTCCAAACATAGAAATTCTGACAAGTGCCACATTAAAATCCATAAAGGGTAGGGCTGGTAATTTCACTGCTGAGGTGTTCCAGCAGCCCAGGTACATTAATGAAGATTTGTGCACCGCATGTGGTGTATGTACCATGTACTGTCCCAGGCCCATAGCCGATGTCTACAACGAGCGCCTGGACATCACCCGGGCCACGCATATAGACTTTCCACAGGCAATTCCAACAAGCTACTATATTGATCCAAAGGCCTGTTTGAGGGTCAACTACCAGACCTGCAACTTGTGTGCTCAGACCTGCACTGCTGGCGCCATCGACTTTTCCCAAAAGCCCAAAAATATGAAGCTAAAGGTGGGCTCGGTCATTCTGGCGCCTGGTTTTGGCAGGGTAGGCCACGACGTATTGGAAAAGTTCGGTTACGGGCGTTACCAAGACGTGGTGACCAGCTATGAGTTTGAGAGGCTGACTTGTGCCTCCGGACCGACGGAAGGTCATCTCGTCAGGCCTTCAGACCAGGCAACCCCGAAAAAGATAGCCTTCCTGCAATGTATTGGTTCAAGGGATGTAACATGCGGTAACGGCTATTGTTCCTCAGTTTGTTGCATGTATGCCATAAAAGAGGCATCGGTGGCCAAGGAGCATGAACCAGATCTCGATATTTCACTCTTTTTCATGGATGTAAGGACACAGGGCAAAGGCTTTGACGCGGCACGAAAGCGGGCCGAGGAAAAGTATGGCCTCAACGTGATCAGGGCAAGGGTTCCCAAGATAGATCAGATCGATTCCAAATTGGCCCTCACCTGGACTACGGATGATGGGGAATCCCATTCAGATCTATTTGATATGGTTGTGCTTTCGGTCGGGCTCGATGCCCCAGAAGATGCCCACGCCATTGCAGATATAGCCGGGATAGAACTGAATTCTTATGACTTTTGCAAAACCTCCCATGGCGCACCGCTGTCCACTACCAAAAATGGCATATATGTAGCTGGAGCCTTCCAGGGGCCAAAGGATATACCAGAGAGTGTCACTCAGGCATCAGGGGTTGCAGCCATTGCTTCTGAGCTGCTAAAAGAAGGCAGGGGAAGCCAGACGATTACAGTAACCTATCCAGACGAGGACAAGGCCTTGGAGGAAGAAGAGCCCCGTATAGGCGTCTTTGTGTGCCATTGCGGCGTAAATATCGCTGGGGTGGTTGACGTAAAGGCCGTGCGGGATTATGCAGCCTCTTTGCCTAACGTGGCCTATTATGAAGATACCCTCTATTCGTGTTCGCAGGACGCCTTGAAGGCCATTGCACAAAAGGTGAAAGAGAACAGGCTCAACCGTGTGGTGATAGCTGCCTGTTCACCCAGGACCCACGAACCGCTGTTTCAGGAGACGTTACGCTCAATAGGTCTTAATCCTGCGCTGTTTGAGATGGCAAACATAAGGGATCAATGCGCATGGGTCCATGCCCAAGAGCCAGAGGAGGCCACCCAGAAATCAAAGGATCTGGTGCGCATGGCCGTGGCCAAGGCGAGGCTGCTTGAACCTTTGGCACAGCCTACTGTAGATGTCACACAAAAGGCCCTGGTATTGGGTGGGGGTGCCGCCGGCATGACTGTGGCGCTGAGTATAGCTGATCAAGGCTTTGAGACCGTTCTGGTTGAAAAGTCCAAGGTGCTGGGAGGCAATCTGCGTAAGCTGACCTGGACGGTTGACGGTCAGGATGCAAGAAAGATCCTCAAGGATCTTGTCAGGAAGGTTGAAAAACATCCCAAGATAGATGTGATGCTCGATTCAGAGCTTGAAAGCACCTCAGGCTACGTGGGTAATTTCACTTCGACCATATCCACTGGCGGCAAGACCGAGATGGTCAATCACGGGGTAATGGTGATTGCTACAGGCGGCAAGGAATATAAACCCAAGGGCTATTGCTATGGAGAGTCCAGGCAGGTGCTCACCCAATTGGAGCTTGAACAAAGGATTGCCAAAGGCAAAAGCGGCTTCAAGACCACAAAAAATGTGGTGATGATTCAATGTGTGGGCAGCCGTGGTGAAGACATGGAGCACTGCAGCAGATTATGCTGCAGCCAGGCCGTCAAAAATGCCTTGAAGATAAAGGAACTCAAACCCGATGCCAACATCTATATCCTTTACAGGGATATGCGTACTTATGGCTTTTCTGAAGACCTTTACAGGGAAGCCAGGCAGAAAGGTGTTCGATTCCTGCGTTACACCCCTGATAATAGGCCTGAGGTTGTCAAGCAGGCCAGGGGCATAAAGGTAAATGTCTACGACCGCCTTCTCGGTGAAGAGATATCCATTCCAGCCAATCTGGTGGTTTTGTCCACAGGGATAGCACCAGGAGAGAACGAAAATCTTTCGAAACTTCTGAAAGTTCCTCTGACCCAAGACGGCTTCTTCCTGGAGGCACATGCCAAACTAAGACCGGTAGAAGTGGCCGTCGATGGTGTATATTTGTGTGGTCTGGCCCATGGACCCAAAGGGCTTGAAGAAGCCGTATCACAGGCAAAGGCCGCTGCTGCAAAGGCAGCCATTCCCTTGGTCAAGGGGAAGGTTGCAGTTGAACCAATAGTTTCGAGGATTGACAAGGCCACGTGCATAGGTTGCGGCATCTGCGCCAGCCTGTGTCCTTTCAATGCCATTCAGATGGTCAAGGAGGGGAAGAGAAAAAAGGCGGAGACCATTACTGCATCTTGCAAGGGATGCGGCATTTGTGCTTCCCATTGCCCAGTCCTTGCCATCAGCATGGGCGGTTTTACCGACGAGGAGATCTTCGCCCAGATCCACGCTTTTTCTCCGGATGGGTGCGGCGAAGGATCGGAAGCGGAAAAGAAATAAGAGGAGTATGTCATGACCCAGGAGGGCTATAATCCAAGGATCTTGGGCTTTTTTTGCCATTGGTGCTGTTATGCAGCAGCAGATTCGGCAGGAGTGTCCAGGTACCAGTATCCTCCCAATGTCAGGGTGATAAGGGTAATGTGTACCGGCAGGATAGACGTCAGGTTTATCCTTGAGGCATTCAGGTGCGGTGCAGACGGTGTCTTTACCGGAGGCTGACACCTGGGGGAATGTCATTACCAGTCTGGTAATTATGAAGCAATGTTAATGGCCGAGGCTGCACGGCAGGCCTTGGAGGATATTGGTGTTGATCCAGGCAGAATGGAGCTTCAGTGGGCTTCGGCAGCCGAAGGCCCCCGTTTTGTGGAGTTGATCACGAAATGTGTGGATTCCATCAAGGAAAAGGGACCCCTTGGAACCGCATCCAACGAAGCAGGTGATGAAATACAACGCAGACTGGAGGCTGCGGTAAAGGCTGCCTCAGCATCCAAGGTAAGGACGAGTTTCGGCACCTTGTCCAAGAAGTTTCACAAGGAGGGCGATTACAGCCCTGAGGCAATCAGGGAGGCGATATCTGCCAAGGTAACACCTGCTTTCAGGAAAGAAAGGATTGCACAAGAGATAAAGATGCTTCTTGAGAAAGGGCCGATGTCTGTGACCAAGTTGGCCAAGAGCGTCGGCTCAAAGAAGGCTGAATTTGAAAAGATTGTAGCCCCACTCATCAAAAAAGGTGTATTAAAGGAGGAGAAGAAGGGTCTGGCCCTGGCCTGATCTTTCTCTAGAAGACAATGACCATTCAGGCATCTAAACTGAATTCATCGTTTGAGGAAAAGCTTTCCGCTTATGAAGGGTGTTCCACTATGTCCGCCTGTTTTGCTTGCGGCGCCTGCAGTGCAGCCTGCCCGGTTGAAAAGGTAGTGCCGGAATTCGATCCCAGGAAAGTTGTACACATGGCTGCACTTGGGCTCGAGGAAGAACTGCTCAAGTCTGATTTGATATGGGCATGCTCCCAATGTCAAA
Organism: Deltaproteobacteria bacterium; assembly: GCA_027031565.1. Lineage (GTDB taxonomy): Bacteria > Desulfobacterota > Dissulfuribacteria > Dissulfuribacterales > JALVPX01 > JALVPX01. The sequence goes on along the minus strand of JALVPX010000103.1, from coordinate 204 downwards.
GCTGTGTTCCGGTTTGCCCTCAGGGGGTAAGGTGCAGTGATGTCGTAAAGGCAGCAAGGGCTGCTGCGCTCGAAGCAGGCTTTGTAGACATGGAGCGGATGGTTGATCTCGGTCTCACCGCGGTGGTTGATCCAGGCAAGTGTGTAGCCTGTTTGACATGCGTGAGATTGTGTCCCTTTGCTGCACCTCATATCATTGACGAGG
>JALVPX010000102.1:12527-15485 GCA_027031565.1 Deltaproteobacteria bacterium | reverse complement strand
GGAAATAAATCCTTGGCGAAATCTTTTAGATATTTCGTTGTTTCTTTTTCATTTTTCAGAACAGGGGCTGTCAGCCTTACAAATGAACCATCTGTACGATGTTTGATCACGGAATCTATTACCAGACATACCTTCTGCCAGTATTCAGACGAAATTGTTCGCCCCCGGGACTGGAACCAATAAAGCATTATCATTTTTTTATCAGCTTTTTCCAAAAGCATCTCGATCACCCTTTTAGGCCCTTGGCTTGGTACATATATAGTTACTATTGAAGATTTTAAAATATCCCATCCTGCTCCAGGCATACAATTCTTTGGTGAATGGATAAGATCACCCTCACGCTGGCTCCCATAATAGCCTATATATAATTGAAGGATCTGGTTGTTTTCGTTTTTGTAATTACAAAGGAATGAATCATCGACCCCAAGCACTTCATAAATCTTTTTATCAAAACGAGAAACTGTACCCTTCCATTCTCCAATTTTTGTTGGGAATGAAGATAATGGTTTCAAAGGTAGTACGTTTTTATTTTTTATGCCGAAGTGGAGATAAGCGGCAGTGAGTAGCATAAGTGATGAGGCGATAAGAGAACGCCAAACTGAAGAATATATTTTAATTTGGTGACTAGCCATTATGTAAAAAAGGTGAAACGCTAGAACGCAAGTGTTACAAGCTCTGCATCCTAACTAAACGTCTTTCTACAGGGGCGTTGAGCATTGGTGGTTTCGATACCCACACGGTGAACTGCCCGGTTGAGAAAAGGCACAAATTCCCGGGCTGCCACAGAATTGCCTTCACTGCTTGGATGGCTGTCGCGGCCTCCTCTGGTTGGATATTCTGCCCAGTTGGATTTTCCATTCTTAGTAAGGATATCGTAGTAATCGAAGACCACCACGTTTTTGAGAGTATATTGGCTGAGCCAGCCAGACTCTACATCTTTCAACCAGTTGTTGAAATAGCGTGCACGCCTGCCAATTGCCGGGACATCTTTATATTTGCCAAGTATTTTTTTAATAAAGGCCTTTAGGGGATTCGATGTCTCGTAAGGGCGAACCAGGGGCGGGGCAGTAACTGCAACAAAGAGGATATTGGGATATTTTTCAAATATTGGTAGTAGGCTCTTGTATGCTTCTTGTGCCTTTTTAACAGACTCATCACTAGGGAAATTGTTATTTGGATAGCAGGATTTGAACATTATGATTTGGTTTCTTTCACCTTCAGGCAACAGCTCGTCCTGCATTTTGGTCCTATGAATCCTGTCCATCTGGTTTTGAAATTTTGGGGGCCAGTCGAGGATATCGGTCTTATCACCAATCATTGAATTGTAAGATGCTTCATGGACTACGTAGTTGTTTTTTTCTAAAAGGCGACGCAATCCTCCACCGTTTGGATGAGTTTTGCATATGCAGTCTTTGCAATTCTCTGGCCCCTTGTCGGCAAGCCAGTGGCCACCGCATGAGTGATGAATGAATAGTAGATTTAATGGATTCGATGGTGGAGTATCGGAGAATTTTGATAGATCGAGAGTGTTCACGGGTTTCACCTCTACTGAGATATCTTTTTCAGGCTGACACCCAGCCAAGAGCAATAAAAAGATATAAAATATAGAAACCTGAATCTTTAGCATGTTAATCTCTTCTCCTATATGTACCCGATCGTGGTACTGTCAGTCGGGCTTTTACATCCTTCAGTCAAAAACTGGGAGCAAGTGAGGAATCTGGCGGTTACAAATACCCTCAAGAATTCCCGCAACTTGTTTAGACTTCGAGCCAGATTAACATAATGTTTTAAATAAAGGTCTGGTCTCAGGCCTTTTACTTTTGGCTGCTCTGGATCAAATTCCCATGGATGACAATAGAAGACATATGCCCCTACATTTTGAGTGATTTTTTTTACACCCTTTTGAAAAAGCGGCCCAGGAATCAATCTGAAATAACCGCCGCCTCCCCATGGAAAAATTTTTCCAAAAAACTTAATGTTGCTTATTGGGATCTCATACAATCCTTGTTCATTTATCAATAGGCCCGGTTTGACGGTTTTCCAACACCCTGGTAGGGAACCATATCTTGAGTTACCGTGAAAATCATTATAGCTTGAATCATAGGTAAAGCCCGCTTCTTCAAGGCCTGAAACAAGTGCTTGTGTTATGGAAAAGCTCGGGGCACGATACCCAATTACAGGTTCAGAAATAATATCCTCCAGGATTTGTTTACTCTTTTTGATATCCTCTAAAAGGGCACCCTTATCCTGTTCGGAACACAATATATGATTATAGCCGTGACTGGCAATTTCATGCCCCATATTCTTTATCCTTTTTACTAGTTCAGGCAAACGCTCTGCCAGCCACCCTAAGACAAAAAAAGTAGCTTTTACCTCATATCGATGGAAAAGCTCAAGGAGCTGTTCAGTGGATTGTTCAACGCGAACCTGACATTTGTGCCAATTTTCTAAGGGATACAAGCTTCTAAGATTTTCTACTTGAAACCAGTCTTCGAGATCGACTGTAATCAATATGGTGCTCATATAAATTATTTGAGGCCAGAGCCTCTATCAATATGGAATGCTTGAGATAGTTGGGTCCTTAATACTATTGGAGTCCTAACCTACTCTTGACCATGTCTATCAAGTCAGGTTCAGGAGCATCTTCTATTTTTGCAAGGGCCTCTGCCCTTGACACCCCTCCATCTCTTACTATGCCTGCCATTTCCCAGGCATATGGATGAAATCCCCAACGTTCCATATGAATCTTGTTGGCAAACGCATTCAAAAGGCAATTGCTGGAGTTGGGGTCAGTATCAGGAACATCTCTCCAGCCCAATTTTTTAATGTGATTTTTGATCCCCTCCTCATCATAGTTGTGAAACGCTAGGGGATGGACATTAACAGGAAATTGTTCTTGCGGAATTTTCAACTGCTTTTCGGTCAAATAGTAGCGAGACAAATTCTCCCCTGTTATGT
>JALVPX010000102.1:11755-12517 GCA_027031565.1 Deltaproteobacteria bacterium | reverse complement strand
CTGTTATGTGTTCCATTTTAGGCCAAAAACTTTTCTGGGCAGCTGCCACTAATTTGGGATTGGTTTTCATGACCGAAGACTGAATAGGCGCCTGCCCTGGTGACCATCCATAGCCTATAAAAGGTATGCCCTTTTCCAAGGCGGTCTTGAGTAAGATCGATTTCACAAAACCAATGCAGCACGTGCATATTGAACTTGCGCGTTCCATGGCTTTTGGTGGAAAAAAATCTCTTTTTGATGCTTCTGTAAAGATTTTTTTCAAAAGAGGGAAATTGGGTCGAACTACTATGTGATCGACTGAAAGATATTCAGTAACCTTTTTTATATTTTCAAAGGCGTATGGCGATATAAACCCGTTGTCAAATGTTAAAGCAAGGACCTGAAGCCCATACTTTCTAAGCAATAAATCAAGGGTGTAAGTACTATCTTTCCCTCCGCTGTAGGCCATAAGGAGATCATATGAACCATTACCCTTGATGTGGTCTAAAAGCGAGACAAATCTTTGGCGATATTCTTTCTTTAATGCCTCGAGATCCTGGGTCTCCCTGGTTTTTTTACAAAATATACATATTCCATCTTCATCAAAGGAAATGCCAGGGAAATTCTCATCCAATATACAAATTCGACAAATTTTCATAACAATTAATTTTACCCATTTAAAAGATACTCTTTCAAAAGATATTTTTTTATTTTCCCCGAGGACGTTTTGGGCAGCGAGTCTACGAATCTAATTTCATGAGGCACTTTAAAAGATGCTAATTT
>JALVPX010000102.1:0-11745 GCA_027031565.1 Deltaproteobacteria bacterium | reverse complement strand
CGTACAAGTTAACACCTTTTGTGTTTTTGGAACAGCACCATTCGAAGGCACCACAACGGCCACAATTTTTTCCCCCAGAATATCATCTGGAATTCCCAACACCGCAACTTCTGATACCTCTGGCAATTCCAAGATGACTTCTTCAATCTCTTTCGGACCTATGCGGTGTGCACCGCTCTTGATCATTTCGCTCTTGCGCCCGACTATGTATATAAAACCCTCATCATCTATGGTTGCCAAATCCCCGGTATATAGCCAGCCATTTCTCAACACCTTTTTGGTTTCTTCTGGCTTGTCCCAATATCCCAGCATAACATTTGGGCCTTGGGCTATTATTTCCCCGGTTTCACCGGGCTTAACCGGATTGCCATTTGCCTCAACCACTTTCAGCTCAACACCTGGTATGGCCTTACCCACCGAGCCTTTTTTCTTCAATAACTTATCTGGTTCCAAATAGGACAATCGAGCCGTGGCCTCAGTTTGTCCATACATGATATAAATTTTTGCGGTTGGAAGGACACCAGCCAGTTTTTCTATTAACGATGGGGCCATGGGGCCTCCTGCCTGGGTTACATAACGAAGATAGGGCCATTCCATGTTGGGAAAATTGGATCTGTTTAACAGCAAGGCATAAGTTGAGGGAACTCCAGCAAACCCTGTGATTTTTTTTTCAGACAACTTTTCCAGTGCCATATTGGGATAAACAAATTGTTTTTCAAGATACAATGTGCCTCCAACTGCCAGATGAGTATGTAATAGAGAACTTCCATAAGAATAGAACAAGGGAATAACAACTAAAATGCTGTCTTTTTCTGTGAGGCCGAGGTACTCGATAATGGAAAACGTGTTTGACACAATATTGTCATGCGTCAGCATTACGCCTTTGGGTTTGCCCGTTGTACCAGAAGTGTAAACAATGCAGGCTAGGTCCCTATTGCTCGCCTTCCGCCCGCCAGCCAAATATCCGGATGGTGGTTTATGCATCAATTCATCCCAATCAAAACACCTTCTATCCAAGGTCTTCTTTGGGATTACTAAAAAAATCTTTTGATGGTTCCAGCCTTGAAGCAAATCATACTTTTCAATAAATTTGTGATCACCTATTACGCCTTTTACCGTACAATCGTTTAATATATGTACAATATTTTCCCTTGAATTATCTGTATTAATTGGCACTGCTACGCAGCCAGCCATCAAAATTCCAAGATATGACGCAACATATGGAATCGAATTCTCAATCAAAAGAGCAACTCTATCGCCTTTTGAGAACCCCTTATCAAGCCAAAAACCTGCCACCCTTTCAGACATCCTTGCAAGCTGTCTGTAAGTTGTCACTTTTTCTCCATCTACCAAGGCTATATTTTCAGGATATTTTTTTGCTGCCTGGTAGAAAAGGTCGGGAAAATTCACGTGGTTTTTCTCTCAATGAAAGAACTTATATTGGATATGCTGTCCAGATTTTCAGGAATCAACTCTTCGTCTTCAATCCTTATCCCATAGGTCTCTTCAATAAAGGCTACAAGCTCTAGCACACCCGTTGAATCAATAATGCCTTCCTCAAGAAATGAAGTATCTTCCTTCAAATCCTTTGAATCCTCTCCCATCAAGAAATTGTCCACTACGAATTGCCTGACTTGATCACTGATAGCCACGGTGCCTCCAGATCAACGATAAATTAGCAAGTTAGGTCTTATTTAGATAAGCTACCGCCATATGGGTGACTCTCGATCAACCCAGAAAGACAAAAATCAGATAGAAAAACCAAATCTGCACCCAGGACCGCAGATTTTGCAAGAAAACTATTCTATGCCGCCTTTAAGTTTGTCAAAGGCACTTCTGTTTTTGTTTGCCGCTTCAAGATGTTCAACAAAACTACAGCCCTGTCTTGGCCACGTTTTGCCAAGAAGATGCCTTCCAATTCTTCGTAATGATGCAAGCTTACCTTGACCTTATCCCCTTTTTTGAAATCTGACTTTTTGTAATTTGAGAGTGAAATAAGGCCCTTTTCATCTTCCCTGTTTCTTATTTCATCTATTATCCAATTGGGTACAGAAGGATAATAGTCGCCGAATCGAACCGGTCCCAAAGAACCATAAGTGCTTGATATGGTGGTCCAGCGCATTTCTTCAGGTGATAGATGCAAAAACAGATACCCTGGAAACAAGGGGCGGGGCACCTGCCTTACCTTTCGAGCATGGCGGATAACAGTCAATATTTTAGGCAAATAGGTTATAAGACCCTGTTTTTCATAGTTAAGTTTTGCAACATCCTCCTGCCTTGGTTTAGTTCTTATTGCATACCATTCCCTATCCACCATATGCTCCATAAATTGCGGTTTTATAGCATTCTGTTCGGTCTCATCGACCGACATCATAAGCCCAACATAATATAACGCGCATATTGGAAATTGAAAACCAGGATGACTAGCTAGACCCAATGTTCCAAGGGGGTGACATCTGCCTCAGTATCGTATGGAAAAGCCGGTAAAATCCCTGGAAGGTTCTTCCATTTCAACCTCTATATTCGTAACCCTTGCACCTGGAGGACCTTGTTTGCACCATTTCAGCAATTCTTCTATTTTATCATGAGGCCCTTCTGCCACAAGCTCAACCCTTCCATCAGGCAGGTTTTTCACCCATCCTTTAAGGCCTAATGACAATGCCTTTTCATAGGTTGATGCCCGGTAAAACACACCCTGTACCCTGCCGCTTATACATGCATGAATCCTGCGCATATTCTTTTTGTCCATGTTGCCCCCTATGCCTCTTCTTCGATAAGCTTCAAAAACTCATTTTCACCAATGATATTGAGGCCCAGTTCCTGTGCCTTGCGATATTTGGACCCAGGGTTTTCACCTGCTACAACGTAGTCTACTCTCCGGCCTACTGCTGTGGCCACCCTGCCTCCCAGGGCCTTGACCTTGTCGCCTGCCTCTGCCCTGGTCATACTTGACAGGGCCCCTGTAAAGAGAAATGTCTTGCCCTCCAAGGGTCTTTCCTTTTCCGCTTTCAAATCGGTGAACTGGATTCCAGACCCAAGCAGTCTGCTGAGCAATTCCCTGTTTTTCTGGTCTTTAAACCATGCAACGATACTGGAGGCCACTTCAGGACCGATTCCCTCAATCTGCTCCAGTTGTTCTTCAGAGGCCTTTGCCAATTTTTCAATGGAACGAAAATGGCTGGCAAGGAGCTGTGCAGTCACTTCCCCGACATGGCGTATGCCAAGGGCATAAATAAATCGCGGAAGCGTGGTCTTCTTGCTGGCTTCAATCGCATCCAAAAGGTTTTGGGCTGACTTTTCTGCAAAGCGTTCCAAGGAGAGCAAGTCGCTCAATCTAAGATCGTAAATATCTGCTATATTTCTGACCAGCCCTGCGCTTACGAGCTGCTCAGCAACCTTTTCGCCAAGGCCGTCAATATCCATGGCATTTTTGCTGGCAAAATGGGTAATCTGGCGAACCAGGCGGGGAAAACAATCAGGGTTAGGGCATCGCCATACCGCTTCTCCAGGCTTTTTCACGAGCTTGGAGCCGCAAACCGGGCACGTGGCAGGCATAACAAATCTCTTTTCCGTACCATTTCGGCGTTCCTTCAGCGGTTTGACCACCTCTGGAATTACGTCACCAGCCCTGCGCACGATCACCCAATCTCCAATGCGGATATCCTTTTTCCTGATCTCATCCTCATTGTGTAGGGTTGCCCTGCTCACTGTGACGCCTCCTACCCTTACTGGTTCCATGACCGCAACCGGTGTAACCGCCCCTGTGCGGCCTACACTCAACACGATATCCAGGATGCGGGTAATGGCCTGGGCAGCCTCAAACTTGTAGGCCAGGACCCATCTGGGGCTCCGTGCCTTGGTTCCCAGCCGCTCCTGAAACTCCAAGCTGTTGACCTTTATTACGATCCCATCTATTTCATATGGAAGCTGGGGCCTGATTTGCGCCATCCTTCGATGATACCTAATGGCCCCTTCTATGTTTTTAACCTTTTCGATTTTTGGGTTAACCTTGAGTCCCCAAGCCTTCAATGTGTGCAATATCTCCCACTGCGTAGAAAATGTATGGCCCTCTACAAGGCCTATGCCATAAAAAAAGACATCCAGAGGGCGGGAAGCTGTTACATTAGGGTCCAACTGCCTCAATGATCCTGCGGCTGCATTCCGAGGATTGGCAAAAGGTGGCTCGCCATTTCTCTCACGCATCTCGTTGAGCCTTGCGAAATCGTCCTTATTCATGAAAACCTCGCCCCGGGCCTCAAGCCTCGCAGGGGCCTTTACCTTTCTCTCTATCAACCTCAAAGGAATCGAGCGGATGGTGCGCAAATTAGCCGTTACATCTTCTCCCCTGTACCCATCTCCCCTTGTGGAACCAAGCATAAAAACACCGTTTTCATAAACAAGTTCAACAGCCAGTCCATCCATTTTAGGCTCAACCGAGTATTCCATGTCAGCATCAGAATCCATGCCCAGCAGGCGTTTTATTCGCCGGTCAAAGTCCCGCACTTCCGCGTCTGTAAAGGCGTCGTCGATACTGAGCATAGGCACGGAGTGTTCAACCGTGGCGAACTTCTCTGAAGGCGGCGCTCCTACGCGCTGTGTAGGAGAATCAGGAGTAACCGTCTCCGGGTACTTCTCCTCAAGTTCCTTGAGCTCATGCATGAGCGCATCATATTCTTCATCGCTTATCTCGGGCTGGTCAAGCACATAATACAGATAGTTGTGATAGTTGATCTCTTCCCTGAGTCTCTTTATACGGTCCAGGACCTCTGGAGGAACAGCCATCTTTACTCCACAATTTCAAAATTAATGTGCCTTCTTGCTATATTGACGTCTCTCACCATCACCTTTACCTGTTGACCAAGCTGGTATACCCTGCCACTCCTTCGACCGACAAGGCGCTGCGAGGTCAAGTCAGCTTCATAGTAATCATCTACAAGGTCCACCAGCCTCACAGCCCCTTCCACGAACATATCCTTGAGTTCCACGAAAAATCCAAAGGAGGTAACAGCAGAAATAACTCCCTCGAACACCTGCCCCACCTTGTCAGCCATAAAACGCACCTTGAGCCTGTCCAGAACCTCCCTCTCTGCTTCCATGGCGTTTCTTTCCCTTGCAGAGGATTCGGAACCAAGCTGTTGAAGCTCTTCCATATCATAGACAGGCCTTTTGCGCTTCTTGCGCAGATTGCCTTTGAGAATCCGGTGCACTACAAGATCAGGATAACGCCTGATTGGTGACGTGAAATGGAGATAAGTGGGCGAAGCCAAGCCAAAGTGACCTATGTTTTCAGGGCTGTAAACTGCCTGTTTCATGCTTCGTAATAAGAGATGATTTATTACATACTCATAAGGCGTATCTGAAACCCGTTCAAGAACCTCTTGGCACCAGCGGGGGGTAAGTTCTTCTGGTATCTCGATGTCCAGCCCCACCCCCCTGGCAAATTTCACAAAGTCTTCCAACCTTTCACGATCAGGTTCCTCATGAACCCTGTATAATGTCGGTATACCCCTATGGTTGAGATTGTGGGCCACTGCTTCATTGGCTGCGATCATGAATTCTTCGATTATCTGGTGTGCCAGATTGCGTTCACGCCTGACTATCTCTTCAAGTTCCCCCCTCATACCCAATACAAAATAGGGCTCGGGCAAATCAAAGTCTATGCTGCCTCTAAGGCGCCGCTTTTCATGAAGAAGCAGGGCAAGCTCTGCCATGCATTCAAGGTGCCCGACCATTTCATTGTTTTCAGCAATGAGTCTTTTGTCCTTATCAACCAGGATGCGTCTAACCTGGGTATATGTAAAACGCTTGTGGCTCTTGATAACTGCCTTGAAAAATGTCCGCCTGGTGACATTGGCCTGCAAATCAAAACAAATCCGGGCAACGACGGCCAACCTGTCCTTCTGAGGCACAAGGCTGCACAAATTATTGGAAAGCTTTTCAGGAAGCATTGGAACTACCGACCCTGGAAAATAGACGCTGGTTCCCCTTTCTTTGGCTTCTTTGTCTATAGGCGAGGCCTTTTCCACGTAATGGCCGACATCTGCGATTGCCACAGTCAACACGTAGCCCGACCTGGTCTTTTTTACGAAGACTGCATCATCAAAATCCTTGGCATCCTCTCCATCAATGGTGACCAGAGGCAGATTGCGGATATCTTTTCTTCCTCTGAAATCCGCCTGTACAACCCTGCTGGGTATTTTGGCCGCATGTTTCCTCACGGCTGAAGGGAATTTGTGCCTCAACTCATATTTGTTTATGACGATTTTGGTCTGGACGGATATATCCTCAGGATCTCCAAGCACCTCTGTGATCTTCCCTTCCGGATTTCTTGAACCCTCTGGGAAAAAATCGATTTCAGTCACTACCACCTGGCCGTTTTTTGCACGTTTCTGCTGGCCCCTCGGAATAATTATCTCAAAGGCGAGCCTTTCATCCTCTGGGACCACCACCGAAACGGCCTTGCGCCTGTGAAAGGTTCCCACCACCTTTTTCACACCTCTTTCCAACACGCGCAGGATGGAGCCTTCCAGTCTCCTGCCCCTTGCACCCTCTATACGCACCACGACCTTGTCTCCGTGAAGCGCTGTTTTCAGCCTTCTGGGAGGAATAAATATGTCTTCTTTCTCAGGCTGGTCTGGAAGAGGTTTTACAAAGCCAAAGCCGTCAGGATGAACCGACAAAGTGCCGGTGACGAGACGCATCATCTTGGCAAGTCCGTAACGGTTCCCCTTGATCAGAACCAATTTCCCTTGATTCACATAATGTTTTATGAGTTTTTTAGCCCGGTTGCGATCATGCGGTGAAATGTGTGCAAGATGAAGAATTTCCCTCAGGAACAGGGGCCGCCCTGCCTGGGTCATTGTCTCAATAATTCCAAAGGGATCGTCATTAACCCCCTTCTGGACCCTTCTCCCCTTTTTATTTCTCTTGTAACTTTTTTTTCTTTTCATATCTTCGACTATACGTTTGCGGAAAATCGGGGTCAAGCATAAGGCCCTTGTTTTCTTAAATTATTTTAGTGATAAATTGTCAAAATGCGTGTAACTTTTAATGATATGCACGTTTGACAATCTGAAAGCAACCCGTTACAAGACATGGCCGGAGGCCTAAGATAGATGCCTAAGAAGGCGAATGTTAAGCTCAAAAAAATAAAGGCAAAGATCAAAGAACATATAAACGAGGCCGTGCCTCAATCCAACATAAATTACTGCCTTACATGCGGATTGTGTGTCAGCGGCTGTCCTGCCAGCGGCCTGGAAGGCCTTGATCCCCGAAAATTTCTCAGGCTCATTGTCCTGGGCCAGGACGAAGAAATCCTAGGGACTGACTGGATCTATTCATGCACCATGTGTGCAAGATGCAAGTACGCATGCCCAATGGGGATCGATATCGGGCGGATTGTCTATGAGCTGAGGGGCATGAGGCCCAAGGACAAGCGCCCGCCGAACCTCCAGCGTTCCTGTGACCTTCAGAAAAAATCAAACAGCACCGGCATTCCAAACGAAGACTTTGTATGGGTAGTGGGAGACGTGCTGGAAGAGGTGCATCAAAATGAACCTGACTGGGCAGATTTGAAGGCTCCGATAGATAAAAAAGGTGCAAAATATTACCTTAACCAGAACGCAAAAGAACCCACGGTTGAGCCAGAGGAAATGGTGCCGCTGTGGAAGATACTCCACGCTGCAGGCATAGACTGGACCTATTCGTCAAAATGGTGGGACGGAGCCAATTACTGCCTTTTCACCGGTGACCCGCAAGATTGGGAGTATACGGTAAGAAAACAGGCTGAGACCGTAGACAGTCTGGGATGCCGATACTACATAAACACCGAGTGAGGCCATATGTTCTTTGCAACCCTGGAAGGGTTGCGACGCTTCAACATTCCCCACAAATTTGAATTCGTCAGTATCATCACCCTTTACGCCAAATGGATAAGGAATGGCAGGCTGCAGGTCACCCCAGAGTGGAACCGGGAAGGCCTCAGATTCGCCGTGCAGGACCCGTGCAAACTGGTACGCCAAGGCTTGGGGGATGAAGTGGCCGAAGACCTTAGATACGTGGTGAAACAGGTGGTTGGCGAAGAAAATTTTGTTGAAACATGGCCAAACAGATCTAACAATTTCTGTTGTGGCGGGGGCGGTGGAGCCATACAAGCGGGCTTCACGGAAAACCGCATGAAATATGGCAAGGAAAAATTTGACCAATTCGACAGAGTTAAACCGGATGTGGTGATTACCCCATGCCACAACTGCCATACCCAGATAATGCAACTTTGCGATCACTATGGCGGCAGGTGGAAGACCACTCATCTTTGGAACTGGCTGGTAAAGGCCCTGGTTAGGTGAGCAGCGATATGCGTCTTAAAAAAGGCACGGTACTTGTTGTTGGAGGAGGCATTTCCGGTGTGCAAGCCGCGCTGGACCTTGCAGACAGCGGTTTCTATGTCCATTTGGTGGAACGGCAGGCTGCAATTGGCGGAAGGATGTCCCAGCTCGACAAGACCTTCCCCACTAATGACTGCTCTGCCTGCATATTGTCGCCCAAACTGGTTGAATGCGGGCGGCACCTGAATATCAATCTGCTCACCTTGTCTGAACTTACAGAGCTTGAAGGGGAGCCTGGAAACTTCAAGGCTACAGTGATTCAGCATCCAAGATATGTGGATATGTCAAAATGCATTGCCTGCGGATTGTGCGCTGAAAAATGCCCGAAAAAAGTGCCGGACGAGTTCAATTTAGGACTCAATAAGAGAAAGGCCATATATTTGACTTATCCACAGGCCGTGCCGCTGAAATATGCCATCGATGAAAAACGGTGTATCTACCTGAAGAAGCCCGGAAGATGTGGCTTTTGTGCAGAAGTTTGCCCGGCCGGGGCCATAAATTTTGAAGACCGGGATATGGAGCACCATTTGGAAGTCGGCTCGGTCATCCTTTCACCAGGTTTTTCTGCCTTTGATCCAAAGTCGCTTGATTTTACCGGTTACGGCCAATTCCCAAACGTTGTAACATCCATGGAGTTTGAAAGGCTGCTGAGCCCGTCAGGCCCCTGCATGGGTGACATAGAGCGCCCCTCTGACCAAAAGGAACCCCGCAGGATAGCCTGGCTCCAGTGCATTGGTTCAAGGGACATCAACAGGGCGTGCCGCGGATACTGTTCGTCAGTATGTTGCATGTATGCAATAAAACAGGCTGTAATCGCCAAGGAGCATGCCCATGGCCCACTGGAGGCGTCCATCTTCTTCATGGACATGCGTACCCACGGCAAGGAATTCGAGGCGTACTACAACCGCGCCAGGAATGAGGGAATCAAATTTCACAGGTCCAGGGTCCACACCATATTTCCAGGGAAAAATGAAAACCTGATTCTTCGATACAGTGACGAACGCGGCAATCTGCTGAACAAAGAGTTCGACATGGTAGTCCTTTCCGTGGGGCTTGAACTAGACAAGGCTGGCCTGGAGCTGGTATCAAGATTGGGCATAGAGCTGGACCATGACAACTTTATAGCAACCAGGAATTTTCAGCCCTCTGCCACCTCCAGGGACGGCATATTCGTTTGCGGGGCTGCTTCCGAGCCAAAAGATATCCCGCAATCCGTGGTTGAAGCAGGTGCTGCAGCCCTTGAGTGCGAAAAACTCCTGTTTGAAGCAAGGTGGCAAGACACAAAGAAAAAGGCCTTTCCAGAGGAGCGTGACATCTCCGGCGAGCCTCCCCGCATTGGTGTTTTCGTGTGTCACTGCGGGATCAATATAGCAAGCGTCATCGATGTAAAGGCGGTAACCGAGTATGCCAAGGGCCTGCCAGGGGTAATATTTGCGCAGGACAACCTTTTTACATGCTCGCAAGATACCATAAACCAGATGGCAGAGATCATAAAGAGCAAAAGGCTTAACAGGGTGGTGGTTGCCTCATGCACCCCCCGAACCCATGAACCCCTCTTCCAGGAAACACTCAGGGAAGCAGGGATAAACAAGTATCTATTCGAAATGGCCAATATACGCGACCAGGATTCCTGGGTGCACATGAATAATCCAGAAGGCGCCACAAAAAAGGCGATGGATCTAGTGCGCATGGCAGTAGCAAAGGTGCGCGAAGACAGTCCGCTGCCTTACAACTCGGTCCCCGTAACAAAAGCAGCCTTGGTGGTAGGAGGCGGCGTGGGCGGCATGACTGCTGCCCTGAGCCTTGCAGACCAGGGTTTCCCGGTTACCCTGGTAGAGAAAAAGGAGACCCTGGGAGGGCACGCCAAAAAATTGTACAGGATCTGGCAGGGGGAAGTAGTTGCACCTTATCTCAATGAGCTCGTCTCAAGGGTTGAGAACCATGAAAATATACGCGTATGCTGCAATACCACTGTAAAAGACGTGAAGGGCTCTGTTGGCCGTTTTGCCACGACATTGTCAGACAATTCCGAGGTGCAGCATGGTGCAGCCATACTTGCAATTGGAGCTGAATCATATAAGCCAGACAACTATCTTTATGGCCGGAACCCAAATGTTCACACCCTGCTGGAAATGAGCCAGAAGCTCATGAAAGAGCCCGATTCCTTAAAAAATACAAACCAGGCCGTCTTTATCCACTGTGTGGGCTCAAGGGTGCCCGAACGCCCATACTGCAGCAGGGTGTGCTGCACACACGCCATCGACCAGGCGCTCAAATTCAAGGAACTCAATCCCCAAATGGATATCTTCATGCTGTACAGGGATATTCGGACCTATGGAAAACGGGAATGGTTGTACCACAAGGCCAGGTCTGCCGGCATAATATTTGTACGCTACGAGCCTGACAGGCTTCCGCTCGTAAAAGAGGAAAGCGGTGAAATAATCGTTCAAATATATGATCCCATCTCTGACAGGGATCTCTTTTTAAACCCGGATATACTGGTCTTGGCTACTGCCGTGGTGCCCAGGGATGACACAGGTGAATTGTCAAAATTTTTCAAATGTGCTGTAAACAGCGACGGATTCTTGCTGGAAGCCCACATGAAGCTCAGGCCCGTTGATTTTGCCACTGAAGGTGTATTCCTTGCAGGGCTCTGCCACTATCCCAAACCAATGGATGAGACCATTGCCCAGGCCCAGGCAGCGGCAAAACGGGCTGCTGCCATCCTGGCAAGGGACCTGATTCCGGCAGAAAGCATAACTGCCCAAGTCGATCCCAAAAAGTGCACCAGGTGCTCCGTTTGCAGCCGCGTGTGTCCTTATGGTGCAATTTCCCTATCAGACGATGCTGGAACCGCTGTAGTTGATATAAGTTTGTGCAAAGGATGCGGTGCCTGCGTGGCAGGCTGCCGGTCCGATGCAATAATTCTCAAGAATCTTGACAACCTCGGAATCATGGAAGAAGTTGAAGCCCTTTTTATGGAGTGATATGGGAAAGAGCTTTGAGCCTAAGATAGTGGCCTTTTTGTGTAACTGGTGCTCCTATGCAGGCGCCGATCTCGCCGGTGTGAGCCGTTTTCAATACCCGCCCTCAATCCGCATAATTCGGGTCCCGTGTTCTGGCAGAGTAAGCGCCAATATGATTCTCCATGCCCTCAGATCGGGTGCTGATGGTGTCCTGGTTTCCGGATGCCATCCAGGCGACTGCCACTATATAAGCGGAAATCTTTACGCGAGAAGGCGTTTTGCCCTGCTCAAAAACCTCCTCGAGTTTGTGGGTGTTGAACCGGGAAGAGTCAACTTCTCATGGGTATCCGCCTCAGAGGGTGAACAGTTTGCAGAAGTGGTTAGGGATATAACCC
>JALVPX010000101.1 GCA_027031565.1 Deltaproteobacteria bacterium | reverse complement strand
GCAGCGGCCTTTTCGTAAGCGCTTAACAGGTCCTCCTTTTTGGCCACCTGGGGGGTTTGGGCAAGATAAAGCCTGCTCCTGTCAAGGGTCTTGACAACCAGGCCATCATCCATCACCTCTTTCACAGTATCTTGTATGGGTATTGCCAGGATGGCAGCTCCAACTTCCCTGGCCATGAGACAGGTGGCCTCAAAGTCGGACATCTTGACAAGCGGCCTGGCTGCATCATGCACTGCGATCCATTTGAACTTAGTGTCAACGGCCTGGATTCCATTTTTTACAGATTCCTGCCTGCTGGCTCCTCCAGGCACCACCTTCACGGGAATATGGAGGTCCGCCTTGCTGACTGCCTCAACGGCATAATCTTCCTCAACTGGTGGAACCGCTACCACCACCTCTCCTACCATTGGAGACTGGCATACCCTCTTCATGCTCCACGTCAACACCGGCCTGCCCATTAGTTCAAGAAACTGCTTGGGCACCTCAGATCCAAACCTCCGCCCTAAGCCTGCAGCTGCTATGATCACTGATACCTTCATGGCAGTGCCTGAAAGACCTTTCCCGGGTTCATGATGGAGTTGGGGTCAAATACCCTTTTGATCTTTTTCATTATCTTCAACTCCTCGCTTCCTATCTCAAGGCCGAGATAATCCTTTTTGGTCAACCCGATCCCATGTTCTCCAGATATGGTGCCGCCCAATTTTACGGCCAGTTTCATGATCTCGGGTATCAGTCTGCCTGCCCTCTCTACATCTTCATGGCTTTCTTTATCAAACAACACATTGATATGCAAATTGCCATCCCCAGCATGGCCGAAACAGATGATCTTCAAGTTGTGCCTTGAAGACAGTTGATAAACTTTTTCTATCATCTCCGGGAGCCTGCTTCTTGGCACACAAACATCCTCGCTTATCTTGCCGCTGAAACCAAGCCTTCTGATGGCTGGGGAAAGGCTGCGCCTCGCCTTCCATATCTGGTCCGCCTCCTGTTTGTCCTTTGCCTTCATGATGAGTGCAGCTCCCTTTGCCTTGAAGGCCTTGATCATGCGGTCAAGCTGCGGCCTAATTGATTCTTTGAAACCATCGACCTCAGAAATGACCATTGCCCGCGCATCCGGTGGAACTTCAAAGGGCAGCATATCCTTCACGACTTCAAGGGAGGTGCGATCCAGGAGTTCGGCGCATCGGGGAATTATTCCAGCCTCAAACAGGGACACAACCGCACTTCCACCATCTTTCTCGCTTAGGAAGAAGGCTCCAAGTGTGCCCACCTCTTCTGGAGCAACCAGCAGCCTGAGCCATATCTTGGTTGCCACACCCAGGGTGCCTTCTGAACCCACGAACAGGCGTGCTATATCATACCCCACCACACCTTTTGCTGTCTTTGCTCCTGCATTGATCACCCTGCCGCCTGGAAGCACGATTTCCAGGGCCATGACATAGTCCCTGGTCACGCCATATTTCACTGCCCTGGCACCGCCGGCCCCTGTGGCCACGTTTCCTCCAATAGTGCAAAAGGCCATGCTGGCTGGATCTGGCGGATAGAAAAGCCCCCTTCTAGCTGCCTCCCTTTGAAGATCACCGGTTATGACACCGGGTTCCACCACAGCAGTGAGATTTTCTGAAGATATGGTGACAATGTTGTTCATCCTGGTAAGGCTAAGGAGCAAACCCGGGCTCTGCGC
>JALVPX010000100.1 GCA_027031565.1 Deltaproteobacteria bacterium | reverse complement strand
ACAAGGCTGCAAGCGTTTGAAGAACCAGTGAATATAATGCCTTGTCCGGGTCCTCTTCCTTTGACCACAGGTCTGTCAATTCACAGACTAGGCTCGCAAGGCAATAAGATTCTGAACAGGCCCCTATGGTCTCAAATTTTTCAACTATGTCAGCTGAGTCGATCCTGTAAAGGGCTCCATCCGCCCTGGGAGGAGCAAAATTCCCGGCTATGACCGTGAAGGGCTCCAAGGCATTCAAAAAACGCCTTTTGCTTCTTTTGGCCCCTTTTGCAACTGCCTTCAGCTTTCCAAGTTCCCTGGTGAACAAGGTGATCAACAGGTCTGACTCGCCCAGATCCCTGCTGCCAAGGATCACTCCTTCAAGCCTGATGCTCTTTCCCATCCCGGCGGCTGGCCTACTTCACATAGAACCAGTAGTAATAGCCGGCAGCACCGAGGCCGACGATCAATATGAGCAAGACCCAGAGCCACGCCCTGGGGCCTTTTGCACCTTTTCCCCTGGAAGAGATAAGATCACTTGAAACCGGAACCGACTTCAGCGATGCATCGCCAAGCCCCTCCTCAGCCTTTGCCTGTTCATAGCGCAGCAACACTTCCTCAGGCACCAGGCCTATATATTCGGCATAGCTCTTTACAAAGCCCTTGATAAAAAGCTCGGCAGGCAACTTGTCCCACTGGTCTGCTTCCATGGCCTTTAACATATGGATAGCGATCTTGGTCCCTTCTGCCACTTCTTGAAGGGATATCTGCCTGAGCTCGCGCTCACGGCGCAGGTACTCCCCAAAGGTCTCGCGGTCCGTATCCGGGCTGTCTAAAACAATATCTTGATGGTCGCCTTTGATCTTATTTCTCTGAGCCATTCATCGAACCTTGCGTTTACTTCCTGCTGATAGATCTGCTCCCTTGCCCTCTCTTTCTCAAAACCGTTCAGTGCCAGCTCATCGTCCTGCCCTGAACTTATGGCCTTTACCTTGAAAATCTGAAAACCCAACGGCGTCTTGATTATTTTGGAGTATTCCCCAGGGGAAAGATTCAAAACCGCATTCTTTATGAAAGGGGCCATTTCCTGTTCCCGGAATCCCCCGAGATATCCGCCGTTTTGCCTGAATGCCGGAGCTGAATAGGCCGCTACGACCTGCTCGAAAGGCTTTCCATCTTTCAATGCCTGGTACGCCTCTTTGGCAAGTTTTTCCGCCTCTTTTACTGACGCAGGGTCATCGGGGTTGAGGGGCACAACACATATGTGCTGAAGTATATAACTTGGACCACTCTTCCCGTTTGATGCAGAAGGGCCACCCTGTTTCAGATATTCGGCAATCTGCTCATCCGTGACGACTATCTTTGACTTTACCTGGGCATTGATCAGCTCTGTGCGCTGTATCTGCCTTTTGAGCTGCTCCTTGTATTGTTCAAGGGTGATACCCTCTGCTGCAAGCTGCGCCCTGAGTTCTTTCAAGGTGATGTGATTGTTCCTGCAAAGCTGCTCCAGCGCCTCATCCACCTCCCTGCCGCCTATCTTTATTCCCAGGCGTTTTATCTCGGCATCCACCAGATATTCATCGATGAGCTGGGGCAGCAACTGGGCCAGGATCTCCTCGCGCTCCTTGGCATTCAAGGTCCTTTTCCGCTGCTGCTCGAACCTGGCCAGCACGGGCTGAGCCCTGCTCTCTAGTTCGGAAAGTGTG
>JALVPX010000099.1 GCA_027031565.1 Deltaproteobacteria bacterium | reverse complement strand
CAGGCCTGGGGCTTTTGACACTGCCGGCCAACTTGATATTGAGCTCGGTCTTTCCTTCCTTGTTAATAAGATATTTTGCGTAAGAACTCTTCTTTGCAAACTTATTTGATAGATTCTTTGAAAGAACGAGTGTCAATGGAAGATCCAACGAACCGTCCAGACCGATCACCCCTTTTGCCCTGGCAGAGACTTCTTTTCCAGACATTATGGTCTTCAACTGGACCTTTCCATGGGAAACGTGAACTGTTCCGTCCAGGTTTTTAAAGTCGACATTTTTGAGCGAGGGAAGACCAAGCAGGTCCGCAATGGAAGACACAGCCTTCACTCCCTTAATCTTGCCGTCCCTCAATACATATTTCCCTTCAACGTTAAGGCTCTTCTGTAGATAATCCCACCTGGTTCCAGTACCGGAAAAATTGAATTCCGCCCCAAGTATGCCAGACAATTTGCCTGCCATGGAGCTTTTGAGACCCTGAAGGAGCTTGGGCAAGTTGATGCCCTTCACCTTGAGATCGCCTTTGAAGGGTATCCTCTTTTTTGTAAGCTGTGCCTCAGCCCTGCTGGCCACATATCCATCAGCTGTCTTTGCTGAAAATTCATCCACGAATAAGGTTCCGTCTTTGAGCCTGTATTTCAGCAGCAGGTCATTTATGACCATTTGCTCATACAGGAGCCTGGCCACACGCACTGTTCCACGGGCCTTCAATCCCTTAGGAAGATCTATGGCCTCGCTCTCGGCCTTTTTGGTTGGAGCCTTTTGCGGCTTGGAGGCGGACTTTTCCTGCGATTTTGGCAAAACCGCAGAAAGGGCCAGAAGCTTGTTAACGTCTATTTCATCACTTGCAATATCGAGCTTTATGTCAGGTGCCTTGTCATAATTCTTGATCTCTCCTTCAACCCGTGCCTTCTGTCCATCCAGCTCGGCAGTGAAGTTTAGATCTATCTTTTGAGGATCAAGGCCTGCCTTGCCGGTTACCTGGGCCTTTATGCCCTTCAGATCGACATTAAGGGATTCAAGGGTAAGGCTGCCCACCATTGCATTCAGATCTGCGCTGCCATGGGCGCCAATCATGCCCTTTATATCATCTCCCTTGAACTGGGCCGATATATCCTGAACAAAAACCTTCCCGTCTTTCAAGAGATATTTGAATCCGAAGGAGTCTATTTCATAGGGCCTGTACAAAATCCTTCCTATGGCAACCTTGCCTTCGATCTTGAGCCCTGGCGGCAGAGTCTGGCCAGGCTTGGTGGAAGATCCGGTCTCCTGCCTGGTATCCTTGCCTTTAGAGGCCGGAAGGACAGCAGCTAGTGCCATAAGCTTGTCGATATCGAGTTCGTCGCTGCTAATATCAATGTGTGCATCAGGGGACTTGAGATAATTTTTGACATCCCCTGCAAGCCTGAAACTTTGCCCATCAACCTTGGTCACGATGTCAAACGCGGCCTGGTTGTTGTCAAATTTGGCAGAACCAGTGATGGAAGAGGCCACCTTTCCATACTTTACATCAGCGCTGAATCTTGAAGTGCCGGAATAGAGCATGGATCTCATGTCAGGGCCCATATCCAGGGACAGGGAACAGTCGGCCTTAGCATCTATCAAGGGAAGTTCGTTTAATTCATCCTTGAAGTGTACTCGCGCATCCTTCACCACTACTGAATCAATGGTAAGGGCCAGGGGGACGGCAGCCGCTTCTCCTGCAGA
>JALVPX010000098.1 GCA_027031565.1 Deltaproteobacteria bacterium | reverse complement strand
ATTATGACCACTATTCCTCATAAGTGCAATAGGCGTGGCATTGGCTACTGATATATTCCTGTAGGCACTGAGCGGCCTGTTTGAATAGTGCAGCAAAAGACACCTTGAAACAGCCAGATGGGATACAACAACCACCCTTTCGCCTGGGTGTAAGGAGAATATCTTCTCTACAGCGGCAACTGCCCTAGCCTGCAAATCCTTCAAGGTTTCTGCCCCTGACAGCTTGAAGGAAGAAGGGTCTTGTTTCCACAATGCGTAACGCACACCATGATCTTTCAACAAATCGGCCTTCAGCCTTCCATCCCATTGCGGAATCTTTATTTCGTTCAAACCCTCTTCGATCTTGACAGGCGCTTTCAATATTTCAGCCATGATGCGCGCCGTGTCCATTGTACGGATGAGCGGACTTGAGTAAATAGCCGTAATATCGAGGCCGGCAAGGAGCAGAGCCGCCCTTCTTGCCTGCTCCCTGCCAGCTGCAATGAGGGGTTCATCAGTACGCCCGGCAAATCGTCCTTCTTCATTGGCCTTTGTGCGCCCATGGCGCACCAGAAAAACTGTTGTTTCCATATACACTCCTGTCCTGTCACGAACTCATCAACTCAGTAGCCTTTTCGACATCTTTCCTGCTTCCTATGAAGAGTGGAACCCGCTCATGGAGCCTTTCCGGTTTTAGATCCAATATCCTCGTCTTGCCGTCTGTAGCTGCGCCTCCTGCCTGCTCCACCACGAAAGCCAAGGGTGCCGCCTCGCACAAAAGGCGCAACTTGCCCCGTGGCTTTGCAGGGTCACGTTTGTCTGCCGGATACATGAAGATCCCGCCATATATCAAGTTCCTGTGGAAATCTGCCACAAGGGATCCTATGTAGCGGGAGCTGTAAGGCTTGCCCAGGTCATTTTCTGGAGACTTGAAATATTCCACGGTTCTCCTTGTGGCCTCGTCCCAGTAACATGTGTAGGCCTCGTTTACCGAATAGATCTTGCCCCTTTCAGGTGTCTTGATATCTGGATGAGAGAGCAGGAATTCACCAACTGAAGGATCCAGTGTGAACCCGTTTACTCCGTTTCCAGTCGTGTAGACCAGCATGGTGCTCGAACCGTAGAGAAAATAACCTGCCGCAACCTGCTCAGTACCCTTGTGCAGAAAATCCTCCAGAGTTACATAGGGCCTGTCGCTCGTCTTTTTGCGAATAGAAAATATGGTCCCTATGTTTACGTTGGCATCAATATTGGAAGATCCGTCTAGGGGATCAAAAATGAGCAAATACTCATCCTTTGGAAGATTATCCGGAACCTCTATTATATCGGCGTTTTCCTCAGAGGCCATGGCACACAACACACCTGCACGCTGCATGCGATATATCAATATGTTGTTGGCATAATCATCCAGTTTTCTTACAGCCTCGCCCTGCACATTAACCTCTCCGGTAAGGCCCAAGATATCTACGAGCCCTGCCTTGCGGACTTCCCTCGCAATGATCTTGGCCGAAAAGATTAATTCTCCCATCAGCCGGGTGAAGCGCCCTGTAGCCATTGGGGATTCCTTTTGATGGATCAGCAAATGCTCGGTTACTGTTATACCGATTCCTTCCATTTAAACACCTCCTGAAGATATTTGAGTGCGCATGCAAAGTTAATAGCAGGAACTACCACATGAGCTGCTCCTCCCTGAGTTTATTTTAATTACAAATCAGTTCTCATCAAGCCTGGATGCAGGCCTCTTTATTATTGCAAACGACGTGACACGGTGTAGAATTCCATTTTTAACAAAATTGTTATTCATTGTTTTACAAAAAATATGCCAGCTGCAGCAAACAAAAAAAGGACATCCAAATACTTGAAGGAAGCAGAGAGCAGCCGGAATCAACGAGAACTGGCTGAACTGACTTGTCTGTATGAAATCACAAGGTCGCTTTCCTCAACCCTGGATATCAGGGCTGCCCTCAAAGAGGTAATGAAGATCCTTGCCCAGAGGATGGGTATGTCCAGGGGAACCATCACCTTGGTAAATCCTCACTCTTCCGAGATACAGATAGAAGTTGCGTATGGTCTTTCCGCCGAGGCAAGGCGGCGGGGCAGATACAAATTTGGTGAAGGCATAACGGGCCAGGTCGTTGCCTCTGGTGAGCCTGTAGTGGTGCCCCGCATCAGCGAAGATTCCCGCTTTTTGAACCGTACGCGAAGCCGAGGCCGTTCAAAAAACCAGAATGTCTCCTTCCTGTGCGTTCCAATAAAGGAAGGCAGACACACCATTGGTGCCCTGAGCGTTGACCGGGTGTATCAAGAAGGGGAGTCCTTTGATGACGACCTCAGGCTTTTGACCATCATAAGCGGCCTTCTCGCCCAGTCTGTGAGCAGATTGCAGGCTGCCAGGGCTGAACGGGAGTTGCTCCTGAACGAAAACAAAAAACTGAGGAGGGCACTGGCTGAAAAATATCAAGTAGGGAATCTGATAGGGCGTTCAGGCAGGATGCAGGAAGTGTTTGAAATGGTCCTGCGAGTGGCAGACAGCAATGCTACCGTCTTGTTGAGGGGGGAAAGCGGCACGGGTAAATCCATGCTGGCAAAGGCAATCCATTACAACAGCTCCAGGAGGGACAAGCCTTTTATTACAGTAAACTGTTCGGCACTGCCTGAAACTTTGATCGAAAGCGAACTGTTCGGCCACGAAAAAGGCGCCTTCACAGGTGCCCATTTGAGGAAACAGGGGCGGTTTGAGCAGGCCCAGAGAGGTACCATTTTCCTGGACGAGATAGGCGAACTTCCGCATTCGGTGCAAGTAAAGCTCCTGAACGTGATACAGGAGAAAGAATTTCAGCGCCTTGGCGGAAGCAGGCCATTGAAATCGAACGTGAGGATAATAGCTGCCACCAACAAAAATCTGGAAGAGGCAATGGAAGCGGGAAATTTCCGTGAAGACCTCTATTACAGGCTGAACGTTTTCCCTATTTTCCTCCCTCCCTTGCGGGAACGCCCTACAGACATAATTTTATTTGCAGAGCATTTTCTAGAGCGCTATTGTAAGGAAAACAACAAGAAAATACGCGGAATTTCCCAGCCGGCAGTTGATCTTCTAATGCAGCATCATTGGCCCGGAAACGTACGCGAGCTGCAAAACTGCATTGAAAGGGCAGTCCTGGTGTGTGACGAGGATGTCTTGAGGGCTCATCACATGCCTCCCACACTACAGTATTCGCGCTCAGGCAGTGACGACAACGGCAGAAAAAGTTTTTCACTGGCTGACGCAGTGGCAAGGCTCGAAAGAGAGCTTATAGAAGAGGCCCTGAGGGAATCAAAGGGTAATCAGACAAAGGCAGCAAAATTGCTCGATACAAGCTTGCGGATAATCAACTACAAAATAAACAAATACGGAATCGACCCTTCCTTGTTTAAGGTCTGAGCGGAAAATAACAATTCAATACAAAGTCATGTTTATAAGTGAGGAAACCATACAGCCGGAGTTGTTCCACGAGGGTGATCAAGCGCCTGTGATCGTCCCTCGTTCAGAACATTGCATCAGCCGCAAGAACATTGACAGAGAGGCCTTGAAAGTCTTATACCGCCTGAAAGACCACGGTTATCTGGCCTACCTGGTTGGGGGGAGTGTCAGGGATCTGCTCTTGGGCAGGCGGCCAAAAGATTTCGACATTGGCACCAATGCCACGCCTTCGGAAATCAAAAAATTGTTCAGGTACAGCCGAATCATAGGGAAACGCTTTCGCCTGGTTCATGTCTATTTTCGGGGCAGAAAGGTGATCGAGGTATCCACCTTCAGGCGCCAGACAGAATATGACGACAGGGAGGCGGCCAGGGCTGGAATAAGCGAGGATTCCATTTTTGGCACACCCAGGGAAGATGCCTTCAGGCGCGATCTCACCATAAACGGCCTTTTTTACAACATAGCTGACTTCAGCCTAATCGACTATGTAGGCGGCATGGCAGACCTGCAGGCAGGAATAATCAGGGCGATCGGCGACCCTGAACGCCGGTTTCTTAGGGATCCTGTCAGGATGATGCGGGCCGTGCGCCATGCCGCCAGGACAGGATTCACCATAGATCCCAAAAATATAGATGCAATCAAGCAGCACTGCCACACCATTCGGCTCTGCTCAACAGCCAGGGTGCGTGATGAGTGGCTGAAGGATATGCGATCTGGAAGCAGCAGGCCCTGGGCCCAGACCATGATTGAAGTTGGTTTGTTCCAACACATATTCCCTTCATATGCAGAATCGTTTTCCAGTGAACATGGGAAACGGGTCAAAGGGCTCCTCCTCTCCTTGTTAGAGGAACTGGACAGCTTGATAAAAAACGGAGAAGATGTACCCGAGTCCCTGCTTGTGGCTGTTCTTCTCTACCCATTGATTTCCATCATGCCGGAATGGGAGGCCTTGCGGCCCAAGAAAATACGCTGGCCAACCTTCGAGGTCAGGGCACTCATTAAGGGACTGCTTGCCCCTTACGAGTTCAGCAGGGCAGTGAGAGATGGCGCATCGCAGATATTGTCCACATTGTGGCCCATTACTATCTGCGCCGAGAAGGGAAGCTGGCCCAAAAGGGTCGTATCAAAACCGGTGTTCAATGGTTCGCTTTGGCTGTTTAATGCCGTAAGAAAAGAGTCCGGCCAATCGCCTGTAACTGTCAGGCCTCGGGCAGCAACCAAAAAAATTGCGCAGAAGAGAAAAAACAGGAAACGGAGATACAGGAAAAAGAGCGCAACGAATCCTGCTTGACTTTAAACTTGTATGGTTTATTTGGGTATGGATAGGAGAGGTGAGTCATGAAGCTTCGTCAAAATGCCAAAGAACTCGTGCTGCTGGAGGTCGATTCCCTGGGTATCCTGGTGGGAGAAATCAGGTATAACCGCCAGACAGAAACCGTACTTTTTGCCCTGGAAAAGGCCGCCTTTTTTGACATCTATTTTCCATGCACAGTAGTGTATGATCAGCAAAAGGGGCCTGTAGTTCATCCACATTTACTCAGCGCATTGACTACATCATCTATACGCATCCAGCGGAGCCGCGTCTCCTGCTTCGTGCTGGAAACCGATCTCAACCCTGCCATAGTGGAACAATATTACCGCCTAATCGAGAACATGCTCCCAAAGACCCAACCGAAGCATGTGCCTGCCGGTCCTGACGATCAGGGGCCTGATGATACCAAGCCTCCAAAAGGTTCGAGGGTCATCTCCCTGCCAAAGTCCAAGAAGTGATTCCATATCCAAATATCGATCCGGTAATCATCCAAATCGGGCCTCTCGCCATAAGGTGGTATGGCCTAATGTATCTTCTTGGCTTTCTGGCCTCATATCTGTTGATACGATATCAAATCAACGAAGATCCCGGATTGAGCCCGCATGAAAAGGCACGAGAAGCAAGGCATTTGGAAAACCTTGTGCTCGTGATCATTTTCGGTGTGATCGTAGGAGGCAGGCTTGGCTATGTGCTTTTCTACAATCCTGCCTACTTTTTGAAACATCCTGGGGAAATAATCGCCACTTGGCACGGGGGAATGTCTTTTCATGGCGGTGTGATAGCCTCAGCTATAGGGGGTTGGTGGTATGCCAGAAAGGCAGGGCTGGATTTTTGGAAATGGGCAGACAGGGTAATAGTGACCGTACCCATAGGCCTTGGGCTAGGCCGCATAGGCAATTTCATAAATGGCGAACTCTATGGGCGCCCCACAAACGTGCCCTGGGCCATGGTATTTCCTGATGGCGGTCTTATTCCCAGGCATCCGTCGCAGCTGTACGAAGCCCTGCTGGAGGGCCTGCTCCTTTTTGCCATCCTGTGGTCTTTGAGGAAAAAGATCTGGATTCCAGGGACAAAACTTGCCCTTTTCCTGATCTTGTATGGCTCCTTCCGCTTTCTGGTGGAATTTTTCAGGCAGCCGGACAAACAACTGGGATTTCTTCTCTGGTCATGGGTTACCATGGGCCAGATATTGAGCACCCTCATGATTGTTGCGGGTCTCCTATTGTTGATTTATTTGAAATCAAGGGCCTCGAACTAATTATTCCTTTCCTTTGGTCTGGGTCTGCAAAAATGGGCAATTGGCAAATATTTTCAAACCGGCTGCTTAATTTCACCCCGCTCATTCCTGCCGCGGCAGTAATGCTCTTCCTGGGGGCAGCGTTTCTCCAAGGGGACCCAGGTTTCAGGCTCGATAAGACCAGACAGGGCCTGCTCGTTTCAAAGGTCTTTTTTTCCAACAGCCCGCTGCAAGAAGGTGACAGGATTGTATCCATCCAAGGGGTGCCATATCAGTATGCCCTTGGCTACCTATTCAACCCGGCTGCAAGGGAAGACACCCTGGCCATAATTGCACAAAGAGGCGAAAAACGCTTTGCATCTGTTGTACATACCGTTCCCTTGACTATACGAAGAATCGTTGAATTGGCAGGCATCCGGCTCCTGGTCATCTTTTCGCTTATAACCCTGGCAGTAACTGTCAGGTTCAGGGCACCGGACAATGTACAGACGCGATTGTTTTTCCTGATGCTGTGCGGACTTGCAACTTCCATGGCAGCTACCATCGCCTCTTGCATGGCCATATTGAACCCTCTGATCATTTCGATCAGTTTCATACTTCTCACGACTTCCAACTGGTTCTCTTTTAGCGCCTTGCTCCACTTTGCATGCAGATTCCCGCCCAACCGTGACAAACTTTCAAACTGTAACCGGCTGGTTGCCTTAATTTATTTGTTGCCGCCCTTGGCCACCATAACTGCAGCCCTTCTTGCAAGCGGATTTTCATCAGGTTTTTGGAGCTGGCTTCAACGAACCAGGAATCTCTTCCTGCCGGTTATCATAACCCTTGTTTTTGCAAAAGAGTGGTGGGATTATCAAAAAACTGATCCGCCTGAACGAAAACGGCTCAGACCGCTGCTCCTGACCTATTGGATAAGTTTCGGGCCATATCTTTTTCTCTATCTTTTGCCTACCATGATTTTTGATCAGCCCTTCGTATCCTTTCGGATTGTGACCATCTGCTTCCTTGCACTCCCCCTTGCCTATCTCTATGTGTTGATACGCTACAGGCTGTTTGACGCAGACCGCTTGCTGTCCCGCTTCGTTTCCTATGCGATGGTGACAGGAATTGTCTTGCTTTTTTATGCCCTTTTCCTGGTAGTGACAAAACAGTGGCTTTTCGGCAACAAAATGTTGTCAGAAGAGCTTTTCTTGATCTTTTTCGTAGGAAGTGTGCTTCTGTTTCATCCGGTGCAGAGACGGATGGAATTGATTTTAAACAGGCTCTTTTTTCAATACAGGCCCGTTCCTGCCAAGCTCCTGCATCAATTCAGCGAGAATATCACCAGACTCCTTTCTCTCTCGGATATTGTAAAGGCTATGGTGGAAGAACTGCCTGAAAAAATTAATGTTGACCAGGTGGCCATAATGCTGCTAGGTGAAAAACATTCGCGCCTTTTTCCTGAAAACCTGCGCTTTGGCTCCTCCCCTTGGCCGTCGAGCAAACTTGTGGATATGCTGAAAAAGGGTCGGGTTTCTTATTTTCAGACAGACCAAAGCAGGCATGACAAGGAGCTTGAAAAGGAATCCCAAGAAATCAGGAAGGCTGGTTTCAGTCTCGTGCTTCCCATGCACACGGCTACCGGCATAGCAGGGCTGCTATTCATAGGGTTCAGGAAAGATGGCAGGCGCTTTACCAAGGAAGACATACATCTAATGGCGGCACTTGCGAACCAGGGTTCCATTGCCCTTGAAAATGCCCGCAGACATGAATCATTGCTCGAGAGCAAACACCAGTTGGAGCAGCTTTTCAATGAGCGGGTTCAGCAGGAAAAAATGGCACTGGTGGGAGAAATGACTTCCATGGTAGCCCATGAACTGAAAAATCCCCTGGGCATCATACATAGTTCAGCCCAATATCTTGTGGATGGTGAGCGCACACCAGAAGTACGGAAAGAGATGTTGCGGTACATCCTGGATGAAGTGAGGATTCTCAATGCATCCATTGAAAATCTTCTGGGCATGGCTAGGCAGCCGCCTCCCAAATTCGGCCATGTCGACCTGGCAACCGAGCTGCCGGAGCTGGTCAGGCTCTGGACCCAGTCTGGTGACCACGACCGGGACGTTCGCATACAATGCCAGGTTGACCAGTACATTGAGCCCCTGTATGCTGATTGGAGGCAGCTCAGGCAAGTTTTATTCAACCTGATCCGTAACAGTGAGGAAATGATGCCCGAGGGCGGCAAAATTACGCTCAAGGCTGAAGCAAGCAAAGACAAGATGTTTATTACGGTTACAGACAATGGCCTGGGCATCCGTGAAGAAGACCAGGAACACCTTTTCAAGAGCTTCTTCACGAGAAAAGAGGGGGGCTTAGGCCTTGGCCTGGCTATTTGCCGGCAGATCATACAGGCCCATAACGGCACCATCCAACTCACAGGCAGGCCTGAAGGCGGAGCAGAGGCTCGGATTGAACTGCCTCTCAAACCGCTTGCTACATCTGATATGCCAGCATCTTGATATCTGCAAAATGGACTAAAATATGCCTGGAAAGGTTTTGTTGATTGAAGACGAAGAACGGCTGCGGCGCGTATTGCAGCTTGTGCTTCAGGACACGGGGTTTGACGTAAAGACAGCGCCAGAAGGCGGCCAAGGCATGGAACTCTGGCAGGCATGGAAACCGGATGTGGTGGTTACAGACCTCAAGATGAAACCGGTTGACGGCATGGGAGTGCTTCGATTTGGCAATGAACTATACCCAGAGACGCCCTGCATAATTCTCACTGCGTTTGGCACTGTGACTGCAGCTGTAAATGCAATGAAAAACGGTGCCTATGACTTCTTGACCAAACCTGTTGATCATGTCCAACTTGTGGAAATAGTCCAGCAGGCCGTAGCAGAAAAAAGCAGAAGAGAAGGCTGTATCCATGAAATGGTTGGACAGTCTCCTGCCATGCAGGCCCTTCGCCAGGAAATAGACCTGCTTGCTTCTACAGACAGCGCGGTTCTCATTTGTGGAGAATCGGGCACCGGCAAAGAACTTGCTGCAAAGGCCATTCATGCCGCATCCCAACGAAGCTCTGGCCCCTTCATCAAGATCAACTGTGCGTCAATACCAAGGGAATTGTTGGAAAGCGAACTCTTTGGACATAAAAAAGGAGCCTTTACAGGTGCCACCCAAGACCGTCAAGGCGTGTTCGCAGCGGCCAACGGCGGAGTCCTTTTTTTAGACGAGATAGGCGACCTGCCCCTTGAACTCCAGCCTAAGTTGCTCCATGCAGTGGAAGCAAAAGAGATCACCCCTGTAGGATCCAGTAAATCGTTCAAGATTTCCTTGAAAATAGTGTCGGCCACCAACCAGGACCTCGAAGAAATGGTGCAAAAGAGACAGTTCCGTGCAGATCTCTTTTACCGGCTCAACACCATGATACTGACCCTGCCACCCTTGAGGGAACGACATGGTGACGTAAAGTTATTAGCCCTCCATTTTGTAAGGCTTTTTGCAAACGAATGGGGCAAGCCGGTACCCATGATAAGCCCTGATGCCATTGACATGCTTGAGGCCTATCACTGGCCAGGCAACATTAGGGAGCTTAAAAACGTAATGGAAAGGGCTGTACTACTGTGCAAAGGAGAAGAAATCACCTGCCGCCACCTCAAGGGTTCAATCAGAATAAAAACAGAACATGCGGAAAAAACAAACGATTCCTCGTTGGATCTCATTGCAAAGGAGCAGCAGATGCTGTTGGCTGCCTTGGAGCAGTGCAACTGGAACCAAACGAAGGCAGCCAAAAAATTGAATATTACCCGAAGCGCTTTGCGCTACAGGCTTCAAAAATATGGAATCGGTAAGAAATAAATATGGCGCAGCAGTTTCAATGGTCAACAAACGGGTTGACGTCAAACTTCATTCCCAAATTCCGGGTTGAAGGATTACACCACACGACCTCTGCACCAATCTGAACATGTGCGTCCCCATCTTCAGATTCTGGATGTTTTATATATATTTCAAATTTGTCTCCACGTTGGAACTCGCACGCCTTATTTGTCACCACTCTTATTCCGCCCATGCTCACATCCCTTATCTGACCGATGAAGAAGACGTTCTTCCTTTCTGATTCATCTGACTTCACAAGCACCACGGCCAGATTTGCTGGTCTGCGTCGATGTTTGCGCTGATCAATTATGGATGCATTCATTGAGGTCCTTTGAGACGTGACAGTGTAAATCAAAAAAACAGATACCCTAAGAGACCAGTCCACTATTCTAAGACCTGCAATTGACACACCAAGTTTGGTTGTCAGAAAAAGTGCCTGATACCTGTTACAACATCCCGATACAATGAGTTTTATATGTTTTGTATGTTCATTGGGTGAAAGGTAAGCGGAGTTCCTTGCTGCTACTGAATATTGCCTGATATCGTACAGCCAAATTGTCTGTTATCAGCCAGTAACTTCTGATCGAAACCTTGACTTTCTCAAATAAAAACCCACCTCACTCCTTATCAGGCTATTATTCCAAGTATTTTTCAAAAAATACCGCAAAAATACACATTGTCGATCATTGTTCAAAATAACACCGGCCACTGGCACATACCTTGCTCAAATTGCCGTACGAGGAAGGTCTGAGAAAAGAATATGTAAGGCGATCAATAGGGAGACAATTATGAAAAAGATATTGATGGGATGTATTACAGCAGTCGCCTTTGTTGCCATAAATGCCGGTTTGGGAAATGCCAGCCTGACCCCTATCGGCACGGCCACCATTGGGGGCCTCGATTACAACCTCATTTACGATGACGACGCCCCCATGGGGCCGATCGTGTGGCTGGATCATAGGGGCTATGCTACTCACTCTGATATACAGAAAAACTGGGCTGCAGGGATCGATTCTGATATCACCTCGTATAACTTCAATGCCGGTTATAGTGTAACGTGGACCGAGTCTGAGTGGAGGCTGCCGGCAACCGTTGATGGAGCATATGTCTACGGTTATGAGGGCGATCCCGACCATGACGGTATTTATACCTATACTGGAGGCTATAATCTAGCCAATTCCGAAATGGGGCATCTGTTTTACACTGAGCTGGGGAACCTGGGATATGTAGCTACTGACGGCACTTCTCCTCAGCCAGGCTGGGGACTTTCCAATACCGGACCTTTTAGTCACTTAGTTGCGGGCTGGTATTGGTCGGGCACAGATTATACTGCTATGCCGCCCGATAGCTGGATCTTTAACATGAGCAACGGTAATCAGGGGTACGCCAGTTCCTGGAGCCAACTGTCTGGAATAGCGGTGCGGGGTGCCCAGGTCACTCCTGTTCCCATCCCCGGGGCCGCCTGGCTCCTGGGCTCAGGACTCATGGGTCTGGTGGCAGTGAAAAAGAAGAAAGAAGTTAAAAAATTCTAAAGGCCTAGGTTACAAAACGAAGGAGGGAGCGAAGTGAAGAAAATCATCGTACTGTTTATACTAGTTGGGTTTTCCTTAATCCCCATGAAAACGCGTTGTTACTCTGCCACAACGCAACTTATTGTAGATCAGGACGTCGGTCTTAATCCTAATGAACCCAGTGACAATTGGAACGGGTTGAACGCTCTCTGGGTTGGATTCCCTGATTGGGGGAATGGAAACTACGAATCCATGTTTGGCTTCGACTTATCATCGATAGTGTCGCAGATTGGACAGGGGCAAACACTGCAAATCAACAGCATGACCTTCTCAGCTTACCATAGATTTCCCACCTATAAGCCAGGTAATGTTGAAGTCGCTCTCGGTAACACGGACAACTGGGATGACGACGTAGTTACCTGGAACAGTAGTTACGGAGATCACGGTCAACCAATTGATTCTGTAAATATTGATGGAAATCCTTCCTGGTATTGGTGGTACGAATGGAATGTGTCATCCATTAATCCGGATGAACTACTGGATGGTTATTTAACTCTGTACCTTTTCACCAAGCCTGTAGGCACAACTAACTGGCATATTTTTGAAGCCTCGGAACACGGCGCACATAACGAAGCCTATCTGACAATTGATTATGATATTGTTCCTGACAATACCGTCCCCATCCCCGGGGCCGCCTGGCTCCTGGGCTCCGGGCTCTTGGGATTGGCTGCGGCAAAAAGAAGGAAATAGAACTGAAACAGCTGGGTACAAGGAGAAAATGAGATGAAAAGATTACTGTTTGTATTGGGCTTCGCCTTTGCCTGCCTTATCCTGGGAATAGGATTGTCGCTGGCCCAGACAGTGGCTTTCCTTCCCATGGATGGAACAGAGGGCAGTACCACATTCACCGACACCATGGGAAATACCTGGACCGCCTCTGGGAATGTGCATATAAGCACTGCCCAGGCTGTGTCAAACGGCGCCAGCGCCTATTTTGACGGGAACAATGATTACATCGGCGTTGCAAATTCGTCGGTTTTTGATTTCAGTGGCCCGTTTACCATTGATTTCTACATGTTTCCGTTGGATGGAAGCGCTAGAAATCAATATATCGCTGGCGAAAGCCGTCCTGATAATGGGTGGGGTGTGGACATACGTTTTGATGAAGGATACATGGACGGCTGGGGCTACGACGGATGGTATGGACAGCTTACGGAAGACCGCACCAAGCCCGGTTTGGTCAATCTCAACAATTGGAATCACATCATGATATCTGCCAACTTGGACCAGGTTTCACTTTACATAAACGGCCAACTGGCGGTCCAGCGTCACCGAGGAAAAATCAGCGACGGTGCCAACCCTTTTCGCATAGGCGATCAGCTCAATTTTGGCGGCCTCGGCTTTAAGGGTTACATAGACGATTTCAGAATCTCAGACCAACCCTTAGCGCCTGTCCCCATACCCGGGGCCGCCTGGCTCCTGGGCTCCGGGCTCCTGGGACTTGCGGCAGTGCGGAGGAAAAAGAAACAGGGTGTTTCGAAATCTTGTCGAAGGTCTAAACTCTTTTAACAACCATTGACCAAAAAGGAGGTCACAATGAAAAAGGTGCTACTCGTTACTCTATTGGGATATATTTTATCTGTTGGAAATTCTTTTGCCTTGCTGATGTCGAACACGGATCTCTGGGATGTCAGCAATGGAATTACGATCATTGATCACAGCTATCTTGAAAATGGACCTGGCACATATTGGGATTCTTACGCCGACAACATGTTTGGTGCCACTCACGAAGGTACCATAGAGCCTCCCAATACAATTTTTGCAGATAACCCTGCATCTGGCTTTACTCACTGGGTTGAATGGCAAACCCCTACCCCGATTATTCTAACAAGTTTCAATCTTGTGGCAGCTCATGGCAGTCCTAGTTATACAGATAGGGGTTTTTCAGAGTTTAGGTTGTATGGTTCAACAGACGGATCGACGTGGGATAACATATACACGTATGTTACAGAGGATCCTTATGGCGGTGGAGAAAACTATACTGGTGAAAATTACTTAGAGTTGTATGTTGATCTTTCTTCACCCGTCACTGCGCAGTACTTTAAAGCCGAATTTGATCAGGCCGGGGTAGGCGCTTATAGCGGCCCCAGAATCAAGGAGTTAGACGGTTATGGTTCTCCCGTTCCCATCCCCGGTGCTGCCTGGCTTTTGGGCTCGGGGCTCGTGGGACTTGTAGCGGTACGGAGGTGCAAGGTATAATCGCAAAAACACACCAGTAGCAAAATTAAACAGATAGATAATGGGCAGAGTTGGGTTGCAAAAACAGTCGCCTCAATCTCCGGGGGAGATTGAAAGGGTGGATCGATTTTGCCTACTCCAACTGATTGATAGCCATAGAGCGCGGCGTAGCCGCTATCAAGATGAAGAAGTAGCTTGACTCTGCCAGATAGCGCAGACTGCGTGAATACGTTTTTAAAAAGGAGGAAAAAAGAAAGATGAAAAAATTCACATTGATCTTTTGGGTGGTGATGTTTGTTTTAGGAGCGGCAAGCATGGCCTCTGCGGCGCTAATTGATGCTGATTCCGCTTCTGGCACAGGCACTTATAACAATTCGCCAGATCCTCTATTGATTGATCATGTCATACCTAACGAGGGGACATACTGGCGGGCAGACACAAATGTTTGGTGGTATGGCACTGATCCGGTTTTCACCATTGACTTGGGCTCAACCTACAAAGTCGAAGATGTCGTGGTTTCAGTGGACAATAATGATGACTATGAAGTGGAGTATTCATTGGATAATACCACTTGGACCCACTTGTTCTCGATTGATAACACCTATGGTGAAATAACGTGGGGTATGGATACAATGAGCACAGACTTTACTGACCCCGAATACGTTTCTCAAATTGATTTTACCCCGGTTCAGGCCAGATATCTTCGGATTTTTGCTACTGATGGAGACTACATGTATGCCGTTGCTGAAGTAGAGCCATACGGTCAGCCTGTACCCATACCCCCCGCTATAATGCTTATGGGCACTGGTCTTTTGGGCTTGGCCGGTTACAGCCGCAAACGGTTCAGCAAGAAAGGTTGACAAGTACACTGCAACCACTCACGGGAAAACCCTAATTCGTTTCTCAAGCCCCCGGTGATTTTCCCCGGGGGATTTTTTATCCTTATTTTTAACTGTCCTGTTTCCTATTCTTATTACAACAGTGGTGAAGAACACGGGGTATTCACAGTATTATCTATCTGGAGCCCCAGACCCATCCCTTATAGCCTCCGTTTCATTGAACTTAAGTTTATTCAACTAAAGACGTGTATTGCTCCGGTTCCATCAAATACTTGCCAAATGCCACAAATGCAAACGCCCATGCCTCGCAAAGATTAAACGTGACTCAGACAGTCGGAACAATCTCCACAGCTTCTTCAAAAGCGCCGAGAGCAGGACGCATCATCTCTTAAATTTACTTACACACCCGTTCCCATCCCTGGCGCTGCCTGGCTTTTGGGCTCCGGGCTCATCGGCTTGAGATTGTTGCGAAAAAAGAGGCATAGCATCTAGGAGAGGGCCATTTCAGGGATACCCGGAAGGTTCATGGCCTGGGATGGTACCTCTTGTGTGCCTGGCGTATATGGGCTAGATTAAGGTGAGTGTATATCTGGGTTGTGACAATGTTTGAATGGCCTAGAAGCATCTGAACGGTCCTCAGGTCTGCTCCGCCTTGCAGCAGGTGCGTGGCAAAGGAGTGGCGGAGCACGTGTGGCGATACGTCAGGCCCCAGGCCGGCCATGGCAGAATAGTGCTTCAAAATCTGCCAGAACCGCTGGCGGGTCAGCCCCTGGCCCTTTCTGCCCACAAACAGAAAAAAACTCATCCTCTTGCCAAGTATTTTGGGCCTGGTTGAAGTAAGATATCTGTTGAGCCAGTGACGGGCTGCCTCTCCAAAAGGTACCACCCTTTGTTTTCTGCCCTTGCCCAGCACCTTGATAAATGCATTTTCCATGTCCAGGTCTTGAATCTTCAAAGAAACAACCTCTGATGCACGCAAACCACTGCCATAAGCCACTTCCAGCATGGTCCTGTCCCTGATTCCCATTGGTTTGCCTGTATCAGGTGCTGCCAGAAGATGCTCTATCTGTGATATGGTTAAGACCTTTGGCAGATGAAGCGACCTTTTGGGAGAGGATATCACTTCAAGGGGTGTGCTCTTAAGGGCATATTCTTCCTGCAAAAATTTGTAAAAGGATTTGAGAGAGGAGAGCTTGCGAGAAATGGTCGGGGATGAAAGCCCTTCGTCCTTCATGGCCTGGA
>JALVPX010000097.1 GCA_027031565.1 Deltaproteobacteria bacterium | reverse complement strand
GCTCAAGGCGACTTACACCGTATTGGCCGACCGGGTCTTCGGCCTTGCCGCCATGTTCCTGCTCGGTTCCATGGCCGTGATCTTAGATCCCTTTGCCATACCCCAACGGCTCAAAATGATCTTGCTGTGCCTTACGGCAACCGTGTTTATCTTGCCCTTCTTCCTGTTGGCCTTAAAAGGAGTAATTAAAACAAGATGGCCTGAAATCGGAAAACGTGTTGAAATTACACTGCAACTATTCCAACAAACCAGGACTTCATTGTCAGCATTGGTGCTCTCTCTTCTTCTCCAATTCATTGGAATGGGGATAATCGCCATAATAGCAAGGGATATGGGTCTTTCTCCGCCGCCAACTTTTTATTTTGCTGTCTTTCCGATGATCGCCTTGATCACATTCCTTCCTGTGAGCCTTAACGGGATTGGCATCAGGGAAGGAGGATTCGTCTATTTTTTGAGCCTCAAGGGCATACCCATCGAAAAGGCCCTGACGCTGAGCCTCAGCTTCTTCGCCGTCCAGGTAGCTGCCGCCCTGGTTGGCGGAGGCGCATACATCCTTGGAGTCCATCAAAAGTCAATACCTGCTTCCGTAGCCCACCATGGCAACTGAATCCGCCAGCCATATCTCCTTTCCAACAATATTTTTTTTTACAGGCCTGCTTCTTTTAAGGGTTGCATACATCTTGATTACGCCCTTGGACTTGAGCCCTGACGAAGCATATTATTGGGATTGGTCAAGAAGGCTTGACTGGGGTTACTACAGCAAACCGCCCATGGTCGCCTGGATTAACTGGTTCAGCACCTCACTCTTGGGAGCGAAGACATGGACGATCAGGCTGCCTGCTGCTGTCTTGTCCACTGGTTCGCTCTTCTTCGTCTTTCTTGCTGGCAGAAAAATCTTTGGGGAAAGGGCCGGTCTGCTGGCTGCCTTTGCATTGGCACTTACCCCCGGAGCCTCCATAACATCCCTTGTGATGACCATTGATGCCCCTCTCATTTTCTTTTGGACCATGAGCCTTTATTTTCTGTGGAAGGCAGCAACATCTTCCGGTCCCTTGTGGTGGTTTGCCACGGCCCTTTCTTGCGGACTTGGACTGCTGAGCAAACAGACCATGGCTGCCTTTGTTCCTTTTTCCTTCCTCTTTCTGCTGTTGGCTAAAGGCGCCAGGCATCACTTGAAAACGGCGTGGCCCTATTTGGCAGCAGTTATCGTCATGATGATGGTTTCGCCCTTCTTACTGTGGAACATGAAGCATGACTGGATTACCTTTGTCCATACGTCTCATCATTTCGAGGAGGTGGGAAGGGAGAACTTGATAAATTTCAGATCCTTTGCCTCCTTTGCCGGGTCGCAGCTCCTGGTATTCACCCCGATCACCTTTTTATTGCTGATACTTGCCCCGTTTGCCTATTACAGATCTGAAAGGACGGACGCTTACTTGTTTTTGATATGCACGGGCATTATGCCGCTTGCTTGCGTTGCCATACTCTCTTTCAAACAAAGCGTAAACGCAAACTGGCCCGCCCCCTTTTATGTATCAGCAGCACTGCTTCTTGGGGCGGCTGCATCACCAACCACTGAAGCAGCAAAATTGAACCGGGTTGGAAAAATTATCAGGGGCTGGTTTAAGCCCGCCATGATTCTTGGGTTATCCATGACCTTGATGTCATTGTGTCTTCCATATATTGTTCCTGCTACCTCCATAGGCGGTTCAAAATTTGATCTGACGCGACGGCTCAGGGGCTGGAACAAGTTCGGCAGTGAAATAGACAAGATCATTGCCCAGCTTCCACAAAGGCAGAAGATTATACTCGTGGCCAAGCGGCGTCAGACCGTGAGCGAAATGGCCTTTTACTGCCAGGGCCATCCAGTGGCCTACCAGTGGCCAGACGAAAATGGCAGAATCAGGTCTCAATATCATCTATGGAATGGACCCCAAGGCAAAAAGGGCTGGAATGCCCTGTTCGTAATTCAGAAAAATAGAAAATTTCCAAGCAACACTCGGCAACATTTTAAAAAAATCCTTCCCATTGGTTCAATAGACATCCCCCTTGGACGCGGTGGATCAAGGGCTTTCAACCTGTATCTTGGACATGAATTGCAAAACTGGCCATAGCAAATGGAATTTTTGTACAGATTAAAAGAATTGGACGAACACTTGCTCATTCTATTGAACGGAACCAGAACTTCAATCCTGGACTGGGCAATGCCACGGGTGACAGAGATAGGCTCTATCATCCCTTTCGTTCTCCTGTTTGTGTGCTGGAGGCTATACAAGGGAGACAACAGGGAGCGGTTCTTCTGGATAGCCGGTATCATGGCGGTCATTGTAGCCGATGCGTTATGCGCTAGACTCCTCAAACCCTTTTTTGCCAGGCCGAGGCCATACAATATGCTGGACGGAATCTACATAATAAAAAAGGGGGAGTGGCTGCTTACCAATGAAAGTTTGAGAAGCGGTCTCAAACTTAAGTTTTCATTTCCATCTTGTCATGCGGTAAATACCTGGACTGCTGCAAGCTATGTCTCTTTGTTTCACAAGAAAAGCGGCTTGCTGCTGGCAGCCGTGGCCTTTGTGGTTTCTTATTCCAGGATATATCTTGGTGTACACTATCCCGGTGACACACTTTTCGGGGCAGTGACGGGTATTTTGGTGGGCCTGTCTTTCGGCCTATTGATAAGAAAGGGCATGCCTCAGTAAATACTATTCTTTCTCTTTATACCTTTCCTGCGTTGCCAGGAAGGCCTCTTCCTGCCGCAAAAAGGCCTCAACTATCCTGGGATCGAAATGTTTTCCCTTTTCGGATGAAATAATCTCTCGCACCTTGTGGTGGGACATGGCCTCTTTGTAGCACCTTTTACAGCTTATTGCATCGTAGACGTCTGCCAAGGCTACAATCCTGGCGCTCAACGGAATATCCTCGCCAGCAAGGCCGTCAGGATAGCCTGTTCCATTCCACTTTTCATGATGATACTTGACAATCTCATAGGCAAAGCGGAGATATGGAGAGCCGGTCTTGTCATAAATATCCTTTATCAGGTCGCCGCCTGCTGTCGTATGGCTCTTCATCAGCTCAAACTCTTCTTCCGTAAGTTTTCCAGGCTTGTTCAAGATGGAATCGCTGATAGCCACTTTGCCGATATCGTGAAGCGGACTCAGCCTGGCTATTTCC
Organism: Deltaproteobacteria bacterium; assembly: GCA_027031565.1. Classification (GTDB taxonomy): domain Bacteria; phylum Desulfobacterota; class Dissulfuribacteria; order Dissulfuribacterales; family JALVPX01; genus JALVPX01. The sequence goes on along the minus strand of JALVPX010000097.1, from coordinate 2,331 downwards.
TCAGCATCTGCTGCTGTCAGCTCAAGTTCTGGACAGTGATCGACCAGATCCCGGCCTATTATTCTTGAATAGTGCAGTACACGCTCAAGATGGAAGCCGGTTTCAGGGCTGCGATACTCGGAAAGCTTTGCCATGGCAAACATGAGCTCTTCATGGCTTTCAAGCTTCAAAAGTCTTTCCCCTGCCTTTATGCGCAGCATCAATTCCTCAGGATGCACCGGCTTCAGCAGGTAATCGTCGGCCCCAAGAGCCAGCGCCTTCAAGAGAGAGTCGCGATCCTCGCTGGCAGTCAACACTATTACGTAGACATATCTGACGCTCCTTTTTCTGACCAGTTGAAGGAGCTCAAAACCGTCCATTTCTGGCATATTGAGGTCTGTAACCAGGAACTTCAGGTCTGAATCCCTGCGCAGAAGTTCAAAGGCCGCGTTGCCATTAGCCGCCTCTTCGACCCCGTAGCCTTCTCCTTCAAGGAGCATGCGCAAAAGGGCCCTTTGGACTAGGTCATCATCCACTACAAGAACCCTGGAATTTATGAATGCAGAACTCATTTCCTCGCCCTTTAAACGGCCTCGGCCCTGGAGGTTAGATTCCGGTTTTTAATTTCAGAATCTAGTGCTTTTCTAACGTCTTCAAAGGCTGATTCCAGCGCATGGAATATTGCATCAAAATCACTTAACTCCCCCTCCCTGGCCTTCATTTCCAATTCTTTTGCGCACCATGAAAGATGCATGGCACCGAGGGAGGCTGAACTCGATTTCAGGCTGTGGGCCAACCTGAAAAGCGTCTCAAAATCACCATTCTCATAGGCCTGCCTCATCTGTGCCAGCGCATCCGGCGTGTTTTTCAAAAAGAGACTGGCTATGTTGTGAAAAACAGAAGGCTGCCCTGGTCTTGCAAGGGCTACAAGTGACTCGACAACCGACCGGTCCAGGACTTCAGCCTCATCGTCTTCGGGCACCACTTCGCCGTCAGGGGAATCGTGCCCACTGTCATCATCCGAAAGCCACTTTGAAAGCACTGCCTCCATTTCGTCCAGTTTAAACGGTTTGCATAAATAATCGTCCATGCCAGATGCCAGGGCCTTGTTTTTATCCCCTGAAAGCGCATGGGCAGTCAGGGCTATAATTGGTGTGACCGCGGCCTTGCCTTTATGCTGCATCTCCTTTATGCGCCTTGCAGCCTCATAACCATCCATTTCAGGCATCTGGCAGTCCATGAAGATGAGATCATAATCTTTCTTTGAGTAGGCCTCGATTGCTTCATAACCGTTCCTGGCCACGTCAACCACGCAGTCGAAATATTCCAGGGCAGACTTGGCAAATTCGATGTTTACTTCATTGTCCTCGACCAGCAAGATCTTCGAGGCAAATTGTTTGTGCTGGGAATCATCTTCTTGTGCCACGCCTTGCTGATGCATGGGTGTTGAATCTTTTTGCACAATCGCCAGCAGACAGGCAACCAGGTCTTTCCGTTTGACAGGCTTCTCAATTACACATGCATCAACCTTTTCCACCTGCTTGTTAAGGATTCCGGTAACAGGCACGGTAATAATTATATCTGAACAATATTCCTTTAATTCATGGCACATGGAAATGTTTTTGTCACATGCCTTCAACTCCTTGCACAAGATATCCACTATGAGCACGTCGAATCTGGCCAGGCATTCTTTCACATCCTCTGGGCTTGGGGTAACACTTGTCACATTGGGATGAGCATGACAAACGAATCCCAAACCATGGAGATAGTGCTCCAGCATCTTACTGACCGATTTATTGGCAGAAATTATGCACACGCTCTTACCTGAGAAGACCTCATACTCGGTGTTGTCTGATTCCTCTTCAACAGACTCAAACGGAATCTTCAAGGTAAAGGACGTGCCTTCACCCAGACTGCTCGCAACCTCGATTTTTCCGCCCATCAAGGCCACAAACTTTTGGACAATAGCCAAGCCCAATCCCGTCCCGCCGAATTTACGGCTCGTGGAGCCGTCTGCCTGGGAAAATGGATCAAATATAATATCCAGCTTGTCTGAAGGAATGCCTACGCCACTATCTTGAACAATGAACTCTATGAAATTCGATTCCTCCTTTGATTTGCGGACGTGCACTATGACTTCACCCTTTTCAGTAAACTTTACTGCATTGCCCAACAGATTTGCTATTATTTGCCTCAACCGGTCTGGGTCACCCTTCACATATTGTGGGACATCGTTTTCCACAAACGACAGCAGTTCCAGACCCTTTCTCTGGGCACTTTCAGCAAACAGGCTCACGGTGTTTTCAATAATCTGATGAAGCTGGAACTTTTTATTGGCCAACTCCATCTTTC
>JALVPX010000096.1 GCA_027031565.1 Deltaproteobacteria bacterium | reverse complement strand
ATAAAATCAGCAAAGACTCATCATGTCTGGCGAGGAGGCAGGGACATGAAAAAGGCCCGTTTTTATGAAAAACTCGATGCTGAAAAGGTAAAATGCAATCTTTGCAATCATCATTGTGTAATTAAGCCCGGCAAGCGCGGAATCTGCGGTGTGCGGGAAAATCAGGACGGAACTTTGTTCAGCCTGGTTTACGGCAGGCTCGTATCTGAGAATATCGATCCCATAGAGAAAAAACCCTTGTTTCACATGCTTCCAGGCAGCACATCCTATTCCATTTCGACAGTGGGGTGCAACTTTAGATGCCTGCATTGCCAGAATTATCAGATTTCTCAATATCCGCATTTACACAAAGGAGATATCGTTGGTGAAGAGAGGACCCCTGAAGATGTTGTAAATGGCGCGCTTTTGGCAGGCTGCAAGAGCATCAGTTACACCTATGTGGAACCGACTATTTTTTACGAATTTGCCTATGACTGTGCAAAGCTGGCAAAACAAAAGGGGATCAAAAACGTGTTTGTCAGCAATGGTTACATGGCTCCTGAAGTCACAAAAGAGCTGGCTGAGGTGCTGGATGGAATAAACATAGACATCAAGGCCTTTACAGACAAGTTTTACAAAGAGGTGTGCAAGGCACGTCTCCAGCCAGTGCTCGACAATGTAAAATTGATGCATGAGCTGGGCGTGTGGGTAGAGACAACTACCTTGATAATCCCCGGCTGGAATGACAGCGAGGGCGAATTAAGGGATATTGCTAAATTCATCCATTCCGTGGATCCATCTATTCCATGGCATGTGACCGCCTTTTATCCAACATACAAGATGACAGACAAACCGCCTACACCTGTGTCCATATTGAGAAGGGCCAGGGAGATCGGCCTAGAGGCCGGGCTGAGGTTCGTTTATGAGGGAAACGTGCCTGGAGAAGGCGGTGAATCAACCTACTGCCCAAAGTGCAAAGAGCAGTTGATTGAAAGATTTGGTTTCAGTATCAGGAAAAACAACATGAAGGATGGCAAGTGCCCCAAATGCGGGGAGCCCATAGAGGGTGTGTGGAAATAGTATCAGCTGCGGGACCGCTCCCGCCATGATCTCCTTTTTGGCCGTCTGCCAAGGCGCAGGTTTATAAAGTTATTGATGATCTGGAAGTAGAGATCACCTGTATCCCTAGCCAGGCAATTTCTGGAGTTTGCCCCAGCAATCTGAAACTGGGAGGCCTTTGAACGGCTTTCACAGACCAGCCATTCGATATCCTGTACAGGTATTATCTCATCTCTTTGGGAGTGTATGAAGAGCACAGGTTTTTCAAACCTGGACATCTTTTCTTTGTTGCAAAATGGCTCCTCATCTTCTTTGATTGTGCCGGTGTCGAGCATCAGCCCCTTCATAAGGGCCTTGGTGGTGTGAAAGGCACTTTCAAGGATAAGGCAAAGAAGTTCCTGCTGGCAGGAACAGGCCACGTCGAGCGCGGTGGCCGTTCCCACTGACCGCCCCATGACAACCATCGGTCCGTTCCGGTTGCCCTGCAACATCCAATCCTTTAAAAGTTCACGGGAGGCCTTGCCCCTATTGAATAAGTCATGGAAGCTCTCTGCCCCTGTCAAGTCAACTACAGCAAGGGTATACCCATATTGTCCAAGCCCGGCTGCAAGAAAAAGCAGATCATCTGCGGTATCAAACTCGGCTGGAAAATACAAAAAGTGGGGTTCAGCAGGGGCGCCCTTGAATACATAAAGCCTCAGGCCCTCCCTGCTGGATAATTCAAGCGGTTTTATTTCAGCATCGCCAAGACCATCTATAAGATTTTCACGTCCTTGGGTGCGATATATGGTTTGATACCACTGGGTATCTTCTAATAACAGAGATTTCATGATTGGTCTCTGTACCAGTTTCTCCTTTCCATGAAGGCCTGGATCTCCCTTTTTAAGAACTTGTCGGCAAAATCCTCATGGGCCATGTAATCCAGGGCATGTTCTTTAAGCCTAGACAAGATGGCCTTGAATACCTGATCCTTTTCCCGTTCATCAACAAAATTTCTCTCCTTGTGAAGCTCGAAGTTTACTATGCCACCAGTGGCCTCTACAAAATCATCATAGAGGTGCGGCTCTCCTCCGAGCCGCTCGAACCTCTCTTTGTTGGTTTCTACCGGGATGCGCGCAAGCAATTTCACATACCAGCGGTCTCCAGCAATCTTGCGGGAACAGTCATAGAAATAGACATCCAGTCCATTTGCCAGGGCCAGTTTTTCTACCAGAAGTTCTTCCATATTAATGTTTGAACGCCCTCTGGCCAGTGAAGACCATGGCAACCGGGGGATCGGCTTCATTGCACGCCTCTATGGATTCCCAGTCCCTCAGGGAACCGCCGGGATGAACAATTGCCGTGACTCCCTGTTTAATGCCGACATCTACACCGTCTCTAAAGGGGAAAAAGGCGTCTGAGACCATGACGGAACCAGGAATGTTGCCCCGGTCTTCCTCGACCTTCTTGTCTATTTCTTCCTTTTGAGCCTTGTCACGTTCACCCTTTTCAACGGCCCGCTCCAATTCCTTGTATGAGATGCCGAACTCGTCCCAGCACAATATGTCAGCATATTTTGTATATGCCTTATAGACGGCGATCTCAGCCACTCCAACCCTGTCCTGTTCACCAGTTCCTATGCCGATAGTCACACCATTTTTCACATAAATGATTGAGTTCGAGGTAACCCCCTGTTCAACTGCCCAGCCGAATATGATGTCTTCATATTCCCGCTCGTCGGGAAGCCTCTTGATTTTATACAATTTGCCTTGATATTCACATTCAGCTGGTTTGAGGTCACTCTTTGATTTGATTTTATTCACAGGCGACTGCTGTATTATGATTCCGCCATCTATAAGGCTCTTAAAGTCGATAAAGCGCTTGTCCCAATACGATTCAAGCTCATTTATCCTCGAGATCCTGATGATCCTTAGGTTTTTCCTCTGCTTGAGTATATCCACTGTTCCTTCTTCGAAGTCTGGCGCGCAAACCACCTCCAGGTATTGGCTGCTGAGTGCCTCGGCAGTGGCCCGGTCAACTGCGCGGTTGAGTGAAACAGCCCCCCCAAACGCTGCAACCCTGTCTGCCCTGAGGGCCTTTGTAAAGGCCTCTTCAAGGCTTGAACCATAGGCCACACCGCAAGGGTTGTTATGTTTCACAATTACGGCTGCAGGTTTCTTCATCAAAAATTTAAGGATGTTCAACGAGTTGTCTATGTCTGTAAGATTGATCTTCCCCGGATGCTTGCCTGCCTGGATCATATCTTCTTCCGTGATGGAGCTCACCAATCCATTGCCAGGAGTGATGTATTCGCACCCTCCCAACACCAAGTTGCCGTTGACAAGCTCATAAAAGGCAGCTTCCTGGTCAGGATTTTCTCCATAGCGCAGGCCTTTTTCCTCGCCTCCGATATCCCAGGTGCGTTTCCTGTAGACAAGTGTCTGGTCACCATAGGTGATGGTCATATCCTTCGGAAATTGATCTCCCAGTATGGTGGTGTACATTTTTTTAATGTCTGCCATGGTCTCGACTCCTCAAGATAAATTGATCTCTTTCTCCCTTTCAGTCATAAAGAATTTGCCAGGAGACTGGCAAGACTATAAATCTTTTATGGGTTCGGCGTCAACGAAGGGGCGCTATTTGAAGCTCAAAACACTATATTTGTCTATCAGCCAGTAGCAGGCGAACCAGAAGGGTATCTGTAAAACAGCTGTCAGTACAACCCTTGCCCACCTTGATTCATTTGATACAGGCCATTGTTCCCATGGTACGGCCAATCTGCTGCTAGCCAAAAAATTGTACATGGCATAGCATTCCAGGGCAAAAGGAGGAAAACCCAAAAAACCGAGAACAGGCATTTCAAACAGCTTTATACTGCCTACAAAGGGCACGGTGTATATCCATTTGGAGGCAGCCCAGAAGTTCCAGAATTCCCACAAGAATCCGCATATCAGGCCGGAAGCCAGCAGCCGGACGGTCTTGCACAAGGTGCCCTTTTGGATGTCCGCCAGCAGGCTAGGTATGCCCCTTTTGTAATTTAGGGGATCTAGAAGAAGCACGAATCCGCCCCAGACCAGGGGAAAGAAATATTCCGGCAAAATCAGGGGCAGCAACAGTAGGAGCAGGCCGCCAAGCTGAATAAGTGTGAGGTGATCATCAGCGATTAACCGCCTTTTAAGCCTGATTCCAGTGAAAACTCCAAGGTTTTTTAAGAGGGTGAAGGTTATGAAGATTCCCGGCAGTACTGTGGCATAGGCCAGCGTATAGCCAGCCCATCTGATGGCGGTATTGGAGACGAGGTTTACATAGTGCCAATTGTGCAGACGCAGGTTGAACAGCTCAAATATAAGCCAAATAGTAACAGACCATGAACCGAGGGAAAAGAGAACCCGCGGATCAGGCCTCAGCAATGATCTGTTTTCCATTTTATAGACGATGCCGTCTGCAAATATGATATATGACCACCAGGCGAGCAGATAGAAATAGTCTGTTACAATTGGTGTGTCTAAAAAGAGCAATATTTCAGAAAGGATAAGAACAAATAAGGCCCCCAGTGAATAGGCTGGAGGCCTTGAAAAGGGAAATTTGTTGTTCAGCGGAGACCTCGAAGGGTTAATCCTTTATCCCCAATCTTTGCTTCAATACGTTTTCCTGGAGTACGCCTGAATGATAGAGGCCATCTTCGAAGATATATGTTGGTGTGCCGCTTATGCCTTTGGTCCGAAGCATACGTATGGTGTCTTCCACCTTTTGCTTTCCCGCAGGGCATTGATTATCTGATTTGTATTGACTTCTCAGGCCTTCCAGTCCTTTTTTATCGCAAATAATGGATATGCACTGCTCCTTTGCACCCTTATGAAACTTCAAGGGAAACAACAGGAATCTAACCTCGATCTTTCCCATCTTTGCCAGTGGCTCGAGGATTTGTTCAGCCTTTTTGCAGTAGGGGCACATTGGGTCTGTCACGAAATAGACTATCTTTTTGCCTGAACCCACCTTGAAGGCGGTCAAGGATTCCAGCTTCTTGAGCTCATCTTTTGTAAGGCGGTTCATTTCTGCAAGTGCCTGGCGGGTGAGATTGGCACCGGTGGAGGCATCGAAGATCTGGCCGGCTATCAGAAACTTGCCTGACTGGTCTGTATAGATGATGCGGTTTTGGCCCTGAAGCTTGACCTGGGCCTGACAAAGGCCGGATATCTGGGCTGGTACTATTTCCACTACATCTACGTCGCGCCTAAAAGCGGTCTTCGCCCCCTTCTTTACAGCCTCTTTTGTGGGGCAGGATAGGGCTGCTGTTGTCAAGATAAAAATGGTCAAGGTGCTGACTGCAATTGATGTGAAGATGGATCTCATAAGATTTTATTTTTCTCCTTCCATATATGGTTTTATGAAAAATTTATGCAACTTTTTTGCCAATCCTTGATCAGCCAATTTCTGGCCACCATGATACTCCGAGTCGCCTGATGACATTGAGACCTCCTGGAAGCACC
>JALVPX010000095.1 GCA_027031565.1 Deltaproteobacteria bacterium | reverse complement strand
TATCATTGAGGTCCTTTTTCATCATAATATTACAACGGTCTTCACCTAACATGCAGAACCAGTAGCAGCAAGTAGCAGGACATCATTATGGAAAAAAAGCTTACCTTGGAAGAGGCAATGGACGAGTTGGCCGAACTGGTAAGGCAAATGGAGGACGAGCAGCTTCCTTTGGAAACCTCCCTGGCCTTGTTCGAAAAAGGGATAAAACTTTCAAGATATTGCCGCAAATGCCTTGATGAGGCAGAAAAAAAGATCAAGACATTGAGTGCAAACAAAGATGGACAGCCATTGATAACCGACTTGGACCATGAATAACACAAGGAAACAAGCCTTGGGCATAATGGCCCGCCCTGCCTGGCCATTATGCCGGCTGACTATCCTTCTGTTCGTTACCGGAGGCTTTTCGTCACTTGAAGATGTAATCGATGAACTCCCCAGGCCGGTTGATACTGGCGAATGTGTCTATCCAGACCCTGGCACTATCCTTGCCGTGCATTTGGAGGCTGTAGCAGGTGCAGTGGATCATATCTGCAACCCCTCGATTTCCGATATGGCGCAAGTCTTGGACGAGACAGGCAAACCCTGCGACCCGCTCGAAGCCGCTGTGCTTGTTGCACAACAAGAGGTGATATCAAAGGAACTGGAAGAAATAAATTCCATTTTATGCGGACCGTGCGATTGCACACTCTGCTGCACTGGTCCTAAGGCAGACGACCGCCACGACTATTTTGAGATACCCCTGGCCGACAAAGAAACAGACTTTTTTGAATTGAAGCGCATAGAAAACGACAGGACCCTGTTTACAACTGCCCAATTGGCAGAAAAGGAGTGGGAATTCTTCAGGCATGCACCTGCACTGTTTCACTGGTCCTCTGGCTGGAGTCTTGTGCTTCCAAAAAACAGTTCTTGCCCAAATCTTTCCCCGGATGGACTGTGCAAAATTTACAGTAACAGGCCAACTGTTTGCAGAAAACCGCAAATTTTTTCCTATGTGATTGAAAAAAAAGGGAATCAATTCATAAAACGGGAAAAATTACTGGCAGTTACAGATTGTCCTTATGTAAATGAATTGAAAGAAGAGATTGCAGAATATGGCAGATTGTGCGGTCTCGAAGTACTATTCAGCAGGAACAAGATATAGCCGGACAATTTTACAACGGCTAGCTTGACAAAACCTGGGATGCCATAAAGAGTGTATGAGGCATCCTGTGATTATTTCCAACGAGGGGGCGTGCCATGGCAGACAAGACCCAGATTCCAAAGATAATAGTGCTTGACTTTGGTTCCCAGACAACCCAGCTCATTGCCCGCAGAATCAGGGAGTTCAAGGTCTTCTCAGAGATCCATGCATACAACGAACTATCTATTGCTGACATCCAGCTCATCAATCCTAAAGGCATCATTCTTTCAGGCAGCCCCTACAGCGTCCACGATACCGATGCCCCCACCGTATCGAAAAAGATCTTTGATATCGGCATTCCCATCCTTGGTATTTGCTACGGGATGCAACTTACTGCACACCTCCTGGGAGGCAGAGTCGAAAAGAGTGAATGCAGGGAATACGGGCCTGCCGACTTGATCATTGATGAGCCTGATGAATTGTTTTACGGCCTTGATCCAGCGCCTGTTCCACACAGAGTGTGGATGAGTCATGGTGACAGAGTCGAGGTGCTGCCAGAGGGCTTTTCGACCCTTGCCTATAGCGAATCGAGCCCGGTGTCTGCCATGAAGCATGATAAAAAACCTGTTTTTGGTGTGCAGTTTCACCCAGAGGTTGTCCATACGACCATAGGCAATGAGGTTTTACAAAACTTTGTATTCAGGATCTGCAAGTGCGAGCCGTCATGGAATATGCACTCCTTTGTCGAGACAGCGGCCAAGGAAATAAAGGCAAAGGTTGGAGATGGAAAGGTCATCTGTGCCCTGTCTGGAGGGGTGGATTCAACCGTGACTGCCCTTCTCATAAACAAGGCCATTGGAGACCAACTCGTCTCCATCTTCGTGAACAATGGCTTGTTGAGAAAGAACGAGCCTGAAACAGTGATGGCATTTCTTGAAAAACTTGGCCTGAATGTGCGATATGTGGACGCGGAGGCCAGATTTATAAAAAGGCTTTACAAGGTGGAGGACCCGGAAGAGAAACGCAAAATTATAGGCAACGAATTCATAGCGGTTTTTGAGGAAGAGGCCAAAAAGCTGGGAGATGTTAAATTCCTGGCCCAGGGTACCTTGTACCCAGATGTAATTGAAAGTGTTTCGTTCAAAGGGCCTTCTGCTACCATTAAAAGCCACCATAACGTGGGCGGTCTCCCTGAAGTAATGAAGCTTGATCTAATAGAGCCGCTGCGGGAACTCTTCAAGGATGAAGTCCGGGAACTGGCCAAAGAGCTTGGAATGCCTGATGATCTAATATATCGCCATCCATTTCCAGGCCCCGGGCTTGCCATCAGGATCCTGGGAGAAGTCACCCCTGAACGTTTGAACATCCTGCGCGACGCAGATGCCATAGTAATAGAAGAAATGAAGAAGAGCGGCTGGTACAAACGGGTATGGCAATCCTTTGCAGTCCTGCTGCCAATCAGGACCGTTGGGGTGATGGGAGACGAACGAACCTATGAGTATGTTGCAGCCATAAGATCGGTTGACAGCGTGGACGCCATGACAGCGGACTGGACCCGTCTGCCGGCCGATCTGTTGGCCAGAATATCAAACCGCATCATCAATGAGGTGCGGGGCGTAAACAGGGTGTGCTACGATATAAGCTCCAAACCCCCTGCTACGATTGAGTGGGAATAAAGGGCCATGGACTTCGTTCACCTTCATTTACATACGGAATACAGCCTGTTAGACGGTGCAATAAGGCTAAAAGACCTCTTTGCCAAGGCCAGGGAATATGGTTACGAAAGCCTTGCCATAACAGATCATGGCAACATGTATGGTGCCTTGAACTTTTACCAGCAGGCAAGGCAAAACGGCATAAAACCCATATTCGGCTGCGAGGTCTATGTAGCGCCTAAACACCGCAAGGACCGTTCCGCGCGGAAGGCCAGCGAGGCTGCCTATCACCTGGTCCTGCTGGCCCAGGACATGACAGGCTACAAGAATCTGCTGAAACTTGTAACCGCAGCCCATTTTGAAGGCTTCTATTACAAACCAAGGGTGGATCTCGAACTTTTGGAAGAATTAAATGAAGGGCTTATTGCCCTTTCTGCCTGCCTTCATGGACACGTACCATACACACTCCTTAAAAACGGCCTTAAAAACGCTAAAAAACTTGCTCAAACCTATTCATCCATATTCAAGGATAGATTTTATCTTGAGATCCAGGAAAATGGTATTCCGGAACAGCATGAACTAAACGAGGCACTAATAGGCCTTGGGAAGGAACTCGGGCTTCCACTTGTAGCCACCAATGACTGCCATTACCTGAAGCCAGAGGATGCAAAGGCCCATGACGTGCTTCTGTGCATTCAAACCAACAGGACCGTTGATGACAAGAACAGGATGCGCTTCTCAACTGATAGGCTTTACTTTGCGCCTCCTGGCGAAATGAAACAGCGTTTTTCATACTGCCCTGAGGCAATTTCAAACAGTGTTGATATTGCTGAAAGATGCAACGTGGAACTGGAGCTAGGGAAACACCATTTTCCACGCTTTCCTCTTGGAGAAAGCGAGACATATGAGGAACGCTTCGAGCAAGAGGCGTGGGCAGGGTTCAAAAGACGCCTGGAAAACATGGATCTCGACGAATCCCTGAAAAGACAATATGAAGACCGCCTCAGGGAGGAGATCGATATAATCAGCCAAAAGGGCTTTGCGTCCTATTTCCTGATCGTTGCAGATTTCATCAACTGGGCAAGGAGCCGCTCCATACCAGTCGGACCCGGCAGGGGATCGGCTGCTGGTTCGCTGGTGGCCTATTCCATGGGTATCACAAATATTGATCCGGTAAAATATGGCCTCTTTTTCGAGCGTTTTTTGAATGCTGAAAGACAATCCCTGCCAGATATAGATGTCGATTTCTGCATGAGCAGGAGGGATGAAGTCATCAATTACGTTGCCCAACGTTATGGAGGCGAAGATTTTGTGGCCCAGATCATCACCTTTGGGCAGATGAAGGCCAAAGCAGTGATCAGGGACGTAGGCAGGGCGCTTGGTCTTCCATATCCGGAAGTGGACAAAATCGCAAAGATGGTGCCTGATCAACTCAATATCGCCCTTGCAAGGGCCTTGGAAATGGAGCCAAAGCTCAAGGAGCTCCAGGACAAGGATCCGAAGATCAAGGAGTTGATACAGGTTGCCCTGGCCCTCGAAGGCCTGCCGCGCCATTCCTCCACCCATGCAGCCGGTGTGGTGATATCAGACAAACCCATGGTGGAATATCTGCCGCTGACCAAGGGGCAGGAGGGGGAGACCGTCACCCAGTTCGACATGAAATGCGTTGAAAAATGCGGCTTGATAAAGTTTGACTTCCTGGGCCTTAAGACCCTTACGGTTATTGACACAGCCGTGCGCTTGATAAAGGACCATCTCGGCGAGGAAGTGGATATAGAAAATCTGCCCCTGGATGACAAAACAACATTCGAACTGCTCGCAAGGGCCGATACCACGGGCGTGTTTCAGCTTGAAAGCCCGGGCATGAAGGATTTGATCAGGCGGATGCGCCCTACCACCTTTACAGACATGATCGCCCTTGTCGCCTTGTACAGGCCTGGCCCCCTGGAAAGCGGAATGGTGGATCAATTCGTGAATGCAAAACATGGCAAGGTCGAGGTGCAATATCTGCTGCCTGAGCTTGAGCCTATATTGAAGGAGACGTATGGCGTAATCGTTTATCAAGAACAGGTAATGAAAATAGCTCAAGTCCTGGCTGGTTACAGCCTCGGCGAGGGTGACCTGTTACGCAGGGCCATGGGCAAGAAAAAGCCTGAAGAAATGGCTGCGCAGCGGGAACGCTTCATTTCAGGGGCAAGGGAAAGAAACATACCCGAAGATAAGGCCGAGACAATTTTTGACTTGATGGAAAAATTTGCCGGATATGGCTTTAACAAGAGTCATTCAGCTGCCTATGCCTTGATTGCCTATCAGACTGCCTACCTCAAGGCCCATTACCTGGTGCCTTTCCTGGCCTCGCTCCTTTCCAACGAGCTCGGCAACACAGATGGCGTGGTAAAATTTATTCAGGAGTGCAAGGCTCAAGGCGTCACAATATTGCCGCCAGACATAAACAAGAGCAGTGTTGACTTCACAATAGAGGATGACATGATCAGGTTCGGCCTGGCCGCTGTCAAGAATGTGGGCATGGGAGCCATTGAGGCGATCCAGGAAGAAAGGGAAAAAAACGGTCCATTCCTGAACTTTGAAGACTTCTGCACCAGGATAAACTCCCGCAAAGTAAACCGCAGGGTAATGGAAAGCCTCATAAGATGCGGGGCCTTTGACTCCCTGGGTCACCGCCGCTCGCAGCTTATGGATGTTATTGATGAAGCCCTTGAGCTAAGCCAGGCGAAAGGCCG
>JALVPX010000094.1 GCA_027031565.1 Deltaproteobacteria bacterium | reverse complement strand
CCAGTACCATGGCTTACCATGTCGGCGATGGAAAAAACGCCTATAAAAAGGGCCGCATGCGTAAGGGCAAAGGCAGCCACACGCACGAACGAAATGGTGTTTGCAATGAACCTGAGGATGCTGTCCAAGGCCTCTATCATGGATTCAAGGAAGAGCGCCAGCAGGCCGGTCTTGACAACCTTGCCCCCTTCCTTTGCTGCCTTTTTGCGTCTAAACCACTCACTCAAGGGGGGATAAAGTATGGCTATTGCTGTCAACACGCCCACTGCACCCTTGACACAGGCCAGTTCCAGGGGCCTTGGCGCTCCGGCTGTCATGTAGCGTATGGCCAGTCCTGCCAGCAGCCAGTAAACGAGTGCACCAACGAGCCCTGTGGCTGAAAGCAGTTCAGAATATTTTTTCTGCCTCACTATATTTACAAGGTTCAAGACAAGCCCCAGACTGATCATGCCTATTCCCAAGAAGGTGCTCACCTTCATGAAATGGGTGATATCCTTCATGGGATGGAGCCAGAGCGGTGGCAACAAGTCCTCTATTCCAAATATGCTGCCATAGAGGATGCCGAACAAGGTGGATGAAAGCCCGCACTCCATAAGGATGATGCCCAGGTCTATGTGTTTATAGAGCCTCTTGAAGATATAGTAGCCGGCCAAAAAGAGTATGAGGCCGTGACCGATGTCTCCAAACATCATTCCAAAGAGCAGTACGAAACTCACGGCAAAGAAGACGGTTGGCTCAACTTCATAATAAGATGGGGTGCCGTACAGGCTCGTAAGCTTTTCAAAGGGCCTTATGAGCACGGGATTGTTGAAGAGGATAGGAATCTTCACGAGGCCGGCCCAGACCTCCTGGATCTCCTCTGGGTCCACCTGATCTATAATGGCCTGGCCTTCTGCGACAGCCATTATCCTATTTTTGAGCGTATTGAACATGTCAACCGGAACCCAGCCGGTTAAAAGGTATGTGTGGTCTATTTTCCCGAATTTGCGCTGTGCCTTTAAAAGGGTCAATCCCAGAAAGGCCTCTTCCCTAAGCCTTAAGAGTTCGGTTCCGAATCTTCTGGCAAATTCCCTCCTTGCCTCTTCGGCCTCTTCAGTCTTGCTTAAGAGGTCTGGCAGGGTGGCTTCAAGGTTTTTTATTGTCTCGTCTACTTCTCCTTCCATGTCAGCCGGAAGAGCAAGCTCTTCCCAAAAGGCGCTTTTAAGCGCCCTTTGCATTACTTCGCTGTCTTCCTTCAGGCAGACTGCCATTACGACTATACGCCTTCGCTCCTCGCCAATGCGTATAAGTGCATGGTGAATGTCAGAAAGACTTTCTTCGAGCCGAAGAACATTTTTGGCAGGCACAAGCCCAAAGCTGTAAACGAGGTATTTGAGCCTCTTTAGCCTTGAAAAGTCGATTTCGGCAGGGCGGAGGAGCTCCAAACGCTTAATGAGGCCCTCTCTTTGGACCAATTCCTCCCTTGCCACCTTGCCTTTTTCGAGTTCGGGAGCAACTTCGCCCTCAATGGCAGCAAGCCTTTCTTCTATCTGGAAGATCGCTTGTTCAGGCTGCGGCGCCGATCTTATTTCAGGTATTTCGCCCTTGATTTCCAATTCCCTAATCAAGGTGTTTGCCATCTTCAGGGCGCGTTCATAACGGCGCAGAAGTTCTATATTTACCGCTGCTATGTAGCCCAACTTGCCCAATTGAGTCTCATTCACATTTATCAAGTGGAGGAGCTTGAGATCTCCCAATACCGCCATTACCGCAGACATATATTTGTCTGGCACCTGGATCGTGACCCTGAAGAGGCGAACTGGCTTAAACATGTTCGTGCTCCGTGGGAAGAAAATGAGATGGAACCAGTCTTTCTGCCTGTGAAGCAGGAAGTCCTTCCTTTTTTGCTTGATAGAGGCTTATAAGGGCCTTTAGTTCCAATTCCTTTTCAAAAAGGTAGGCGATTTCCACTCCCAGGTGAAAAGGGGTGCCAAGAAAATTGCCTTGAAGCAACTTGAGGAACCAATCATGGAGTCTGGCTTGGATGTCTCTGATTTCAAAAGAGTCCTTGACAGCTGTTTTGAACGGCCTTGGAAGCAGGGAAACAAAATGTGCCATATCTTCAGCCCGCGCAATGTCATGGAGCCTCTTGATGTCAATGATAAAGCCGCCTGGAAGGCTGTAATTGACCGCTTCTTCCGGGCTGAGGCCATAAGTGAACCGAAGCCTGACTACGAGAAATATATTCTGCATGTCTATAAAATAGCCAATCAGGCTTGCAGCAGCGCGCCGGTCCCTTCGGCCTTTTAATCTCCTGACAGCAATCGCAATATTTTCATAGGCAGTAATATCTAGAGCCATTTCAAGGGGAAACGTCCTTGCCTGGGCCTCAAATTGGGGCAGGGCATTTTGAAGCGGCCTGCCATATATCGTATGGGAAAGCTGGTTCACCACGTCCTTGACCCTTGCGCTTGCCCAAAGTGTCTGCCACTGCAGACGGGAAAGAGGCGGCAAGGGGTAGAGTAGATGTTCCACGCCGTGCCTTTCCAGGCCTGAAAACTTTGCCCTCAAAACTATCTTCAAATTTTCAGCCTCAAACCTTGCAAACAGGGCCTTTATCAATCCAGCCGAGTCTTTTTTTCTGAGTGCCTTATATAGCCTGAAATAGTCTTCGAGCAGAGGCCTTGATAATGCCCTTTCGAGGTGTCTCGGAATCTCGGTCTTTGCCTTTGTGGGGTGTTCAGGCAGATATCTGGCATAACTTGTGGCTGCCAGGTAATTCAAAAAGGCATGAACATCCTTTGCCCTTATGAGATAGTAGAAATCCTTTTTGCTGAGCCGGGTCCCTCTTAGCGCCCTGGTCTTTGAATTTGGATAGGCATATTTGAAGGCGGCTCTCAGCATGATTGTTTGCCCCTTAAGACAGGGATTCAAAAACAATATCCAGAAATTTCCTGTCTATTTCAGAAGACTTTTCCAGTGATCTCGCCCTCAACTTTTTGATATAATCTTCAGCCTCTTTCCTCTTTTTCGTTGCCTTGTCCCTTGCCTCATCAAGGATCTTCATCAACTCCCTTTCTCTAAAGGCCTCAAGATCCCTGTTAACAAGCAATTTTTCTGTCTCCGCTGCCTCTTTGGCTGACCTGATGATATCATCAGCTTTCCTTTTGGCATTTTCCACAATCGCGCGGCCGGATTCATCGCATCTTACGATTCTTTCAATGTCTGGATGCATGTGGCATCTCCTGATCAAGAAGGTCTTTCTTTATTGAATGAATCTAAGTCCTTGACAAGTGATCCGCAATCACGATTCTTGTTTTTTGCGTATCAGCCTGTGGAGCTGAGGCCTCAACACGAGTTCGGTCACCACGCTTCCTGGCGGCTGCTTGACAATGAACATTACACTTTCTGCAATCAATTCAGGTGTAAGGAAGGCCCCTTCTTCTGCGGCCGGGGCAAAATCAAGTTTGTCAAAAAAAGGGGTCATGGTCATATCAGGGCATAGGGCAGTCACCTTTACCCCGTTTTTCCTAACTTCATCAAAAAGGCAGTTGGAAAAGTGGAGCAGGCCTGCCTTTGTGGCAGCGTATGCTGAGCCCATGGGGCTTGGCCTTTTTGCTGTGATGGAGGATATATTGATGATGTGTCCCTTGGCCTTCCTCAGCAACGGCAGCAGGCGGGATGTGAAAATCAGCGGGGCCGTAAGGTTCAGGTTCACCATGCAGGTAACATCTGCTGGATCAAGTCCTTCATGCAGGCCGAAAAAACCTGCGCCGGCATTGTTGACGAGGAGGTCGAGCCTGTCAAATCGGCCTCTGATATTACCGGCGCATTTTGTCACCATTTCAGGCCTTGAAAGATCGCATCTTAAAGGCAGCAAATCAGCATTAGTCACGCCTCCCCTTTCCGGTTTCCTGGAAACAGCTATCACAAAATAGCCCTCTTTAAGCAGGCTCTTAGCCAAAGCCTGGCCTATGCCGGAAGAGGCACCAGTTACAAGAGCGGTTTTTTTGTCCATATCCCTTTTCTTTGAATGAACCAGGTGTATTATTTTTTACAGATTAACATTTAAGCGGGAGGATAGGCAAAGCATGAGCACGGAAGAACTCAAACCTCACGGTGAAAAATTGAGAAATGCAGTCAGGTGGATATCCGAGGTGCTGAAAGAAGACCCTAAAAAGGACAGAAAAACAGTCATCTATGAGGCGGAGATCAAGTTCGATCTGTCACCGAAGGAGTGCGAGTTTCTGAACAGAAAATTCATCGAGGAGTGTTGAGGCCCATTTTTAATCAAATCCGCCTCTTGATTGAAAAGACAAGCAGCAGTTTAAGACATCCTTGCCTGGACAAGGTCTGGATACGGTTGACCTGGCTTTTGACTACAGGCTACTTCTAAAAACTAGGATTTTTTTAAGGGCAAGGAGCGCGAAAAAATAACCGTAGACATATTGTTGATATTTCGAGGATTGTTTTGTTGAGTGCAACGCAGTAATTGGGCAAAAAGACAAATTTTAGAGGTAGCCACAAGTTTCTTAACCGTCTTTAATGGGGTGGCTGGTGTGTCTCCTTCACCATTTTTAAAGGTCTGCTGTGCGCCCGCCAAGGTTCTTCATCTTCTTCACGTTAAAAATGGTTCAGGAGCCATCCCCAGCCGCTGCCCCCATGCCCGTGCATTCAAAAAACTTATTGCCTGAAGAGTCTTTGATTCTTGTGCTACAAAAATCGACAACGCTGCCTTCAAAAAACTTCTTTTGAAAACGAAGACCGTGGTACTTGTGCGTAAGCCGAATCAGGTCTAGTAGTGCGTGGCTCCTGAAGAGAGCACTGAAAAAAACAACTATTTTGTTCAAGAGCAAGGCCTGAGGAGCGAAAAAAGCGCAGCATACTTGGGGTATGTGAGCATTTTTTTGCGACGAAAACGCAGCTATTGGGCAAAAGAGGGGGTTTTTTCAGAGGTCTCCCGAAGAGTTTTCAGCGCAAATGGGACCAAGATGTGGTACAGACGCACGAAAAGAACTCTGAAAACTCTGAAGGAGACACCACTAGACCTTGTAGAGGAAATAATAGCTACTTCTAAAATTAGGATTTTTTTCAATGGCAAGGCGCGCGAAAAAATAACCGCAGACATGATGTTGATATTTCGAGGATTATTTTTTGAGTGCAACGCAGCCAGCCCCAGCGTGGCAAAAAGACGATTTTTTAGAGGTAGCATACAGGTACTTCAAGTAAAACAAAGGCCTATTAAGGGCCTAACCGGCGACTGCTGCATGAATACGCCCGGACTCTAAAAAACAGCTTGCATACTTTGACAAGGTTTCAACAATTTCTTCCGCCACTTGGGCGGGAAATTCATAGATGCCGCTGTTTAATACGTATGGATAGGCCAGGAGAGCAGAACAGGGCCTCAGCCTTCTTGCCCGTTTAAGGTGTTCCTTTGCCATCCGGAACGGGCCGACAGTGATGTCAATGATATTTTTTTCGTCCACTTCATTAAAAATATTGTCCATGAGAGACTTGTAACCCTGTTTCCAGCCTGGGTAAGGGATTACTGGATCAAAACAAAGC
>JALVPX010000093.1 GCA_027031565.1 Deltaproteobacteria bacterium | reverse complement strand
GCAGTGATTGCTCTTTCTGCAGACAGCTATAATGCCAACAAGGAAATGGCCGATTTTTTTCTCTTTCCCGGCCACATCGAGGCACCGTTTTCTGCAAAGCTTGGCGTCTATCTGGATGAAACAGCACAAGGCCTTGTTATCAAACAGGTCTCGCCTGGCAGCCCGGCTGATGCTGCAGGCATCAAGGCTGGGGACATGCTGGTGGAATTTGATTCGAGGGCGATTCCAGATATTACCGAACTGAAGCTTGCCCTCCTCAAAAAAGATGAAGGAGACCATGCGGTTGTGAAGGTAAAACGCAGCAGAAAGCTGCTTCCTGACAAGGAGATAGAGTTAAAAGTGGGGCCGTTCCGGCCATTAACAGCGTCTCCGCACCAATTTTCTCCACACAAGGCCCAACCCCAGAAGAAAGAAGAAAGGAGCGAAGAACAGCCTTGAAATCTGTTAAGGTAGCAATAGGAGCCAACTTCCTTGTCTGCGTATTGAAATTTCTCGTGGCCTTTACCACGGGCAGTGCCTCTATGTTTGCAGAGGCCATCCATTCCCTTGCAGATACTGCCAATCAGGCCCTTTTGTGGCTGGGCCTTCACAGGAGTCAAATAGGCCCATCCAAGGAATTTCCTTTTGGAAGGGGGCAGGAGCGGTATGTCTGGGGTCTCATTTCGGCTTGCGGGATATTCTTTGTTGGAGCAGGCGTAACAATTTATCACGGTATCATGTCTTTGCTGCACCATCACAGGCCGGAGATAAACAAATGGACCATTAGCGTGCTGATCTTCGCCCTTGTGGCAGAGGGAGGCTCGCTTGCAGTGGCATGGTTCGAGCGCAAGAAGGGCGATACTGCAAACCTTGCAGTACTCCTTGAAGACGGGGCAGCGGTTCTAGGCGTATTGATAGCCATTGCATCCATATTCCTTTTTCACGTAACAGGCAACGAGTATTGGGATTCAATCGGCTCTATAATCATTGGTGTTTTACTTGGTATCATTGCCTTGGTGCTGATACACGCCAACCTGGAATACCTGATTGAAAAGGCATCGCCGCAGGAACTACAGGACCAGGTGCGGAAGGAGCTGCTGAAACTGCCTCTAGTGGAAGATATCAAAGATATAAGGATGATAGTATTGACCCCTGATGAGCACCGGGTTAGGGCCGAGGTGGAACTCAACGGCTATCTCCTCGTAAAGGAGATGGAAGACAGCCTCAAGGAGGACTTCGAGGAAGTGGAGACCTTTGGTGACTTCCTGCAGTTTTGTGCTGCCTTTGCCAACCGGGTCACGAGAACGGTTGGTCTAAAGATTGACCAGATGGAGGAGACGCTCAAAAAGCGCATACCATATCTCAAATATGTGGATATAAAGCCTTCCTGAAAGGGTGCTAGCGCAGCAGTCCGGGCAGATAGGTTGCAGCCTGCGGGAACATGAAGAGTATTGCAATGCAGATGATAAAGGCTGCCAGAAAATAGCTCACCCCCAGGAAAACCACCGAAAGGTCCGTCTCTTTGTCCATTCCAGCAACAATGAACGTGTTGATGCCGACAGGGGGCGTGATTGCGCCCATTGTGGTAATGATGGTTACAAGCACAGCAAACCATAGGGGATCAAAACCAAGTTTCCTGGCCACTGGGAAAAATATGGGAATGGTTATCATCAAGAGGCCCAGGGCGTCCATGACAGCTCCGCCAAGTACGTAAATGGAGAGCATGGCCACCAGGATCAAATTCCGTGAAAA
>JALVPX010000092.1 GCA_027031565.1 Deltaproteobacteria bacterium | reverse complement strand
ATTCTATGGTGTCCAATATCTTTGGCCATCTGGTTAAAACCAGTATTGCATTCATTGTCTTCAACGGTATGAGTTCAAGGCCGCCTTGATCAAGGCCTGGCCTGTTATATATCCCCTGTGACTTGAAGATCTTTTCCAAGTCCTTGTGAAGATCGGCTGCGTCAATGTGTTCAAGGGAAAAGAGCTTCCATTGTATATCCTTGAAGCAGTCGGCATCCATCAGATTCAGTATCTTTGCCGCCTTGCGTAAGTTCTCCTGGGTATCGACAATTATCAGGGAATTTGTGCTTATAACCGGCACGACCAATGCCCCTGGCGAAAGAAAGGTCCTTATACTCACCGATGTCGTCTGGGCAGATATGTAGGTGAGCTGAAAAGCCTGTATTACGTCACCCGGCCTGATGGCGTGTCTTCCCGCCTTGCCGACTTGCGTCCCTGCTTTAGCGCTGTTTGCCTTTCTGACCACCTTGTAGAGGCCGTTATCTCCTGAAGTTATGGCCAGCCCATGTATCTGCAATATGGAGTTGAAGAGGTTAAGCAACTCGTTCTTTGTATAATTTCCCTTGATTCTGACAGAAATAGTGCCTTTTATGGCTGGATCAACTACATAGCTGAGCTGAAGCATGTCACCCAGGATGTGATCCAAGACAGGGTAAATGTCCATGTTGTCCAAGGTAATGTTCACCTGCCTCCTGGTGTCCGGTGACACCCCTTTAAAGGGTGATGCATCACTGCCACCTTCGATTCCGCCTGCACCAGCCAACAGTGAATGGGGCATGGTGAAGGACACTATCATTGCCAAGCACAAAAGCATTATGGGGAGCCTTGAAAACAGGCAATCCTTCATGATGACTTAACTCCTTCCATATATAGGGCCTCTACATCCATCCTTACCCTGATATGGGGGTTCCGGCCCCTGACCGTTACTATATTTATGGATCTTATCCTCAAGGCCTTCCTTGTATCTGCAAGGCTCTTTAAATATTGCACCAGCTTGTTCGTGTCTGATTTTACAGTCAAATTTACCACTGCCAATGCATAGTTCCTCCATTTTTTCTTGGAGGAGGTCTTGTAGGTCACGACGTCAAGCCCGGCATCTGCTGCCTTTTTGAGCAGCAGGTCCTGGAGATTTGAGGTCACGATCTGGTGGCTGGCCCCCGGAATGGTCTGCCTTTTCCTGCGCTCAAGCCTTTTCCTTGCGTCGGCCAGCCTCTTGTCCAGATTTTTTGTGCCTTTCAGCGTACTGGAAAGGCGTTTCAACCTGTTTTCAAGCCGTTGGGCCTTTATCCTGTTCTCTTCAATGCTGTTCAACATCGGCTGAAAGAGAAAACTGTACCATATGATCACAATAATGATCAGGAGGCCATATTTGAGCAGAGGATTGGCTTGAAACAACCTTTTCATTTATGCGTATCCCCCCTGGTCTTTATGGTTATCTCTACGGTAAAGCGCTCATTCTGTTTCCGGTCCTTGGTGACCGGCGAGACCAGGCGCACATCTGAGAAAATCGGAACCCTCCTCCAGCTTGCCATGGTATCGATGGCAGACTTGCCCTGGGCAGTGACACGCAGCCTGTTGTTTCTTAGATTAAGGCTCTTGATGTAGCAATCAGAAGGCGTCCTTTCAGCCAGGGCCTTCAGAATTTGGAGCACCGACGGTGATTCCCTCAGGAAGTCATCGAAATCAGTAGCGGTTTCAACAAGTGCCTGTAGCCTTTGTTCCTTTTCCTTGAAT
>JALVPX010000091.1:1484-5569 GCA_027031565.1 Deltaproteobacteria bacterium | reverse complement strand
CTCAATGTCTTTTGAGATCTGGGCTGCCAATTCCTTGGGACCTGAGAACTTCTTCTCATCCCTTAATCTTTGAATCAAGTTCACTTTTATGGGATGCCCATAGATGTCTTTGTCAAAATCAAAGATGTGGGTTTCAGCCCGCAATTCATCATCCCCGAAAGTGGGATTCCTTCCGATATTTAGAACGCCGCCGTAGCATTGCGAATCATGTATCACCTGCACGACATAGACCCCGGGTTTCGGGCATAAATCCTCTTTGTTGATGTTGAGATTGGCGGTTGGAAAGCCTACCAACGGGCCGCCCCGCCTTTTGCCCTTTTGGACAATGCCGCGAATTTGATAATATCTGTTCAGCAGTTTTGCAACCTTGCGCATCTCTCCGGCTGCCACCAGTTCCCTTACCTTGGTGCTGCTCACCACCATGCCGTCAACGACCACCGGCTGCACCACGTGCACGTTGAAGCCCAGTTCCCTGCCCTTTTTCCGCAAAAATTCGCAATCACCCTGCCTGCCCCTGCCTAAGGCGTAATCATAACCTATTACGAGGTCCTCGATCCCCAATGTCTTATAAAAAACCTGGTAGACAAAATCATCAGCCGAGGTGTTGGCAAGTTCCTTGGTGAAGGGCAGGCACAGCAGATGATCCATGCCGGCCTTTTCAATCAATTCGATCTTTTGCTCCAGGGTTGAGATGAGCTTTGGCGGGTTATCGGGCCTCAGCACCTTGAGCGGATGGGGCTCAAAGGTAACTGCTACAGCGTCTCCTCCCCTGGGCCTTGCCAACTCTACGACCTTTTTAAAAAGGGCCTGATGGCCCAGATGCACGCCGTCAAAATTACCTATGGTCAATGCCGGGCGTCTAAGGGGAGCATCAATCTCGTCGAGTGTTCTGTAAACTTTCATGGGAGCTGCTGAGTCTCAAATTGTGTAAAGTATTTTCTTTATTCCGTTTCAAGACGCTAAACCTACAATGGCGCCTTGACAACTGCAATGCTCCTTTATAAATATTTGTGGGTTGCCGAAGTGGCGGAATTGGTAGACGCGCTAGATTCAGGATCTAGTGGGAGTTATTCCCGTGGGAGTTCGAATCTCCCCTTCGGCACCAGTTCTATATTCAAATTTCCCGCCCATTATTATTTAATTAAAAACACATCAGGGCCTGTGAAAAGAGTGAAAACAGGCTCTTCATTTGTTATTTTTCTATCATGAAACCACGTTACGTAATCGGCATCGACCTGGGAACAACTAATTGTGCAGTTGCCTATGCTGATCTGCATGATGTCGAGCCAGGTTCTATAAAGATTGAATCTTTCTTGATCGAGCAGCTTGTAAGTGCCGGGCGCTTGGGCAAAAGGCGTATACTCCCATCTTTTTTATACCTGCCTGGCAAATTTGAACTCAAAAGGGAGGATATTGCCCTGCCCTGGGATGAAAATAGGGATTATGCCGTGGGCCTGTTTGCCAGGGAGCAAGGAATGCTCGTTCCGGGCAGGCTCGTTAGTTCCGCCAAGAGCTGGCTGTGTCATGGAGGCGTTGACAGAGAGGCCCCAATCCTTCCTTGGGGGGCTGATCCAGAAGTGAAGAAGATCTCGCCGGTTGAGGCATCCAGGGCCTATCTGCAGCACGTCAGAGAGGCGTGGGACCATTCCATGCCGGCATCCATGGCAGAACAACTGGTTGTGCTCACTGTTCCTGCATCTTTTGATGCAGCAGCCAGGGAGTTGACGTTGAAGGCCGCCAGAGAGGCGGGCCTGAATGTGGTCCTGCTGGAAGAACCGCTGGCAGGCTTTTACGCATTCTTGTCTGAGCATGAGAAAAAGTGGAAAGATTTCATAAGGAGCGGGGACAAGATACTTATATGCGATGTAGGCGGCGGCACCACGGACTTCACCCTGGTGGCCTGTGAAGAAAGCGGCGACGTTCCCAGGCTTGAGCGACTGGCAGTAGGTGACCACCTGCTTCTTGGCGGTGACAACATGGACCTGGCGCTGGCAGCCTATGCAGAGAGAAAGCTGGGTAAGGAGCTGGATGCAAGGCGGTTGCAGGCCTTGCTTCATCAGTGCCGCAAGGCCAAAGAGGAGCTACTGGGGGATGCTGCTCCTGATAAGGCTGCAATCAGGATCACCGGTTCAGGCAGCCAGTTGATAGGAGGTGCCATCAGGATTGATCTTGAAAAAGAACAGGTGATGCAGGCAATCCTGGAGGGTTTTTTCCCAAAGGTGCCGCTGGAGGAAGCGGAAGCGTCGCATGCCCAGGGAACAGGGCTTAGGGAGATGGGGCTTCCCTATGAATCTGATCCGGCGGTCACGCGCCATCTTGGCCGTTTCCTGCTCAGCCATGCCCGCGGCCAAAAAGTTACGGCAATTATGTACAATGGAGGGGCGCTCAAGCCCGATATCATCAGAAAGAGGCTGACGGAAACCATATCAGCGTGGATGGGTGGACCTGTTCGCGACCTTGAGACCTCTTCCCTGGATCTGGCTGTGTCCGTTGGTGCTGCGTATTACGGCCTGGTGCGCCTGGGAATAGGCTTACGGGTTGGCGGCGGAATACCCCGATCCTATTTCATCGGAGTCGGTTCCAAAAAGGAGATGGAAGCAGAAAGGGCAGTCTGCTTGATAGAGCGCGGCTCGGAGGAGGGAACCGAGCAGGAGCTTCCAAATGTGTTCAAGGTGCGCACTAACAGGCCTGTGAGCTTTACACTTTACAGTTCCACAGTGAGGCAGGGAGACCGGCTGGGAGAAAGCGTCAAGGTTTCCGACGAAATGGTCAAGCTTCCGCCACTTGTCACATCCCTCAAGTATGGAAAAAGGGGACGGGATGTGCTCTTGCCCGTAAAGATCAGGGCACAGGTGACAAGTGTTGGAACAGTTGAGGTTTACTGCATCTCCCAGGAAGGCCCCCACCAGTGGCGTCTGCAATTCGACCTGCGGGCAAGGAACAAGAAAACACGGATTCAGGCAAACCAGCTTGAAGGAGTCCGAGTAAAAAATAAAAAGCCTTCCAGTGAAGAGCGGTTGTCGGGCCAAGATCGAAAGGCCCTTGAAAGAATAGGGAAAGACATACAAAAGTGCTTCATGAAAGGGGAACGGAATGCCCTACCTCCGTCAAAGCTTACCGCCAGGATCTCCCAACACCTGGGAATGGGGAAGGAACTTTGGCCTGTTGGCATACTGAGGGCGATTGCAGACATTCTCCTGGAGCAAAAATCTGGCAGATCAATATCTCCATCCCACGAGCTGAGGTGGCTTAATTTGACTGGATTCGGGCTCCGCCCGGGTACAGGAGACGTGCAGGATCCGTGGCGGATCAAAAAGGTCTGGCCTCTCTTTTTTGAAGGCCTGTTTTTTGCAAAAGATCAGGGGGTGCGTCTCCAGTGGTGGATTTTCTGGCGCAGAGTTGCAGCCGGCCTAGGATCTGGCCATCAAAGTCAGCTTTTTGCACTGATGAAGCCTGTGTTGACACCAGGCAGTCCAGGAAGCAGAGGCCGCCGCAATAAGGTGAAGGCCCCAAGGGTGCCCCCAGAAGAGAAAAAAGAGATGTGGCTTTGTGCAGCAAACCTGGAGAGGCTGGATGTGGATGTTAAGACAGCACTTGGAGAACTCGCGCTCAAAATGGCAGTCAAAAATAGTGCTTCATGGCCCCTGTGGGTCTTGTCGAGGTTGGGAACACGACAGTTATTGTATGGACCTGCCGATAAGGTGATTAAAGCAGGTATAGTGCAGCAGTGGGCAAAGACATTGATGAAAAAAGAATGGAAACGGCCTGATGCCGTAGCGCAATGTCTCGTGAGCCTGACCCGCCTTACAGGAGACCGGTCAAGGGATCTTCCTGCAGGCTTCAGGCAGGATGTGTACACCCATTTGGAGACCTTGGGAGTGCGGCCCCAGGCGTTAATGCCGTTGAAAGAGGTCATGCAGCCTGATGAGGAATTCAAGACTACGGCCTTTGGAGAGGGGCTGCCCCCTGGGCTGCTACTGGCAGAAGAGGCAAATTAGTGATCATGAATGACTTCAAGCCTTTTTCTTTTATATTTTTCGCCTTAGGTTTATGGGCACTGGCAACCGGCACCTTCAAGGCGGTTG
>JALVPX010000091.1:711-1474 GCA_027031565.1 Deltaproteobacteria bacterium | reverse complement strand
TGAAGGGATGAAGGCCCATGCGTGGCCAAAGGCCCATGGCCGCATCATTACTGCTAAGGTCAAAGAGATGCGTACATCCCAGAATATCAGGGTGGCCCGCCTCTGCTTCTACGTGGATTATCTCTATCAGGTAGACGGAGAGATTTTAGAGGGAAACAGGGTGAACGTGGGCTGGCACTGCTTTGGTTCAGAAAACAGGATACAGGAATTGTCCAGGAAATATATTCCAGGAAAAGAGGTGATGGTGCGCTACAATCCTTCAAGTCCAGACAGGGCCGTGCTGGAGCCAGGACTTGATTGGTCCATATTTTTCTTGTGGGGTGTCGGGCTTACCAGTTTTTCCCTTGCCCTTCCCATGTACAGGCAAAGGAGCAGGCAGCCCGCATATCCGCTTCACTTCTGATAGACTTCCCAGAACAGGCTTTGAATCACCTGCCTGATCCTTGACTCCTGCTCAGGTGTCAAATCCGCAAACTGAACCCCCATCTTGTATTTTATGCCATCCTTGGCCTCCCAGCGCACCTTTCCCCTCAGCTTAACAGGGGGATTTGTGGCCAGGGTGATGGTGAGATCGGTCCCTATTCCCAGGGGTTTTGATGATTCAAGCTGCAGTCCTCCCACGCTTATGTCTTTGATAAAGTCTGTGAAGAACCTGCTGCCGTCTGAAAATGACAACTCTATAGGCCTTACAAAACGCTGCGTCTTCCTGCGGTCGCTTCCCTTGTTATTTTCCACAGACTGATCTCCTGATTCGTGTTTAATC
>JALVPX010000091.1:0-701 GCA_027031565.1 Deltaproteobacteria bacterium | reverse complement strand
CAACCATAATGATTCTAAAATCTCCAAATTTTTAGGCTAAAAAGAAAAAGGTGGCACATTGTTTCCTATCAGTGGGCAAGCAATTCCCCCTTTAGGTGCCGTCCAGTTTCTCGGTATGGTCACATACTGGGACAGGTTTTTAGTGTAATTAATTGTTTTTATAGAGATTTTTGCTGCAACATGGCTTCCGGCCTTACCTGCCTTGTGCATGGGTATAACCATTGCACTATATGCCAGCCTGGAAAAAACAGCGGTAAGTTGCAAAGCGCAAAACGGAGCAGGATTGATGACACAAATTCCCCTCATAGCCATTCAGCCGGGAGCAACCGATTCCTCAACCGGCTCTGCTGCAGGCCAGCCAGGCTCTCAAGTACCCTCCAAGGAAGAGCTGACAAGCCTTCTTAAGTCAGGCGCTGGAGCAATGAATAACGAGATGCAGGAAGGGCCAGCTGAGGCTGGATATGATAAGGCAGATCAATTTTCCGCCCTTTTTCTGAAGTTTCTCGAAGGGGCAGACGGATCTTTGCAAGAGCAGGCGGCAGATAAACCCGAAGACCGCGCACAGGAGGCCTTTTGGGGGAAGATCTTACAGCATAAGGGCCAAGGTGATTCTGAGGAAGATGCGGGAACTTCCCAGAATCCTCTTTTGGCTGCAGTTAACCAGTTTTTTGCCTTTGTGGAACAGCAGAGCGGAAATATTG
>JALVPX010000090.1:847-1754 GCA_027031565.1 Deltaproteobacteria bacterium | reverse complement strand
GATTATGGCCATTGATAAAGAAGAACTGAAACAGAAGATCCTTGAGTTTGCTACAAAGAAGGCCAAGCATAAATCCAAGATGTATATCAAGGACTTGTATAAGGCCGATCCTGATGCCTCACCCAGGCAGGTAAAGAACGCTGCCAATGAGCTGGTGCGCGAGGGCAAACTGGAATTCTTCTCATCCGGAAGTACCACCATGTACGGTGTGCCGGGCTTTGGAAAATCCGAAAAGGATCAGTTCGGCGAGTTGGAAGAATAAAGACAATTGACCAAAAGGCCCTGTTTAATACAGGGCCTTTTTATTTTTTTTAAATTTGACCCCGCTTGAACAGCAAGGGGGTTTTGCGCACTCATTAAAGCCACTGGCTTTTTTTTCTATCTAAAATAGCCCCATGCTATGAAATGGCGGTCACTTATTATTTCAAGGTTCAAGTAATCTAATGCCGCCTGGAGAAGTTGTCCTCTTATTTCATCCGGCCTGTAGGCCGCCAGCAGTGAATTATAAAAATCCCGCTTAAGGATTTCCGGCTCACTGCCGGAATATGTTTCAACGATATTTGAAGCCTCTGCCTTGGTGCCGGGCCTTATAAGGTCCATCACGAAGACAGGTGCGCCAGGTTTTGCTGCCTTTTTTATGGTCTGCCACATTACTTCCGGGTCCGGAAGGTGATGCAGGAGACTGTTTATGATTATCCCGTCGTATCTTTCCAATGGAAGCCCTGGTGCCGGAATGGCCAGGTGGAAGAGAGTTATCCTGTGTTCAAGGCCCTGAGCGGCCACGGCCCTTTTGGCAAATTTTAGCATGGCAGCTGAACCGTCGATGCCGTGGATTTCAGCCTCTGGAAATGCCCTTGCAAATCTGCATGAGATATCTGCTGTTCCGCATCCCAGGTCCAGGACAGTG
>JALVPX010000090.1:0-837 GCA_027031565.1 Deltaproteobacteria bacterium | reverse complement strand
TGAGAAAGAGCTTTGCAATCATCCACAGTAGTGCCAGCCGGTTTTCTCTGAGTTTCTCGTCTTCGACCATTACCATTACATGATCAAAAAAGTCATCAATATGAGGTTTGAGGCCGAGTAAAAGAAGAAGGGCCTTCTTGTATTCCTCTGCATCTGGGCATGCCTGTCCTGTTTCAGGCCTCAAAAGTGGATAGATCTGTTGCTTGACCTGGATAAATGCCTCATGGAGTACCTTTTCCTGGGGTTCTTCAAAAAGATTGTTATTTACCTCGCCGCCGGGGAAGCCCTTGAGTATGTTCATGACCCTCTTGAATGCGATGCTGATGGGCTCGAATTCAGGAAGATTCCTGGCTGCATTTATGGCAAGGGCCCTCTGATAGCAGTCAAAGGGAGAATCAAAGTCTGCCCGGACAGCGGCTTCTACAACGTCATAATCCAGACCGCGGCTGATAAGGTCGTTCGTATAGCGCTTTCTGAAGAACTCTGTAATGTCATCATGCAGGGTGGCTGGTATTTCAGAAAGCACACCGCCCAGGGTATTAGTGGATTCTTTAATAGTGGCCTTTAGAGAAAGGTCCAGCCTCTTTGCAAGGAGTATATGGATGATTCCCAGGGCCTGGCGTCTGAGGGCATAGGGATCCTGGGTGCCGGTGGGTTTAAGTCCAATGGCAAATGTGCTGACTATTGTATCTATCTTATCTGCTATGGAAAGCAAGACCCCGGGCATTGTCTCTGGAAGCTTGCCGCCTGAACGTATGGGGAGGTAGTGTTCCTCGATGGCTGATGCAACTGTAGGGTCTTCACCTGAAAGCATCGCATACTCCCGGCCCATTATCC
>JALVPX010000089.1:13097-16078 GCA_027031565.1 Deltaproteobacteria bacterium | reverse complement strand
CCTTCCCAGATAGGCACTATTTTCCCTGTTTGATTTTCTTATTTCCCTGTTTTTCCACGTAATTAGCAAATAAGTACAGCCAAAGCAAAGTGGCACAGGTGTTGCTCATTACAACTTTGCGCAAAAACCCTCAGGGGGAAACCTAAGATGGCAGACAAAGAAAAGGAACAGAAAAACGGGGAAGAACCCAAAAAGAAAAAGCCCTTGCTCCTATTCATAATCCTGGGCCTGGTGCTCCTTCTTGGTGCTGGGGGGGCAGGCTATTTCTTTTTCATGGCAGGCCCTAGCGATGATGAGCTTGCTGCCGAATTGGAAAAGGAGGCGGCTCAACCCAAGGCCGCAGTAAAGAAGAAACAAGCAGTGGGCGTAATGGTCAATCTTGATCCATTCATAGTGAACCTTGCAGATCCCAAAGCCCGCCATTTTCTAAAGACCACCATTACACTGGAGGTGGCAGACGACGACGCAAAAGAGGAGGTAAACAAGGTCCTGCCTAAAATAAGGAATGATATAATCATGCTCTTAACCAGCCAGACAATGGCCGACATACTGACCATGGAAGGAAAGATCAGGCTGAGAGACCAGATTACTGCACGGGTTGAGCGCATTCTTGGTGCGGATAGGCTGCTTAACATCTATTTTGCGCAATTTGTGGTCCAGTAACAGGAAAGAGGCACACGTGCGATGAACCAGATCCTGAGCCAAGATGAGATAGATGCCCTGCTGGGAGGGTTGGACGAAATACAGGAACCTGCTGCCGAACAGTCTGTTCAGCAGGTCAGGGATGATTCCGGGGTCGTACCTTACGATTTTACCAACTCCATAAAGATGAGCAGGGTGAAATATCCTTCGCTCGATGTGGTGAATGATCACTTCAACAGGGGGCTTCGGAGCACGCTTTCCTCGGTGCTGCGCATGGTGGTTGACAGCTCCCTGATGCCACTGGAGATCATCGCATTCAAGGATTTCCTTAAAAGGGTTCCAGTGCCTTCCAACATACACATCTTGAAGATGGAACCCCTTTCCGGGAACTTCATGATGGTCCTGGATCCGCTGCTCGTCTTTTCCATAGTAGAGATCTTTCTCGGCTCCACTGCCATTGGCCAAGCCCGCATCGAGGGCCGGGAATTTACCTCCATAGAGCAAAGGCTCATAAGAAAGATAGTTGATTCACTCCTGATAGACCTGAACAAAGCGTGGAATTCCGTACATCAAGTCAAGATCAAATATGTGAGAAGCGAAATAAACCCGCAATTTGCAAAGATCGTCCAGGACGACGACGCGGTGATTGTAAACAAGATTCAGGTTGATCTCGAAGAGATCTCAGGCGCAATAACACTCTGCACCCCATTGAATATGCTGCAGCCCATCAAGTCGAAGCTGCAGGGGCAGATCCAAAAGGACGAGGCCGACGATCCAGCCTGGAAGATCGGTCTCATATCGAATCTCCGGCAGACACCAGTGGAGATCAGGATACCGCTCGGCAAGGCAATGTTGACAGGTAAGGAGCTAATGGATCTTGCAGTTGGAGACATAATCCAGCTCGACACCACCATTGATTCCGTCCTGCCTGTTTTGGTGCAGAACCAGCTCAAGTTTCTGGCAAGTCCCGGAATCTTCAAGGGCCAGAGGGCGGTGAAAATAGAAAAATCAATAAATGAAGAGGAAGTTGTTCACTAAATTTGTCAAGAGGTGGCCATGCTTTCACAGGAAGAACTAGACCAGCTGTTGGAAAAAGAAGGAAATCAGGAATCCCCTGGCGGCGAAACCCCTGAAGAGGAAGAAAAGGCCGGTCTGTCGGCTGAACAGGATGCACAGGGAGAAGGTCAGGCCGAGGGGCAGGACGACGGCGGGGAAGAGGCCCAGGCAGCCGATTCAGGCAGTGATGCGTCTGAAGATGACATTTCATGGGAAGATGCGTTCAAAGAAGCGGCTTCAGGCGGTGACGCTGCTGCTGCCAAGGCCATGCAGGAGAATCAAGGTGATTTGAACACCAGCCCTGAAACACCCGAAACCGAGCCTGCTGATTTCCAGAATTTTCAAAAGGAATCCCCGCAAGGCACTGCACGGCAGGGTTCAGACAATCTCGAGTTCATTCTGGATCTTCCCCTGGAGATATCTGTTGAACTTGGAAGGTCCAGGATGCAGATCAGGGATCTCCTTCAGTTGGGCCAGGGTTCCATAGTGGAACTCAATAAAATGGCTGGGGAACCAGCAGAAATATATGTGAACAACAAGCTGCTCGCCAAGGGTGAGGTGGTGGTAGTGAATGAAAAGTTCGGCATAAGGCTTTCAGAGATCATAAGCCCGGCAGACCGGGTCAAGACGCTCGGTTAAGGTGGAGACAGCTCATCTGCTGGCAAAAATGATAGGTGCCCTCGGGATAGTCCTGGGTACCCTTCTGATCGCCTTGTATGCCATAAAACGCCTTGGGAAGAATTTTAACAAAGGGAAAGAGGGCTTGATAGAAATCACAGCGGCCAAGATGATACTACCAAAGAAACATATCTTGATCGTCAAGGTTGCAGGCAGAAGACTGGTCATAGGAGCCACAGAACATGGTCTGAGCCTTCTTGCCGAATTGGAAGGAGAGGAAAATGGCGGCACAAAGGCCCCTGAATAAAAAGATCTTATTCATCGGCTGTGCAGCCCTTGCCCCGTTATTGGTCTGCATCCTATTCGGTCATGCCTCAGGGGCAGTGATTCCAGACATCAGCCTGAAACTGGGACAGACCGATGAACCGGCAAAAGTTGCCACGGCCCTTGAGATCCTGGCGCTGCTGACGGTTCTGTCGGTTGCCCCTGCCATTCTGTTGATGATGACATCCTTTACCAGGTTGATCGTGGTCTTCGGCTTTCTGAGACAGGCCATTGGTACCCAGCAGATGCCGCCGAACCAGGTACTTCTCGGCCTGGCCCTGTTCTTGACCTTTTACATAATGCATCCTGTGTGGACGCAGGCAAACAAGACGGGAATCCAG
>JALVPX010000089.1:0-13087 GCA_027031565.1 Deltaproteobacteria bacterium | reverse complement strand
TGCCCACACTGGTGCTTATTCCCGCCTACATGATCAGCGAACTCAAGACCGCCTTTCAGATCGGTTTCGTGCTCTACATCCCGTTTCTGATAATAGACATGGTGGTTTCGAGCGTGCTTCTGTCCATGGGAATGATGATGCTTCCCCCGGTCCTTATCTCCCTGCCCTTCAAGCTCCTGCTGTTCGTGCTCGTTGACGGCTGGAACCTGCTCGTCGGCTCGCTGGTGAAAAGTTTTGTGTGAGGTGTGAAAGGATATGAACCAGGATATGGCAATAGGACTTGCAAGACAGGCAATTGAGCTGACCCTGCTCATATCGCTTCCAATGCTGGGAGTAGGACTCATTGTAGGCCTTGCCATTTCCATATTTCAAGCAGTCACCCAGATCCAGGAGATGACCCTGACCTTTGTGCCCAAAATCATTGCAGTCCTCCTGGGCCTGCTCGTGGCATTTCCGTGGATCATGAACAAGATGATCGACTATACCCGGGGACTGATACTGAACATCCCGGACATGATCAGGTAAGGATGGTGATGGAACAGCTTTTCTTCACCCAGCTGCTGGATAATTACAAGGCCTTTGCCCTCATCCTTGTAAGGGTGGCGGGTTTCGTGTTCCTGATGCCTGTATTCAGCAGCAAGACGCTTCCAATGATCATAAAGGCTGCTGCCTGCATGGTGCTGTCTGCCTACCTGGTGCCCATCGTAAAGATAGACAAGGGCCTGTTTCCAGACAGCCCGGCAGCCTTTTTGATGCTGGTCGTGGCAGAGCTGTTCGTTGGCATGACCATGGCTCTTATGCTCAGGCTCCTTTTTGCAGGCCTTCAGACTGCAGGCCAGTTGATCGGCTTTCAAATGGGCTTCAGCGTGGCAAACGTTGTTGATCCGTCAAGCGGTGCACAGTCGGTCGTAATAGCGCAATTTGTCTACCTCGTGGGCCTGCTGCTCTTTCTAACAAGCAATGCCCACCACGCCATCATATATGGATTGATCGACACCTTTTCCATCCTGCAGCCCGGCAGGCTTGCCCTCATGCCAGGCCTCAATCAGCTGGTAATGGACATGGGGCAGATGATGTTCGTGTTGTCGATAAAGATCCTCGCCCCAGTGCTGGCCATACTGTTTTTGTCCCAGGCAGCCCTGGGAATCCTGGCAAAAGTCGTCCCGCAGATAAACGTATTGATGGTCAGCTTCAGCCTCAACATCGGCTTGGGCCTGTTTTTCCTGGGCCTCTCCATGCAGCTTTTCTGGCCCATTTTTTCAAAATATCTGGAAAGAAGCCTGAGGCTTATGCCTGTAGCCTTGCGGCTTTTTGCCGGTCAGTAGGCAGGTAGAAATGGCGCAGGAATCCTTTCAAGAAAGAACCGAACAAGCTACTCCCAAGCGGCGGAGGGAGGCGAGAGAAAAAGGCCAGGTTGCCAAGAGCAAGGAGATCCCCTCCCTTGCTGTGCTTCTGGCCGGCACTCTCACCCTGACCTTTGGCAGTGGTTTCTTCTACCATCAAGTCACTGAGGTGATGCGCTACTACTTGGGCAACGCGGGTTTGATTTCGGTGACCCAGGCCAATATGTCCGGAATCGCCCTGCTAGCCCTGCGCTACTCGGCCGTTGTCATAGCCCCTCTCTTCGTAGTTCTGGTATTCGTTGCCTTTTTGTCAAACTATCTTCAAGTAGGCTCCCTGCTTGCCTTTGAGGCCATCAAGCCTAAGTGGTCAAAAATAAGCCCGTATGAAGGTTTAAAGAGGCTCTTTTCTGCCCAGGCAGCCATGGAACTGGCAAAGTCTGTATTTAAACTGGTCATAGTAAGCTGGATAGCCTATGCAACCATAAGCGGTGAACTCAAAAACCTGCCGGGCCTGCTCGATTCATCTCCGGGTCAGATACAGGCCTATCTCTTTTCCATAACCGGCGTGCTTTTCAAGCGCACCTGCATGGTAATGCTCATCCTTGCGGTTCTCGATTATCTCTTCCAGCGCTGGGAATTTGAAAAGGGCCTCAAGATGACCAAACAGGAAGTCAAGGAGGAGATGAAGCAGACCGAGGGCGACCCCCATGTGAAGTCCCGCATAAGAAGCATCCAGCGCGAAGCTGCAAGAAAACGGATGATGGCCGACGTCCCCAAGGCGGATGTGGTTATTACAAACCCCACCAGGCTTGCCGTAGCCCTGAGATATGATGCAAGGGAGATGGATGCTCCAATGGTGGTAGCCAAGGGATCTGGCCACGTGGCAGAACGAATAAAGGATATTGCAAGGGAACACGGCGTGCCGGTTATAGAAAACAAGCCCCTTGCCCAGGGCCTTTTCCAAATGGTCGAGATTGGAAGGACCATTCCAGAAGCCCTCTACAAGGCCGCAGCCGAAGTGCTGGCCTACGTCTATAAACAGAAAGGAAGGGGGAGGAACAGCTAAATGGCAGTACAGGCGGCCCAGGCAAAAACCTTATTTGCCAACATCAACTTCGACCGGAGCAACCTGCTGGCCGCAGGCGCTGTCGTGGCCATCATGATAATAATGGTCATGCCCCTTCCAGCAGGCTTCATGGACATCCTGCTGGCAACGAACATAAGCCTCTCGCTGCTGGTGTTTCTGCTCTCACTTTACATATACAAGCCCCTCGATTTCCCTATATTTCCTTCACTGCTCCTTTTGACCACGCTCTTCCGTCTCTCCCTCAATATTGCCTCAACAAGGCTCATCCTGCTCCATGGACATGAAGGCGCGGGAGCCGCCGGCAAGGTGATAATGGGATTCGGCCAGTTCGTGGTAGGAGGAAATTATGTAGTGGGAGCCATTGTATTTGCCATCTTGGTGATCATAAATTTCGTGGTAATCACGAAGGGTGCAGGAAGAATCGCCGAGGTGGCGGCACGATTCACACTCGATGCCATGCCTGGAAAGCAGATGGCCATAGATGCCGATCTCAACGCCGGGCTCATTGACGAATCCCAGGCCAGGGCAAGGCGCCAGGAAATTGCCAAGGAAGCCGAATTTTACGGCGCCATGGATGGTGCCAGCAAGTTCGTGCGCGGCGAGGCCATAGCAGGACTCATCATAATGGCCATCAACGTGATAGGCGGGTTTATTATTGGGGTCTTTCAGCAGGACCTGGCCGTGGACGCAGCCGCCCAGAGCTATACCCTGCTCACCATCGGAGACGGGCTGGTGTCTCAGATACCTGCCCTCATAATTTCCACGGCAGCCGGCATACTTGTAAGCCGCGCAGCCTCTGAGGCCTCCATGGGCTCCGAGTTCATAAAGCAATTTGCCGTCCAGCCCGAGGCCCTGGCAGTCACCTCTGGAATAGTCTTTTTCTTTGGCATGATTCCAGGCCTGCCGACCGTCCCCTTTACCGTGATGGCCATGGGATTCGGCGGCCTTGCCTATGTCGCCTACAGGGAAAAGGCCAGAAAGACAAGTGAAAAGATGGAAGAGGATTCGGTTCCTGCCGTGCCTGAGACCCCCGAGCCCGGCAGCCAGGAAGAAGTAGAAAATCTGTTAAGCCTTGACATCCTGGAGCTTGAGGTGGGATATGGCCTTATTCCCCTTGTGGATGAGGAACAGGGCGGAGACCTGCTAGACAGGATCAGATCCATAAGACGCCAGTTCGCACAAGAAATGGGGCTAATCATTCCTCCACTCCACGTAAGGGATAATCTCCAGATCGATCCTGGGGCATACGTGATACTCATAAAGGGGGTGGATATTGCCAGGGGAGAACTCATGATGGGCCATCTGCTGGCCATGAACCCTGGTCAAGTCAAGAGGGAGATAGAAGGCATCCCGACAACAGAACCAGCCTTCGGCCTGCCCGCCCTCTGGATTCCTGAACCCAAACGGGAAGAGGCCCAACTGGCAGGCTACACCGTGGTTGATCCATCTACTGTGATCGCTACGCATCTTGCAGAGGTCATCAGGTCCCATGCTGATGAACTGCTCGGCAGGCAGGAGGTGCAGAATCTGCTCGATGCCCTGGCGAAGAACCATCCAAAGGCAGTGGAAGAGGCAACCAACGTACTTTCCCTGGGTGCCATCCAGAAGGTTCTCCAAAACCTCGTAAGGGAAAGGGTTTCGATCAGGGACCTGCTCACCATCACTGAAACCCTTGCCGACTATGCGCCCATGACCAAGGACCCTGACATATTGACCGAGTATGTCAGGCAGAAACTGGGAAGGGCAATAGTGAAGCCGCTTCTCACTGAAGAAAATATGCTCGAAGTCATAACCGTTGATCCTGCAATTGAAGACCAGCTCAGGAATTCCCTCCAGCAGACCGAGCATGGCAGTTACCTGGCCCTTGACCCTGCCAGCGGCCAGCGCATCGTTGAAGCTGCCCAGAAACGCGTTGAAGAGGCGGCGGCAAGGGGAGATCAGCCCGTCATACTCTGTAACCCGGCAGTAAGGAGGCACATGAAAAAGCTGATAGAGCGTTTCATGCCCAATATAACCGTGCTTTCCCATTCGGAACTGCCACCTGAAATAAGACTCAAATCCATTGGAACAATAAGATGAGGGGGAGTCATCAATGAAGATCAAAAGATTTGTAGCCAAGAACATGACCCAGGCCCTTCAAAGGATCAAAATTGAACTCGGAGACGAGGCGGTGATACTGGACACCAAGCGCCGTATAAAAAAACATGCTGAATCTGGTAAAGAAGTCCAATACATCGAAATCACGGCTGCTGTGGACCATGAAATTGAAAAAAAGAGCAGCAAAAAGGCCCCAAGGCCCAATGCCTATGTGCCGCCTTCAGGCGCCGAGTTGGCCCACACCCCTTTGCTGATACTGCATCAAATCTTTTCAGGCCTGGGAATGGATCAGCGCCTCCAGCGAGCCCTCACCTGCGCATTCCTGAATCATTACCACTCACACCCATATGTCTCTTACAAGGATGTCTGGGACTGGCTCAGATCATATTGCCTCAAGGCCATAAAGGTGCAAGAAGAGCCCTTTGCAGCTAAGAACGCCAAGGTGAGATGGGCATTTGTCGGCCCTCCCGGTTCGGGCAAGACCACAAACCTTGCAAAGCTTGCCGCCAGGATGAAATTCCATTTTGGAATGAAGGGGCTGCTGCTTACTACAGATACTTACAGGCTGGGCGCAGCCCATCAGCTTGAAAGGTTTGCCACCCTCATGGACATTCCTTACCAAGTGGCCGTCGACCCTGAAGACGTTGCCAGACAGTTGAAGGCCAATGAAGACCTTGACTTCATCCTGGTGGATACCATAGGAAGGAGCCCCCTTGATCCGGCCCACAAACATGAGCTTGGACACCTGCTGGGCACCGCACCCCAGTTGGATTGCCAGGTGGTGATCTCGGCAACAGACAAAAATGAAGACATAGCTGCTTCCATACGTTTCTACAAGAAATTTCCAACAGCAGGGTGGATAATTTCAAAGATGGATGCCACGAAATCCTATTCCAGCCTTTTGATGCCGATCCTGGGAAACAAGGTCCCCATATCATATCTGAGCACAGGACAGAGAGTGCCAGAAGACATCACCCGGCCCTCTGTCGAGATGCTGCTCTCTTACCTGCTCAAAATGCCGGCAAGGTATTACAAACAGCAAGCCAGGACAAAAACCCCTAACAGGAAAGTTGCTTAGAGGAGCACATAATGAATCAGGCAGAAACCTTGAAACAGTGGAAGATGCAGAAAGCCCCGGAAAAGCCTGCCGCTGTGATGAAACAGATAACCCGCAGGAAGATGATGCATCATGCCCCTGCGGTGCTGTCAATCGGCAGCGGCAAAGGCGGCGTCGGCAAGACTAATGTGGTTGCTAACCTGGCCGTGGCATTCTCGAGGCTCGGCAAGCGTGTAATGGTTCTCGACGCCGACTTGGGCCTGGCAAATGTAGATGTCCTCTTCGGCCTGGCCCCAAAGTTCACCATTCAGCACGTATTCAACGGCGAAAAGGAACTGAGTGACGTAGTGCTCACAGGCCCAGAGGGCATACAGGTTCTGCCTGCAAGTTCCGGCATACCTGAACTGACCAGCCTGCATCCCAGTGAAAAACTGTTTCTGCTTGGTGAGATGGAACAATTGAACAATTCCATAGACTACCTGTTGATCGATACGGCGGCAGGCATATCAGACAATGTCCTCTATTTTAACATGGTGGCCCAGCAGAGGATAATCGTGGTCACGCCTGAACCCACCTCGATCACCGATGCCTATGCCCTCATAAAGGTCTTGGCCAACCGGCACGACATAAAACATTTTTCGATACTTGTTAATTGGGCAGCAGATGAAAAAGAGGCCCGCAAGGTCTATCATCAGCTCACCTTTGTGAGCGACAAGTTCCTTGGCGGCCTCTCACTTGATTTTCTCGGGCACATCCCAAGGGACGAAGCCGTGCCGCGGGCAGTCAACAAACAGAAGACCGTGCTCCAGCTCTTCCCGGGGAGTGAAGCAAGCAAGAGCCTTATGAATATAGCACAAAATATATTGGATGGAGGGAGTAATGCCTATGTTGACGGCAACATCAAATTCTTTTGGAGGAACCTCTTCGGAGTCTAAGCAGGAGATGAAGAAGAGGCCCAAGATAGTATTAAAGGATTACACGGAATTCTTCTTTAAGGAAGGCAAAAAACTTTCGCCTGAAAAAAGGGAAGAGCTGATCCTGAAATACACGCCCTTGATCAGATACATTGCAGGCAAGCTGGCCATGAGGCTGCCGCCCCACATCTCAATGGATGACCTGATGAGTTCGGGCGTAATAGGCTTGATGGATGCCATTGAGAAGTTCGACCCGTCAAAGAAGATCCAGTTCAAGACCTACGCAGAATTCAGGATCAGGGGAGCCATGCTGGACGAGCTCAGGGCCCAGGACTGGGTTCCGAGGTCCGTAAGGAAAAAGGCCTCTGAGCTTGAAAAGACATACCAGAAGCTTGAAAAAATGCTCGGCCGGCCTGCTGAAGACGAGGAAGTGGCAGAGGCCCTTGGCCTGACCATGGACCAGTTTTATGATCTGCTCGAAAAGACCAAGAATGTCACTTTTCTCGACATCGAGGCCCTCAGGCGGCGCATGCCAGAGGGCAGTGACGAAGACTTGTTCGACTTGATTGCCGACGACTCCGAATCTGACCCCTTTGTACAACTGAACCTGACCGAGGTGAAGGAACTGTTGATAAACAGCATAAATGACCTGCCGGAAAAGGAAAAGCTCGTCCTCTCGCTCTACTACTATGAAGACCTCACCATGCGAGAAATTGGTGAAATAATGGGCTACACCGAATCCAGGATATCGCAGATGCATACCAAGGCCATAATGAGGCTCAGGGCATCCCTTGCAGATGCTGAGAAGGAATCGGATGGATTTCTGCCTTAAATAACCTTGCAGAAAAATGGGGTGGAAGCCGATACTAAGAAAAAACAATAAAACTCTAGCCTGGAGGGAAATATGGCGATTGATCCTGGCATGAAAATACTCATAGTTGATGACTTTGCCACCATGAGACGTATTGTAAAAAACATCTTGACTCAACTCGGTTTCAAGCAGTTTATTGAGGCAGATGACGGCGCAGCTGCCTGGGACATCTTGCAGAAGGAAAAGGTTGATTTCATAGTTTCGGACTGGAACATGCCCAATATGACAGGGATAGAGCTACTTAAAAAGGTAAGGGCCGATGAGCGTTTTCAGGAACTACCCTTTTTAATGGTTACAGCCGAAGCGCAGAAGGAAAACATAGTGGAGGCAGTCAAGGCCCGGGTCAGCAACTACATAGTAAAGCCCTTTACCCCTGAGACACTAAGTGAAAAAATAGAAAAGATCTTCGAATAAGAGGACAATTGGAAGAACGGCCTGACAAAGAAATTCAAGAAGACGCATCTGAAGAAATAACAGAAGAGGACCTTCCTGTTGACGATGCGGAACTGAACGAACTCCTGGCTCAAGACGAACCGGAGTCTGGAGAGGTGTCAGATTCTACTTTACCCGATGGGCCGGAAGACGAAACCCTGGTCGGGTCTGGCGACGTTCCAATCGATGACGAGATAGGCATCCCGTTAAATGATGACGAACTGTGGGATGAAGACGGGGGCCTTGATGAGATCCCCCTCTTTGAAGATGAATTCGAGGATTTTAATGACGAAGAGAAAGAAGAAATAGGAGAGGATGATTCCCCGCCCCAGACTTCTCCAAAGGCTTCTTCCACCGAGAGTCCGGAAACACTAGATTCGTCGCAATCTCCAGATGAAGAAAGCAAAGCAGTAAAAGAGGATGATACAGGGCAGCCGCCTACTTCTGGGGAAGATAAGGATGCGGGTCCTGATGATGCTGGTGAAGAAACAATCCCAGATGAATCTATCAGCTGGATTGGATGGCTTATAACCGCGGTATCCAGCCTGCTCATAATTGCAGGGTTTTTTTTCCTGTACGAACTCTACTCAATGCCCCAGCCGGTTCACGAGCTGCGTGAACTGCCAAAGCAACCCCTCCGGCACAAAGAGGCCAAGCCGCCTGCAGCATCGCTTCCTGCTGCGCCTGCAAAACCCGTTGCAGACAAGAAAGATACCCAGGAACAAAAAAGTGAAGACGCATACAGTGAAGGCGGTCAGTGGGAGGTTATCCCGCTTTCCCCCTTTCTCATACCTGCGTATCAGGCAGGTGAACTCGTTTTTTTCAAGGTGCAGGTCGCGCTTACAGTGCCTGACATTCAAACAAAACGCGCTGTCATGAGACAGGAGGCCAGGGTAAGAAACATCATCTACCAGGGGCTAAAAGGTATGGAGGTTCAGCCAGGTTACGGCAACGTGCTCTATCAATACAGAAGACCCCTGATGGACACATTGAACAGGTCCCTTGCACCGCTTAAGGTCCTTGACTTGAAACTCACAGGCTATCTCATGAAATAGGAACATGGAAAAGATCCCTGTCATAAACCATCCCTTCGTACCTGAGACCAGCCAGGCCGAGTCAGGACGCTACCTGGTCAAAAAAAGGGACAAAATGAGCAGGCACAAGAGGAGAAAACGGAGGAAGCCACCTAAAAAACAGAAGGACCGCATCACCCTTAAAAGCAAGATCAATGCGCAAAAAGTGCCCAAAAAAATTTCCGAGCGTTACAAAACAAGGGGAGAGGATCGTCGTGAACAGCAAATTTCCATTGACATCAGGGTTTGATCTGCCATGATTTCAGTCCATGCCTTGTTCATGTTGCAATTTCTGCTTGATGTCATCCTGGTGGTGCTGCTGCTTGCACTGTACAAGAAGCTCCGGATGATTGATCCTTCCAATCTCAAAAGGCTCATTGAGGCCCTGGAACATGGCCAGGTCCTTGCTGACAAGATAGAAAAAAACTTGAAGGAGAAAAGGGAAATCACAGAAAGGCTGGAACAACTGGTAGAGGGTTCCCCTGCGCAAGGGGCTCACCGGGTGTCCAGCATACCTGCACACAGCGGCAAGCGGGAACAGGTGCTCAAATTATACACCCAGGGCAAGGACAGCTCTGAGATATCGAAGCAGACCGGAATTCCAATGGGTGAAGTGGAACTCATCCTATCGCTGCAAAAGAGCCAGAAACCCGCTGCCTAATCTGCCTCCTCTACGGCCACCACCGGGCATGTCATGGTGTGACGTATATCCTCTATGGATTGCATCTTGCCCATGACGACCTGGGACAGGGTATCATGTGAATCGGTTTCCACCTCTGCAATGATGTCATAAGGTCCCATTATTATGTCGATATGCTTAACCTCTTCCATCTCGGTCAAGGCCTTGGCCACCTCCTTTGTCCTGCCTATGACCGTATTGATCAATATGTATGCCTTTAATGCCATCTTTCAACCTCCGTGCTTTCCCTTTTTCTTGAAGAACCAATAAAAATCCCATGCTATTTTGGCAAAAAAAAGTCCTGTTAGAGATCTCAAAAAGGCGGAATGCCCCCTTCTGAATTTCGGGATATTCTTTTTGGACCTATTTTTGGCTGTCATATACATAAATTGTATCATAACAACCCAGATGTCAAAATTGAACCAATCCCTTTGACAATTTGTCTGCATCGGTCAATTATTCATAAGCTCTTTTGGCAAATAACATGAAACGGAATTTAGAAATGGTGGATAAAAACTTCGTGCCGATTTTATTGATAATTTTCCTTGCCACACTTCTTGCCGGCGTGCCTCAGACATTCGCGGTATCGGATAGTGCGTCCAATGGAAAAGATCGCCCCTATTCCGGGGTCTATGCACCATACCGGAGCTATGAAATCCGTTCCCAGATATCAGGAACAGTGACTGAAATAAATTTCAGGGAGGGCGATATTCTGCCTGCCAGGAAACGCCTGCTCAGGCTGGACTCATTCCTGGAAGAATCGCAGCTTGAAAATTTCAGGGCACTAAAAAAGTTGCTTGAAAGGGAAAAGAGGCTGCTGGAAGATATTATAAGGATCAAGAAGAAAAATTACCTGCGGTATGAAAAGCTGTTTCAAAAAGGCCAGGTATCTGAACAGGCACTTGAGAACAAGCGCCTTGAATTGATAAGTGCCCAAGATTCCCAGGTGAAAATAGAAAAAGAGCAAAGACAGATTGAAAATTCTGTGGCAAGCCTTGAAGACCACATAAGAAAGGCCTCTTTCGCCTTTGACAAAGATCTTTACGTATCCCAGTTGTTCGTGGAGAGGTTCGAGAGTGTCAGCCCTGGAAGCCCGATTGCAAGGCTGCTTGACATCACCAGGGCACGCATAAGGCTGATCGTTGCTCCTGATCTGTTCAAGGTATTGAGCAGCAAGCTCAAGTCGGCAAAAAGGATCGCAGTCTCCATTATGGCCCCTGATGGCAGGTGGTTCAACACACGGGCAGAAGTGGAACATGTCAAGCTGGACCCTGCCAAGGATTACCTCTACAGTTACAGCTTTGATCTCGTGGTAGAGCCTGTAAAAGCCCTTCTGTGGGGCGAGGTCGTAAAGGTAGATCTTGGACCTTTGATGAGTAAGGCCCTTCATGGAGAATAAGACCCCAGGCCGCGAGCCCGCCTCTCTGGCCAGCCATATCGTCTCCTTCTTTATAAGAAGGAGACCCCTAGTCCACGCCCTTACCATGCTGGTTGCAGCAGTGGGTGTCTTGTCCTATTTGAGCCTGCCGCAAGAAATCTTTCCTCCGATCACAACTAACAAGGTGGAAATCAGGGCAGCATATCCAGGCACCTCCCCGAACACCTTTGATGACATCATCACATCGAGGATCGAAGACGCGGTTGATGACCTCGAGGGCATAAAGCTGGTGGAATCGATCACCTATGAGGGCTCATGTTTGGTCACCTTGACCCTTGAAACAGACACTGATGTCGAAGACCTCCTCTTCAGGGTGAGAGACGCCCTCGATCTCATCAAGTCTGATTTTCCAGAGGACATGGATGATCCTTCAGTACACCGCGTTATCAAAAAATACCCGCTTCTCACCCTTTCCATAAGCGGAGCAGACCAGTGGAGATTACAGGATGTTGCAGAGGTTGTTCAAAAACGCATTCAAAAGATACCAAACATATCCTCAGCAGTGATCAATGGAGAGGCAGACCCGGAAATCCATATCTACCTCG
The DNA here is from genome assembly GCA_027031565.1 of Deltaproteobacteria bacterium. Lineage (GTDB taxonomy): Bacteria > Desulfobacterota > Dissulfuribacteria > Dissulfuribacterales > JALVPX01 > JALVPX01. The sequence goes on along the minus strand of JALVPX010000089.1, from coordinate 1,551 downwards.
ACAATGAAAAGCTTACAGCGCTGGGCATTGAGACCTCTTCGGTAATCAGGCAGATCCGGGCAATGGTGAATAACAGGCCCTTGGGCATCATCAAGGCAGAAGGCAACCACTCATTTATCACTACCCAGGGCGGACCAAAAGATCCCAGGTCATGGGAAGAGGCGATAATCCATGCAGGAGGCAAAAAGGTTTACCTGGGCCGCATTGCAGCAATCAGGAAGGAACTTTCAGAAACAAAAACCCTTTCCCACTTCAATGGCAGGAGAAACATTTCCCTCACGATATTCAAGACCGAACAAGGTTCATCCATTGACCTGTCCAGGGAACTGAGGAAACGAATCACAAAGTGGGAAAAGGAATTCAAGGGCCTCAAGTTCGACATATACAGCGACCTCTCCGTCTATATCAAAAACCGGCTCAATACGGTCAAATCATCTGCTGTGGTGGGACTTATATTGGTTACGCTCAGCCTCTATCTTTTCCTCAACCGGGGGGTGGCCATAGCCGTCATGCTGGGCCTGCCCACTGCCTTTCTTCTCTCTTTCGTCTATCTGGCATCCCGGGGAGAGACCATAAATATGCTCTCACTTTTTTCCTTTTTAATGGCCTTGGGAATGGTCGTGGACGATGCCATAGTCGTGGGTGAAAACATATTCAGGCACCTTGAATCCGGCCTGGACAGGATATCTGCTGCAATCAAAGGCGCTTCGCAGGTTTTCTGGCCCGTGTCTGCAGCCACCTTCACTACAGTTGCTGCCTTTCTGCCGTTGCTCATGGTAAGCGGAGAAATAGGGATATTTCTTGCCATAATTCCGGTTTTCGTATCCACGGTCTTGATTGCATCGTTGGCAGAGGCCTTTGCCATTTTACCGGTTCATGCAGTTGAGCTATTTAAGGGGCGTTCAAAAGGCCAGGGATTTCTGTCTGATTGGGGTAAGTTCCAGGAGTTGTACCAGAGGATACTGGGATCATGCCTGCACCACAGGCGCTTGGTTCTTATATCAGCAGCTGCCTTGTTCGTGCTTTCACTCCTTACAGTCAGATTTTTTATGGGATTTACCCTTCTTCCAGATTTTGACACTGACCAAATCTACATCAGGGGAAAGCTTGGAGCGCGCCACGGTCTCTACGAGACGGAACGAGTGGTCACCGAAATAGAAGAAATAATCTTGAAATCCATCTCCAAAAAGGACCTGGAATCCGTTGCCACCCATATTGGCACGTCGTTCAACGACAAGATGGAATTCGATTTCGGCGAAGACCTCTTCCAGATATTCATCAACCTCAACAAGCCAAGGCCCCAGAATTTTCTTGAACAATGGGTGTATCCGGTGATCATGTTCGGCTCTTATGAGACCGGCACAAGGGAACATGAGGCTGGCACTATAGTCGAACAGCTTCGACCCCGGCTCTCGCACATATCCATTGAGAAGTTGGAGGTGACAAAACCCAAGGCAGGTATCGTAAGGGCGGATGTTGAAATCGGTGTGCTGGTTCCAAAGGGTTTAAAGGGAACTTCAAGGGCCCTTCAGGCAGTGCATAAGCTCGAGG
>JALVPX010000088.1 GCA_027031565.1 Deltaproteobacteria bacterium | reverse complement strand
CCTCCAATTCATTGCTTGAAGGCCTGGTCATGGCCCATCAGGCCCACGTCGGCATACGAAGGGAATTTGAAGAGCTGAGGCGTAAGAAGGTGCCGCCTGTACCCGCTTGGAACCCGGGCGGTGCAGTGGACATGGAAGAGGCAGTGATTGTTACTCACAACTGGGATGTCATCCGCCGTCTAATGTGGAATTACGTGGGTATTGTCAGAAACGAGAAAAGGCTGCACCTGGCCGGGGAAAGACTCAGGCCCATACTGGAAGAGGTAAACAAACATTATTGGGACTATATCTTGACAAGCGACTTTGTAGAGCTTCGCAACATCGCCCAGGTCGCAGAGTTGATTGTTGAGGCGGCCAACTGCCGCAAAGAGAGCAGGGGCGGGCATTACAACGCAACTTATCCTCGAAAGGATGACTGGAACTGGCGCAGAGACACTATCTTGTGCTGGAAAAGGCAAAAAAAGTGAAAAAGCGCAGAAGCCGCCGGGATTTCCATCGCCTCTTCCTGCCCGGGCTGGTATTATTCCTTTTGTTGAGCACAACCGTAGCCCTTTATCTGTATTCAAACGGTTCCCTGGCCCACCTGTTCCACTATTTGTCAGACTTGTTCCATAAAAGGGAGGCGTTAAGGGATCTGGTATTGTCCTTTGGTTCCCTTGCTCCTATTGCCTATATCGCAGTCCAGGCCCTGCAGGTAGTGTTTTCTCCCATCCCAGGTGAGGCTACTGGTGTCCTGGGCGGTTTTTTCTTCGGGGTCTGGCAAGGCTTTGTCTATTCCACCTTCGGGCTAACTCTGGGTTCGTTCGCAGCCTTTTACATATCCAGGCAGTTCAGGCCCATGGTTAGAAAATGGCTTGCCAAATCAAGCTATTACCAGAAATTTGAGGTCTTGCTGGAACATCAAGGCATATTTATATGCTTTGCACTCTTTGTATTTCCAGGCTTTCCAAAAGATTTTTTGTGTTACCTGCTCGGGCTCAGCAGAATGCCCTGGCAGGTCTTTCTCTTGATTGTTTTTTTCGGGCGGATGCCAGGCACGCTCATGCTTGCCTTGCAGGGTGCACAAATCTACAACGGTGACATAAAAACCTTTGCGGCGGTTCTGCTCGCCACGCTTCTGCTCGCGGCTCCGGCCTGGTATTATCGGGAGTCCTTGTACAGATGGGTCCAGGAACATGCAGCGGATTGACAGCACTAAAAAAGGGTACAGCAAATTGGCTGCAAGGACGGCACTGTTCATTGCCACTGGGTTTGGTGCTGGCTATCTGCCTCGGGCACCAGGAACCTGGGGCAGTTTGTGGGGAATAGGGGCTGCTGCTGTTGTAAATCTGTTCTCTCCTGGTGCAGCCATCTCATTGATGGCCTTTCTGATCGTTGTAGCAGTGTGGTCTTCCGAGGTTGCTGCCCACCACTTTGGGCAAGAAGATCCGGGCCGGGTCGTAGTAGATGAAATAGCAGGCATGGCATTAAGCCTTTGGACGGTTCCATTAAGCGTGATCAACATCATCGCGGCCTTTTTTTTGTTCAGAGCGCTTGACATTTTCAAGCCTTTTCCTATAAGGCAGATAGAGAGGCGTTTTCATGGCGGAGTCGGCATAGTCATGGACGATCTTGTGGCCGGGGTTGTCACGAATATTGTATTGCACATCATGGGATCTTTAAATGTATGGTGAAATCATAGCAATCGGCGATGAACTGATTTCTGGCAGGGTCCTGAATACAACCAGCACCTTTGTGGCCCACAAGCTGACTCTTTCCGGATTTTCAATAAAAAGGATCACTGTCATAGGTGATGACATGGCAGATATCAAAGAGTGTCTGCTGGCCTCATTGCAGCGTTGCGCCTTTGTCATCATTACCGGCGGCTTGGGTGCCACCGCCGATGACATAACCAACGAGGCAGTGGCAGGGGCTCTCGGCCTTGACTTGGAGATAAGGCAGGAGCTTTTGGATAAGATCGAGGAGTGCGGCCATAAATGCGATGTGGCCGCTGGTGCCTATCTCGAAAAGATGGCCACCTTGCCTAGGGGTGCAGAGATCCTTGACATCAACTCCCACGCAGCAGGCTACCTCCTGCGTTACAAAGGCAAGGTGCTGTTTTTCCTGCCGGGTGTTCCTTCACAGCTCAAGGCCCACATGGAAAACCAGGTCATACCCAGGCTGGAAGACCTGCTTGGAGCAGGCCAGCTTATCCTTTACAAGGTTTTCAAGGTCTTTGGCCTGGGTGAAACAGAGATCAACCAAAGGCTGGAGACTTTTGAGGCCGATTTCCCAGACGTCCAGATCGGCTATTATCCCAATTTCCCAGAAATACACGTCTCCGTCACTGCCCGCGGCGACGGCGGGAAAAAAGGGCTGAAATCCCTGTTTGAAAAGGTGTGCAGCCGTGTGCGCCAAGCCTTGGAAAAAGAGATCGTGGCAGAGGATCAGGACTGCCTTGAAGCTGTTCTTGGCAGGCTTCTCTTGGATAAAAAGGGTTTTTTGGCGGTTGCCGAATCTTGTACGGGCGGCTTGGTCGGCCAGCGCATAACCTCGGTTTCTGGTAGTTCCGGGTGGTTTGAATGCGGAGCCATAACATACAGTAATGAGGCAAAGGCGCAGATTCTAGGCGTTCCCAGGGAGATCATTGAGGAATATGGAGCCGTCAGTAAGCAGACAGCGCGAAGAATGGTTGCCGGCGTGATGAAATTGGGGAATGTATCTTATGGTCTTTCCTTGACGGGTATTGCAGGGCCAACAGGCGGCACGCCGGAAAAGCCGGTCGGTACCGTGTATATAGGCATGGGCACGCCTGAAAAAATATTTGTGGAGCGATTCCTTTTTCCAGGTGACCGGCAGGAAGTGAGAATGATTGCATCTGAAACAGCACTGGACTGGTTGAGGCGATATCTGAAATATGGCACGCATATTCCTGGCTATAGACCTGCCAGCGCATCTCATTGATGCGATAAGGCATGAACAGCTCCGGTGGAAGAAGAGCAACGCCGGGGTCAAATGGGTTGATCCCGGCCAGATACACCTGACCCTGAAATTTATCGGAGAAATAGCAGAGTCACGTTTGAAACAACTGATAGAGGCCGCTGAGGGTGTTTGCCGTCAATTGCCAAGATTCGACCTGGCCATCCAGGGAACAGGGGCGTTCCCAAGTATTGCAAGGCCCAGGGTTTTCTGGCTGGGTGTTTCTGGCGACATCGACAAGCTGCGCACTCTGCATGCAGCGATAGAGGCAGGGCTTGAGAAGATTGGTTTTCCGAGGGAGGACAGGAGGTTTTCTCCGCACTTAACCATTGCCAGGACGAAGAGAGACAAAAATCTGAAGGAGCTTCTGAGGCAGATGGCCAAGACAAAACTACCGTCTGAAGCCTTCAATGTGAAAGAGGTTGTGATTTATCAAAGCATATTGGGGCCTGAAGGGCCGAAATACATTCCCGTTGCCAGGTGCCAGCTGGCCTGATCGCCTGTGGCGCCACGTTTCTCTCCTGCAAGGCAGCCGGTTTTTTTCTGTTCCACAAACCCCCACCAAATTGAGTTGAAGCCACAAAGGCCATGATATCAATACCTCAAGACGTCGAACAGCGGGTTCAAGGATAAAGTTTTGCCCCTTTGATCCGATACGCACGTTAGACACTATTCCCAACATCTTTTACGTGCGTAATTTATGACAGAAGCATCAGGCCCTCGGCAAAAAAACAGCTCATCGGATTTTAGGCAAACTGGCACTACAGGTGACACCTTTTTGCTCTTTTCCATTTCCGGCCAGAAGGCAGCCGTTTCACTGGATGAAATCAAGGAGGTGGCCCTGCCGGCCTTCCTGGAAGATCTGCCAAACCACATCAATCAGGTAGCAGGCCTCATGAATTTAAGGGGCGACATAATACCAGTGATCGATCTGGCAACGAAGGGCGGGGCCAAGCCGCACATCGATGGGAGCAGAGACAAGAAACGTGTAATAGTTCTTTCAATGGGCGAATCAAAGATCGGTCTCTTGGCAGACAATCACATGCAGGTGATAAGGGGAACAAGGCTGGGCAATGTAAAAAGACAATCCGCCGGTAGCGATCCGATATTGAGACCATATGCAAGGTCTGCAATAAGCGATGCCAAGGGCAACACTGTTCCGTTATTGGACAATATGCATCTGTTTAAACAGCTCATGGCAAACATGGCAGGCAATGTTGGCAGAAGCAAGGGTTCGGCAACCGTAAATTGCAAGGAGGAAGTCCATCATGGCTAAGAATTTCAAGAAACCGAGTTGGTCGATCCAGAACAAGGTGCTCGGTTTTATAGGTCTTTTTGTGTTAGTGGCTGTATGCGTTCAGGGCTATCTTTACTATATGGCAAGCAGCGCCCTGAAGGATCAGGCCAGGGAATCTCTCATAGGCGAGGCCAGGGTGGTATCAGAAGCCGTGTCCAACTTCATAACCGGAAGGCTCAATGACATGCGGACATTGAGTAGCCTCGACGTGGTGAGCCTGGCCCTTGAAATTGGCGGCGGCCAAGGCGGTACAGACCATTTTTTGAAACGCATGGTTTCACAATATCCTTATTACAGCGCCATGATGGTTATTGACAAATCTGGCAAGGTTGTTTCTGCCAGCAGCCCATATTTCATAGGAAAGAATTTCAAGACCAGGCCCTGGTTCACCCTGGATAAAGAAGGCCTGGTTTCCATGACAGGGCCTATTCCAACCAGGCAGGTCGTTGATGCAAGAAAGAAGGCTGGCAGGTTCAGCCACAGATTCACCTCCCTGTTCGCAGCCCCTATTTTTCAAAAGGGTAAGCAGGCAGGGGCGCTGCTGGCCTTCATAAATTGGTCCAACTTTGCAGAAATGTTGTCCTCGGCAGCAGTAAATGTGGCAGACAGCGGCGGATCTGCATATCTGATCGATTCGAGCGGGAAGATATACCTTCATCCGGATCAAGGCAGGATTGGGCGCAGCCTTGCCGGGACCAGCAGGGCAGGCCTTGTCACGGCCAGCGGATTGGTCCGGGAAATCGACGAGGAGCAAAAGATCCTGACCACCTCGGTTACATGCCGCCTTCCAAAAGACCTGGTCATGCCTGAAGGGCTGAAGGCGGTTGCCGAAATGCCTGAATACGCGGTAATGGGTGTCTTGAAGGGCCTTTGGCGCCATTCCTTTATTGGCAATTCGGTCCTTTTCATAATGCTCATGCTGCTGGTCTATTTCTTGAACCGAAACGTGGTGAACCCGATTGTCCGGGCCTCGGCGCTATTAACCAAGACCGCCACAGACATGGACCTGAGACGCAGGTTGGACATTAAAAGCAACGACGAAGTTGGTACGATGGGAAGGGCAGTCAATGGATTTCTTGAATCCCTCCAGTCCACTTTCAGGGATATCATCTTGATAGTGGACAATGTGGCAGGTGCCAGCAATGCCGTGCGGAAGCTTTCCAGGAACATAGTTGAAAATGCATCTGCCCAGGCAGAGCGTGCAAGGGACGTGGAAAGACGCGTGGCCGTTATGGGGCGCACCGCCGTTGAGGTGGCAGAGCATGCCGAATCGTCTTCCAGGCTGGCCCAGGAGGCGGCACAGATCATCCAGGAGATGGCCAAGACCACGCAGCAGATAACAAGGATTTCCGCAGACAACAAGGAGGGTGCGCAAAGGGCAGTGGAAACGGTTGAGGCAATGGGTGATACAGCCAGAAAGGTGCAGGCAAGGGCCGTTGCCCAGGCCGAGGCTGCCACTGCCACGGCAGGGGCCTTGCACAAGATGGTAACGGAGCTGCAGCAGATGGCCGGCGATGCTCAGGGTGCGGCATCACAGGCGGAAGAGGCCATGCTCAATGCCCAGGCCGGCGGCCAGGCCATGGACAAGACGCTTCGCACCATGGAGATCATCGCCGGCAGTTCCGAGCAGGTGCGGGAGATCGTGGATCTCATTTCTGACATTGCAGAACAGACAAACCTCCTGGCCTTGAATGCCGCCATCGAAGCCGCAAGGGCTGGTGAGCACGGCCGAGGATTTGCCGTGGTTGCTGATGAAATCAGGAAGTTGGCCGAAAGGACCGGTGAATCAGCCAAGGAGATAGCCGCCCTCATTGAGGAAAGCGTCGAAAGGGTGGATGAAGGTCTTCAGGCAACCAGGGAGAGCGCTGCAGCCCTTGAAAAGATCGTGGAATCCGTCGAATCGAGCGCCCAGGTCATCATTCACATGTCCAAGGCCTCGTCGGAACAGGCTGACTCTACTAAGACGCTCCTTGGCGAGACAGATGAACTCAAGAACCTGGCCGGGTCCATCGTGGAAATGACAGAAAAGCAGGCCGAAAGAAGGGCAAAGGCAGCCGAGGTCATTGAGGGCCTGAAGAAACTTTCAGAGCAGATTACAAGCGCAGCAAATTCTAGCCGGTTGACCACCAAGACCTCTGTGGAAACCATCAGCAAGGTCGTATCCAATTCTGCTGAAATTACATCCAGGACCTCCAAACAAAAAGAGCGCAGCGAAGGCCTGAAGGAAATAATGGCAACCATGGCCAGGGTGGCCAAGGTGAATGCAGAAAAGGCCCAAGATGCCCTTGAATCCATAGAAAACATGCTTGATCAGGCCAAGGAAATGGAAAAAAAGATCGGCCAGTTCAAGATTTGATAGCGTTGAAATGACAGGCATTGGCAGCAAGGGGAAAATATTTGTCAGTTCGAGAAAGGGCACTGCTGCCTTAGTTTGTATTGCCTTGATATGTCTGCTGGCCCAGGGCCTTTCACGGGCCGCACTGGCAGACATCAAAATTGGGGTGCTGGCAAAGAGAGGTCCCGTCATAGCCTTTGCCCGCTGGAACGCGCTTGCAGAATACCTGACCAGGAAGACCGGCAGAAAACATGTAATCGTGCCCCTTGACTTTTCGCAGCTGCCACAATTTGTGGCACAAAACAAGGTGGATCTCGTAATAGCCAATCAGCTCATATACGTCGTCCTTGCCAAAAAATATGGGATAAGGGCCCTGGCAACAATATCAGGAAAGAAGGCCGGGCCGTACATGGGAGGGGTGATATTCTGCAGGTCGGATTCACACGTTTCAGCCCTATCTGATCTCAAAGGAAAAAAGGTTGCGGCAGTTTCGCGGCGGTCGGCCGGTGGTTATCTGGTCCAGGCACATTTATTGTACAAAAACGGCATTGATGTCAGTCGTGATCTCTTTGTGAAGACCTTGAAAAACCAGGACTACGTAGTCTATGGGGTGCTCAACAAGGTGTTTGACGCTGGTTTCGTAAGGACAGATCAGCTTGAATCCATGGAAAAAGAGGGCAAAATAGAAACAGGGCAGTTCAAGATCATCCACAGGGTGGAGCACCCAGATTTTCCATACCTTTGCAGCACGCAATTATGGCCAGCTTGGCCTGTGGCTGCATCCAAGCGGTTGGCGCAGCGGCTGAAAGACAAGATCAGGCAAGCCCTCCTGGAACTTGGCCCGGGCACAGAGGCTGCCCAAAAGGCAAGGGTCAAGGGTTTTGTGCCAGCAGGTGATTACGGGCCTGTCAGGCAGGCCGTCAATGATTTGAAAATCTCATTTTGAGGCCAGCGCTAAGCTCATCTTGTGCTCTGGGCCTTCTTCGTTATATTCCCAGTTTTAACAACCAGGAGAACCCGCGTTTTTGAGAGATGAAAAAGGCCCGTTTTTCCATTTTGATGTATCATCAGGTGGGCGATTTTCCACCAATGGCCGCCCACCGCAGTACCTATTGCCATTACCGAAGATTCAGCAATCAGATGCTGCTGCTGCGTTTTCTGGGCCTTAAAGTAATCAGCATGGATCGAGCCGTTGCTGCCTTGAAGGGAGTTGGAGATGTTCCAGTAAAAAGCATTGTTTTGACCTTTGATGACGGGTATGAAAATTTTTATGAATATGCCTATCCCTGCCTTAAAAGGCATGGCTTTCCATCAATCGTTTATCTGCTTGCCGGCTACCTGGGGAAAAGGGCCAAGTGGTTTTCCTCAGACGGCAGGCAGTGCCCGCCTCTGATGGATGTGCCGCGCATTAAGAATCTGCATGCCGAGGGCGTCCAATTTGGTTCCCACGGAATCAACCACTTGAAACTCGCAGAAATCCCTTATGATCAGGCATGGATGGAGATCGAACAAAGTAAAAGGATCCTTGAGCATCATCTTGGCTTTAGCATAAAACATTTTTGCTATCCTTACGGAAGCCATAATGAAGAGACGGTAAAGGCGGTGAGGCAGGCAGGTTACAACTCTGCCGTCACGTGTGTAAGGGGAATTGCCGAATCAGGAAACGACCTGTACCAGCTTCCCCGAAAAGCCATTTCATATGGGGACAGCCTTATTGGGTTTGCCTGGAAGGTGTTGGTCAAAAACAGGCGTAAGGTGGATGAATTGTCTTTAAAATGATCATATCTTACAAAAAAGGGGCCACAGGCCCCTTTCATTCTCATAATGATTTAGATAAGTTTTATTTTTTTCCTTTTATAACCAATGCCAACCAGGCCCAAAATCCCTGAACCCAAAATCAATACAGTTGGTGGTATAGGAACGGGCTTGGCATCAACTTGCAACACAGTAAGATTTTGTGGCCATTCTATTGCATACTGTCCGTCTGCTACCTTGTGATAGGTTGGCTCAATCCAGGTGGATCCATCAAACAATGCAAGTTGAAATTGAAACGAATCCGTAAGCGTCAAGGTGTTTCCTGTTTCAGTACTTTGAAGGTCCCAGTCAGAACCATTCGGCGTGAATCCAATCGTGTCAGCATAGATGGTGAGACCAGGCAGAACAATAGGTGACGGATCGCTTACAATCAGTTTGTCTGCCATGGGGTCATTTATGTCTGCTGAATCATCGAATATAGCAAAAGTGATATCACTTCCCCATGCATAATTGACATCTATTTTCCCTGATTCAGTCGGGATCCATATGGTATTTGCTTGAGCCGAGAATGCGACTGCAAATATCAGCATTAAACCAAAACCCAACACCTTCTTTAACATAGACAATACCTCCTTAGACTTCTTATCAAATATCTTAATCGAATCTATTTAAAAGACAACCTTTTTCTTCCAATACCCATAAGTCCCAGCAGGCCTGAGCCAAAGAGTAATAATGCCGGAGGTAAGGGGACCACTTGTTGACGAACTTCTACGTCTTGCCAAACTATGGTATCATCGATTTTGACCCCACTGCCAGTATAAAAACCTGCACCTAAAATATCAGTTGGACCAAGGTCCAATAATGAAATGCCTTGACCAAGGCATTCAAAAGTGAGGGTTGCAAGCTTCACCTCACCAGAATGTGCAACTCCTAAAGGTGAACCGCCCATCAGATCGGCAGAACCAAGCCCCGTAGAAACAGTGGGCTTAAAAGGCCAGCCCTGTTGCGGGTCATCATAAACTTGGGCGCTTGTTAATGCCAGCTGTGCCGGATCAAAGGTGATCTTAAAGCCCATTGTGTATACTTCTGGCAAATCCGAAACGAATACATCGGCTGTAAAAGACTCTCCCACCATAAGCGTGTATGTGGTATCAGCGGAGTCGTCAGGTCCTATGTCCATCCAGCCTAAAGGAGCAGCTGTGACCACCCCTGTTGCTAAGATTAACAATGCTATTACCATGAATGTTGAGATAGTTTTCAGTTTCATTTAATTCTCCTCCATTTTTCAATTTTTGTTATGCTGATTTCAAGGGCAAGCTGGACAAACCTTACCCCAGTCACTGTTAAAGGCTGCAAAATCTGAGTAAAAAATGGATCCGTCGCCATCTACGTCACAAGCTGGATCATAATTTGGGTCACCAAAACTTGAGTTCCATGCAGCATTGAACTTGGCATAATCATCAAATCCTACCGTGCCGTTCCCGTTTGTATCGCCTTTGCACGCTCCTTCCATAACACAGATAACTCCCAGGTTCCCTGGGACATTGGTTGGCTCATCTACTGTGCCATCCCTTTTCACAAAATTGTCAAAGGTTTTTGCCGGATGTTCCGGATGGTATTTCCCAAGGTCAACTTGTATGTCACTATTTCCGTTTGCTTTTGCCTGGAATACGATCCAACCCAAAAGAACTTTGCCACTCAGGCCAACTGTGGAAGTGCCTTTCAAATGACCTCCGATCATGATTACGGTTCCGGTGGAATTGTCGATCTCTACCGCAGGATCATTGTGCTGATCATCAGTAGTGCTTGCGCTGCCGTCAGCGTCCATCAGCCACCCGTTGTCAAGATCCTCATATTTAGAGGCCTCCACCACTTCTAACACCGTGGGATCAAAGGTGACTTTTACACCCATACTTATCAGGCTGTCAGCGTCGTTGGCATATATATGAACCCTGATTTTCCCCCCTATCTCACGCTGTGCCTTATTGGGTTCTATTGACACAGTAAGGGCATGTACGACAGACACACCCAGAAATAATATACACGCAGTGATCACAACTATTGAATCGAGTTTGAAAGTTCTCACATTATTTTCCTCCTTCTGATTGTAAACTTTGGTTAATTTGTTTTTTCCTCCTTTGTGTAATATTCAATTTTACGCAAGAGTTGAAAAAAATCAAATTATTTTTAGACTAATTAAAGCAAAAAGTATGCCTAATTATTTGGATCAGATATCGTTTTTTGAAAAGGCATAACTGGTTCCTTGCATGGTGCTTTTATAAATGGATTGACAAAAAATTCCATTTTTTTGGCAAAAGTATCATCTTTATCAGCAGAAATTGCGATAAAAATACAAGAAGATCATTTTTCTTGAAAAAGCGTAAATAGCTTATGAATCAAGTCCTCCACCAAATAAAAGACAATCCGCTCCTGCAGGCCGTATTCAACAACGTGTCCTGCGGCATAGTGCTGGTTGACAAGGAACGGAACATCCTTGCCTTAAACAGCGTGTTCGAGAGGACCTTGGGTATATCCAGCAGGTCTCTGCTGGGTAAGAAAATAGGTGAGCTGCTTGGGTGCGTGCACTTGAAAGGCCGCGTTGCCCTTGAAAAGTGCTGTCTGGAAAATGAGTGTCAAGAGTGTGAAATAAGAAAAGCAGCGCTGTATGCAATAACTTACAATAAGCCATACCAGGGCAATGCAGCCATAGTCGTTTCCGTAAAAAACGTGACCCACCACATCTCTTTTCAGTTGAAGGCCGTGCCATTTTCCTTTGCAGGTGAGCGGTATGCAGTCGTTTTATTGCAGAATTTCACAAAATTAAAGGCTTTAAAGCAAAATTTAGAGCATTTTGCCGGCATAGACTCCATAATTGGGAAACACCAAACGATCATCGACCTCAAGGAGTTGATAAAGGAGGTGGCCCAGTATGATTTTCCAGTGGTTATCCAGGGTGAAAGCGGGACGGGAAAAGAGCTAGTCGCCCTGGCCATTCACCAGGAAAGCAGGCGGGCCAATCAGATGTTTGTTCCTGTCAACTGCGCTGCAATACCCCACGGACTGCTTGAAAGCGAGCTGTTCGGCCACGTGAAGGGGGCATTTACCGGGGCCTTGAAGGACAAGAAGGGCAGGTTTGAGCTCGCCGATGGCGGCACGATCTTTCTGGATGAGATTGGCGACCTAGATTTCAACATACAGGCAAAGCTCCTTAGGGTGCTCCAGGAAGGCAGTTTTGAGCGGCTGGGCAGCACGGAGACAACGAGGGTGGATGTACGGGTCATAAGCGCAACCAACAAGGATCTGCAAGATGAGGTGGAAGCTGGCAGATTCCGCCTGGATCTCTATTACAGGTTGTGTGTTGCCCCGGTAATGCTGCCTTCATTGCGTGAAAGGAAAAGCGACATCCCCCTCTTGGCGAAATATTTTGTAGATTACTTTGCTAAGGCAGAGGATGGCCAGGTTCCAAAAATCTCAAAAGGCGCCATGGAAATATTGAAAGGCCATTCATGGCGGGGAAATGTAAGGGAGCTCCAGAATGTGATCCAGTTTTCCCTCATGAAATCAAAGGGTAAAATCATTAAAAAGGAACACTTGCCCTCTTACATAACCAAGCAGAGCGAATCTTCTTACACTTCCTATAGCCGCACCAAAAAGCTTACGAAAAAAAAGGTCCTCCAGGCCTTGGAGAAGGCCAAAGGCAACAAGCAGCAGGCAGCCAGAGAGCTTGGTGTGGCACGGTCAACGCTATATCGTTTCCTTAAGAATCTTAAATAGTTAATCTTAAATAGTGTCCTGTTGTGTAACACTGTCCCATGGTGTTTCAGGCACGCTCCTTTTCGAAACATTTGGGTAACGAAACGGTAAATAATCTTTTTGATTCATATAGTTAGCAATTTTTCTATTGATGTCGCAACTTTCAATTTTGTGTCTCATGTGTGCCATAAGCTGATTGTTCAGGCCGTTTATTCCCCTTTTTGCTTATCTTCCCGGGAATATCATATTCTTATGGATTTTTCATCGTGTTTTCACTTGGTTAGGCTCCATTTTTACACATTTTGCCTCAGCCGGCATAAACGTTGCCTTATGTATAGGTGGGGGTAAAAACCATGTCCCAATCGTGTACCAAGTATTTGGCTGAAGCTATTGAACTTTTTCAGGAACTAGAAAGGCTGTCAGATGAAGCAAGGTCACAGTGCAGCCATGAAAAATGTCAGCTCCTTTTTGGAATGATCCTGGACTCTTCCTTCAAATTCGAAGCGGAGGCCTCTTCGGTGCTGCAGGACTTGATCCCAAAAGAATAAGGAACCCAAAAGGTCTGGCTGTGGTAAATGATCACTTTTGCGGAAAGGGAGTAAAACCAATGACAGAAAAGGCCGTTTTCATAAGATACAGAAGAAATATATGGCTGCTGGCTATCTGGCTGATATCGGGCCTGATTGCTTCCATACCGGCAGTCAGTTCCGCATTTACACTCAATGTGGTAGGGCCAAATGGAGAGTCGGTACCAGGCTATCACTGGCTCGTAGAGGAAGATTCAACCATTCATCCCACCCCGGGTTCTCCTGGATCTGAGACCTTGGCACTCAATTTCCACCGGAGCTACATGTATCCGGTCCTTACTGGTGATGAAGGCACTGCTCCATCCATCAATGTGGATGGCACAAAACACTATTTTGTCTCAGTGCTTCCAAAGTCTGGATATACCATCGGAGGTGCACCAGTTGCACCGGGGCAGGCATCGGTAACCGTGGTGGTGAACAAGCTGCCCCTTCCAACGGCGCAGATCACGATCTTTGTCTTTGAAGACAATCACCCTATCAACAATGCCCCTGATCTGCCGGAAGAGCACGGGCTGTCTGGCTTTTCCGTGGTGCTGGAAGATGCTGCCGGGCTTTACGGCCAGGCAGGCGGCCAGGTGATGACAGATGCCTTCGGCAACCCCTTGGGAACGGAATATAACCCCGACGGCACGGTTGCCGTGATGGGCGACGGTACCATAACAACCGACGCCGATGGCCTGGCTGTAATAAAGAACCTTTCTCCGGGGAAATATGGGATTCAGGTTATTCCGCCAGCAGGGAGCCAGTGGGTCCAGACCTCCACCATCGAGGGTACAAAGGTTATTGACGCATGGGTCAAGCCCAACGAACCCCCATTTTTCTCTGAATTTGGCCCGCCAGGTTTTCATGTGTTTGTGGGTTTTGTGAGGCCCATGAATGATACAGCCGTTTTGAACGGCACTTCTGATATTTCAGGCAGGGTGGTGAATATGCACCTTTCACGCCCGCCGAACTACACATTTGAAAAGGGGGTTCCCTTTGCCCACACCACTCCCTGGGTCGGCCTGAATGACCTGGCAACGGGTACAGGCAGGGGCATATATGCCCAGAGGTGCAATCCAGACGGAAGCTTCACCATTCCAAACGTTCCGCCAGGCAGCTATCAGCTCGTAGTATGGGATGACAACCTCGATCTCATCTTTGCATCCCTGGGTGTGACCGTAGCCGGTACCACTGATATCAACCTGGGTGATGTGCCTGTATTTCAATGGTTCACCGGCCTTCATAACTATGTCTTCTATGATGAAAATGAAAATGGTTTCATGGACCCAGGAGAGCAGGGTATGCCTGGAATCGGCATAAACCTGCGCTTCAGAAATGGAACCATTTACAAGTCTGGAGCCACAAATGTGAAAGGCTTTGCGCCATTTTACGAGGTGTTTCCGTTTTTCAATTGGCTGGTTGCAGAAGTGGATTTTGCCCGGTTCAAGGCGACTGGCGCGACCATAGTAGTGGATGCCGGCGGTCCGGTTGATCCTGCTGATCCGTGGTCCTTTGGCGGACTACTCAACCCGCAGATGCAGCCTGATCCCCAGAATCCCGGCCAGTTTCTGCCATATAGGGTCGAGACCGGAGTGGTCTTGACTGAGGCCTTTCAGGGTTTCCTGGGGCAGACCTCTGTGATCCAGTGGGGCAAGAAGGATTATATGCCCGGAGAAAATGGCGGCATATCGGGTATAGTTTATTACGCCACCACCAGGGCAGAAGACGATCCCAGATTTGCAGCGGCTGAAGAATGGGAACCCGGCATACCCAACGTCCAGGTAAATCTCTATGCAGATTTCGATTCGAACGGAATAGTGGATGACATCAATTCAGACGGCCTGATAACCCTTGCAGACGTTGACAATTATCCCTTTGATGCCCCTGGAACTCCGTTTCCGGGCCCTGAAGATATAGACAGAAACGGAAACAACGTTTTTGATCAGGGGGACGCCTTGCAAGTTACCACCACCGACAGCTGGGACAACAGCCTTCCCGAAGGCTGCCCTGGTGATCCCTCTGATCCCTTTTACATGAATGGAAAGTGCTACGATGGTCTGAGGAATTTCAATCAGGTCAGGCCTGGCATCTTCGACGGGGGCTACGCCTTTGACGGCCTTGAGCCCGGAACGTACATTGTTGAGGCAGTGCCTCCACGCTCTGCCTACGGCCTTACCTATGAAATAGTCAAAGAGGAAGACAAAAATGTAGATTTTGGAGATACCTATGAGGAGGAACCCCTTTTCCTGCCGGTGTGCGTGGGAGATCCGCACCTGGTGCCGCCGGAACTGAGCCTGTTCCCCGGAATAGCCGCTCCCTTTGCAGGCGAGACAAGGCCTTTGTGCAACAGGAAAAGGGTGATCCTGAACGACGGCCACAATGCCGCCGCAGACTTTTTCATGTTTACAAGGGTGCCGATATCAGGGCACATTGTTGGAATGATCCTGGATGATCTGGCCAATGAATTTGATCCCAACTCACCCCAGTTCGGTGAGAAATATGCTCCTCCATGGCTGCCTATATCCATACGGGATTGGACGGGCAGGGAAATATCAAGGGTGTATTCCGACGAGTTCGGCACCTACAACGCCTTGGTTCCATCCACTTACACCATGGACAGGTCCATCCCGTCAGGCGTTGCCCCCAACATGATAACGGTGTGCCTGAACGATCCCGGGCCCATACCTGATCCAAACAACCCGGGCAGTTTCATCACAGATCCCTTTTTCAACAGGCAGTACAGCCAGTTCTGCTACACGTTCCAGTACATGCCTGGAACCACGACTTACTTGGATACACCTGTCCTGCCCATTGCTGCCTTTGCCGGGGCAGACCAATTCCCCCTTGATTGCGAATTTCCAGACGGCACCCCGAAGATCTATTCGGTGAGCGGACCAGCCGGCGGCCCCTATGTGGATTCCGCAGGGCAGACAATAACCATTGTTTCAGAGGGGATGGTTGATGTTCCAAATCCCCAGTACGACGGCATAGGTGGAGTGAATCCGAAAACTGTAACCAGAGACTATTCCTTTGGAAACCAGGCCGGAAGTGTAATGCTTGGGAATAGTGCCCTGGAGATATTGGCATGGTCGCCCGGGGCCATATCCGCAAGGATTCCCGCCGGGGCCTCAACTGGCCAGCTACTGGTCACAAGGGGTGACAATCAAAAGGTTACACCCCTGGGCGTGACAGTAACAGTAGGCCCGGTTTCGGGCTCTGTGCTGCATGTGCCCCCTAATGGGTCTATTCAAGACACAATTGATCTGGCCCAGCGGGGAGACTTGATACTGGTTCCTCCTGGCCGCTACGAAGAAATGGTCATAATGTGGAAGCCGGTCAGGCTGCAGGGCTGGGGTCCTGGTTCCACTTCCATAAGCGCCATAAAATCGCCTGCTGAGAAGCTTGCGGCATGGCGTACCAGGCTTCAAAGTATAATCGAATCTGGTGTTGTGGACCTGTTGCCTGGGCAGCAGCTGGGATTCGGCGGCATCGAGCCTCTCACCCTGTTCAATGA
>JALVPX010000087.1 GCA_027031565.1 Deltaproteobacteria bacterium | reverse complement strand
TAGAGACTTCCCTGAGTTTGCCCTCGGCGCCTATTTCATTGTAATAGACAGGAATTACCTTGGTTAACTGCTTTACCAGGTTATATACAGGCTCTATTTCACTGTTCAGCAGCCTGCTCACATCCTTCTGGAAAAGGTCTGTATCCCTGATGCATGTACCTGCAAGCCTGAGATTTAACATCAGGGCGGAAATCAACGTACTGCACAGCTTGGGCTTAAACTCTATGAGCTTGAGCCATACCCTGATATTTTGGAGATGAGCCGGATTGCAAAGCACTTGCCATTCGGCATCCACCCCTTTTACTCCAGGAGTCTGGAAGCCGAATTGCACGACCTCTTCAAGAAAAAGCTCTGTCAAACGCTCGTTGTTCCGGCGGAACACCTCAAGCCCCAAGGCCTCGATGCATTGGAGTGCGGTACGTGGAAAATGACCTACTTGCTGTTTCAACAGGGAAAAGCTCTTGGGCAATATCTTGCTGAGACGATCCAGCTCGGCCCGCCTTACAAGGCATACCAATGTCTTGTTTATCTGGCGCAGGGTCTCTTCGTGTATCGGTGCCAGACCTTCTATTTCAAGTATGTGGAACAGGAAAAAAAGTTGCAGGCTGGATGGCACTTCATCCAGATTCTCTGATGAAACAGGAGCGGAAACTGTTGGAACAGACCCAAGGTCGCGGGCTATCTGACGATAAGACCTGACGATATCCATATGGCCCGGCCGCCTGGCCAGCCTTTCTATTTCACCATGGCCAAGGCCTTGAACGGGTATGGCCCACAGGCCTTGCAGGGCTATCTTGAACGTGGCATGGGAAATAGGTGAAAACAAATTCCTGACCTTCCTCTCCTGTTCCTCGTCAATGTCTAGGCCTTGAGATTTTATCGTCCTTTCCAGCCAACACAGCGGATCCTCCTGGCTTAGCCAGTAATTCAACGTGGTCTCGTTTACGAGCACCAGCAGCCTGCCGGCCGTTTCCAGAAAGTAACCCGGCAGCTTTTTCTCGAGGCGTTTGAGAAGGGTCAAAACCACCTTGGAAATCGGGTGATAACTTCTGGCTATGGCATCAATGATAAATTGATCCTGCTGCAGCACTTTACGGAAGGCATAATCTATTTGGGGAAGCAAACGGCCCAGCAACCTGGAGTCTGTATGGGATGCCACCTTTTCCAGAAAGGCCAGCAATGCATCTGCGGCCTTCTGCCTCTGCCCAGGCTTCGGGGCCTCCTTGATTATGAAAAAATAGAGATCGAACAGCGCCCTCAATACCTGGTCGGGATGGGCAGAACCAAGATAGGTCTTCAGATTCTTCAGCCCGAAACCACGCAGCTCCTTTATTATGGCATCCCAATTTTTATATGGATGGTGTATTTCAAAAAGGAGATGAGAGGCAGCATTGTGCACCCCTTGATATTCTTTTACACTATCAAGAAGGATCTTATATCTCGGGTCATAGTCAACCTGGTCAACGGCTGTCTCTTCGAGATTGACCTTAAGGGCCTGTGATTCTACCAGCATGATGTCTGATTATACCACTCTTTGCTGTTCCATATACAGAATCAGGTCGAGGAGCCTGTTGGAATAGCCCCACTCATTATCGTACCATGCCATTATTTTTACCGTTGTGTCTTCGATTACCCGTGTACAGAGCCCATCGACCACTGCCGAATGCGGATCCTTGAGAAAGTCTGAAGAAACCAGCGGTTCCTCTGTATAACCAAGGTAGCGGCTGACACTGTTTTGAAAACTTTTGTTCAGCTCAGGTACAGTAGCACGAC
>JALVPX010000086.1 GCA_027031565.1 Deltaproteobacteria bacterium | reverse complement strand
GGCCCAGAAGGCGTTGAGGGAGAGGGTGCAGCAGCTGTTGGAAGATCTGCCGCTCGATGAAAACAGGATTGCAGCAGAGGCAGCCATCCTAGCGGACCGGCTGGATATCACCGAGGAAATCGTGAGGGCACGAAGTCACCTCGCCCAATTCCGCAAGTATTTGTCCCAGGGCGGTGCCATTGGCAGGCGCCTGGATTTTTTATTGCAGGAATTTTTCAGGGAAATTAATACCATGGGTTCAAAGAGCGCTGATCAGGAGATTTCCAAGCTGGTGGTGGAGATCAAGGGCGAATTGGAGAAGATCAGGGAACAGATTCAAAACTTGGTGTAAAGGATATGCATAGATGAAACGGTAAAATTTTGGTGAATTTTGGACAGCGGAAGTTGTATATGACGCTGCTCAATTTAGAGAGACATGATATCTTTGATGTTTTCCCCATGTGTCTCTAAATAAAAGGGTCTGGTAAAGCAAGTTTTTTGACGTATAAAGTGTGAGGTGGTGGTGAGTGTTTCCTTTTTAAATTCATTCCCCAGGAAAGGAGATCTTTGAATGAGCTGTAGATGCAAACTTTTGAACATCGGCTTTGGGAACTCAATAGTTGCTGACAGGATTGTTGCCATTGTAAATCCCGCTTCTGCACCAATGAAACGTCTGCGTGAGGAAGCGAAGACCAACAGCAGACTCATAGATGCAACCCAGGGCAGGCGGACACGCTCAATAATTGTGACGGACAGCAATCATGTAATCTTGTCGGCCATCCAGGCAGAAACCATCGCCCAGCGTCTTAGCGCCGACCTGTTATCGAAGGTGGAAGAAAAGGATCCGCGTTATTAAAATCCAGGCATGAAGGGTGACCTGTATGTGATATCGGCTCCATCGGGAACAGGCAAGACCACGTTGCTGCATATGCTGCTAAAGGAAATGGACAAGGTGAGTTTCTCGGTTTCACACACTACCCGGCCCTCGAGGCCGGGCGAGATCGATGGCGTTGATTACCATTTCGTATCCAAAGATGTCTTTTCTTCCATGGTTGAAGAGGGGGCATTCCTTGAATGGGCTGAGGTGCACGGCCATTTTTACGGTACCAGCAGGGAAGGGGTGTTGGGCCAGCTTGCCAAGGGAACGGACGTCTTGCTGGATATTGATGTCCAAGGTGCAAGGCAGGTGAAAAAGGGCTTTCCTGGGGCTGTGATGATCTTCATTTTGCCGCCTTCTTTTAAGGAACTTGAACAAAGGCTTCGTTCCAGGGGAACAGAAGATGAAGACAGCCTGAAAATACGGATTGAGAATGCCAAAAGAGAGATCATGGCAGTCACCGAATATGATTATATAGTAATCAATGATGTCCTCCAAAAAGCCTTGGACGATCTTGAGGCCGTGATCAAGGCGAATCGCCATAAAAAAGATAGAATGCTGGCCCAGCCTGAAGTGTCGAGGGTATTGAAAGAGGCGCAGGCCCGCTGAAGGCTGATCTGCCTGCTGGGAAGACGACAGGCTTTTTCCATTACCTGGAGCCTTTCATGCAAAATAGAGCTAGAGGATTTGAAAGAGCCAGTCTGATTTCGAGAAGTTTTTTGAAGGTGAATGTCAAAGGCCGTCTGACTGTTTTTCTGAACCATTCCGCCCTTACACCTCTAAGTGATTGATGTGAAAAATGAACCGATTGTAGTCTGGGGTCTCCATCCGGTAGAAGAGTTCTTGAGGCACTGTCCGCAGGCCGTCTCTGAAATATTTGCTATCCCATCCTTCGGCCGGAAAAAGGTGCAGAAAAAGTTGCTCTCCCTGGCCACGAACAAAGGAGTCAAGATTCGGCAGCAGGCAAATCTAACCTTGGTGGGTGTACTGCCTGGGGCGGTCCATCAAGGCGTGGCGGCAAGGGTGAAACCGGTATGGTACGATACCATGGATGCTGTTTTGGAAGAAAATGGCAGTGGCCAGGGCCTGTTTGTTGCGTGCGATCAAGTCACCGATCCCCAAAACCTTGGAGCCATTATCAGATCTTGTGCTGCATTTGGGGTTAAGGCTGTCATATTGCCGGAACGTTCGTCTGCAAAGATCACGGGCACCGTTGTCAAGGCATCGGCCGGGACAATAATTCATGTTAAGGTGTGTCTGGTGAAAAATTTGGCAGATACCCTGGCTGATATGAGGCGGAAAGGAATCAGTGTGGCAGGGCTGGCAGCCGAAGGAAAGGCTCAATTGTGGAACCATGACCTGTCCCTCCCTCTCGTTTTGGTGGCGGGAGCAGAGGGTAAAGGTTTACGCTTTTTGATAAAGAAGCGGTGTGATGTGCTCTTGAGAATACCTTGTATGCCTTATGTAGAATCGCTCAATGTTTCGGCAGCGGTTTCGGTTGCCCTGTATGAAGTTATCAGGCAGAACATTGCTGGCAGTCAGGTTGCGGGCTGATATCCGAACATTGATATATCACGCAACCTTTTTGGGCCTCAGACCAAGCAACTAAGTTGATGCTAAATTTCTATAGAAAAATCACGCTGCTCACTTATTGGCTGCTCATGCCATTTCTGGGAGTCAGATGCATCTTTGAAGGGCCGGAGAGCCCATGGTGCGGAAGGCTTGGAAAGGTGCCGCCGGAGGTCAAGGCCCAATCCCCGTATGACGTCTGGTTTCAGGCCGTATCCGTAGGCGAAGTGAGTGTTGCCGAGGCACTGGTGAGGGCCTTGGACCGCCGCCATCCTGGGCTGAAGATCATTGTTTCTTCCACGACTCCTGCTGGCCTTGCAAGGGCTCGGTCGATGTTAGGAAATCGGTGCCCGGTTATCCCTTATCCCCTGGATTTTCCGCAGGCAGTTAGAAGGCTGGCCCGTTCCATACGTCCAAGTATATACGCCCCCATAGAAACAGAACTGTGGCCCAACCTGCTTCATGAAGTCACGGCTGAGGGTGCAAAGGCTGTTTTGCTCAATGGCCGAGTTTCTTCAAGGTCTTTTAAAAATTACAAGAGAATCGCTTCAGTCATGGGATCTGTTTTGGGCAAATTCACTATACTATGTGCTATTTCAGATAGTTATGCGCAACGGCTTGTTGAACTTGGTGCTGCGGCAGAGTCAATACGGGTGGTTGGAAATGCAAAGTTTGAGGGCTTGTTGAGACGCATTGACTGGTCAAGGGCAGACAAGATGAGAAAGAAGCTCGGCATCGGCAAACAGCAGAGGGTGTTTGTCGCTGGCAGCCTGAGACAAGGGGAAGAAAGATATCTCGCCGAGGTAGTCAAGGGTCTGGTGCGAGAATTCCCGGAAGGACTTTTTGTGCTCGTGCCGCGTCACTTGCAGAGGGTGGCAGACGTGGCCAGGTGTTTGGAGCAGCATTCGCTGAAGTTTGACCTATGGAGCAGCCTGGAAGTCGGCAAGCCGCGAAGGCATCGCGTGTTGCTGGTTGATGTAATCGGCCCTTTGTTTGATCTTTACAGCATTGCAGATGCGGCCTTCGTAGGTGGGTCACTCGTTCCGAAGGGCGGGCAGAATCTCATGGAACCCGCTGCCTGGGGGCGTCCTGTGCTGTTTGGGCCTTTTACAGACAATTTCGAAGAGTCGAGGCAGGCATTGCTTGATACTGGAGGAGGCATGGTTGCGGCAGGTGCAGAGGAATTGATGCAATATGTAAAAAGGCTCTTCTGTGAAGTGGAATTCAAAAAGGAAATGGGCTTAAAGGCGCTGGAAGCCCTCAAAATGCTGGCACAAGATGCTGCAACCAGGCAGGCAGAGCTGATTTTGCAGATTTTAGAGGCCGGGCGCTGACTCCTTTTTCAATCTTTTATAAATGATTGCCAGGCCCTGAAGCGTAAGATCAGGCACGACCCTTTCAATACTTTCAGAAAAAGGCGCTATAACCTCGGCCAGGCCACCTGTGGCAATAATTTTGGGACGGCTCGGGAATTCTGTTGACAGGCACTGAACGACCCTGTCTGTAAGTCCTGCAAAACCATATATGATGCCCGTTTTTATGGCAGAAACGGTATCCTGTGCGAGTATGGACTCGGGCGGCGAAAACAGGTCCACCAGCGGCAGTTTGGCGGTCTTCTTGAACAAGGTCTCTGCTGAAACCAGAGGCCCCGGGGCAATTGCCCCTCCAAGATATTCCCCTTTGTTTGAAACGCAGTCGAATGTGACTGCCGTGCCGAAGTCGATTACTATAAGGGGAGATCGAAATAGTTCGTAGGCGGCAATGGAATTTACGAGCCTGTCTGCGCCCACTTCAAAAGGCCTTTCATATAAAATGGGCATGCCCAGCTGACTGGCGCCTGTTATGACCATTGCCGTTGAGCCCACATAAATCTGGCAAAATTTTTTGTATGTCGAGGCCAGTGGGGGAACTACGCAGGAAAGGATAAGATCTTCAATGTCACCAAGGCCAAAACCTGCACTCCCCAACAGGGGCATTAGCCCGGCAGCCAGTTCATCGGAAGTGATGTCGGGCCGGGTGGCGATCCTCCAGCTGGCTATTATCTCAGGGCCTTGAAAAAGGCCCAAAACTGTGTGAGTATTACCAACATCTACACCTAAATATGTTTTATGCCCCTTTTGGTCCATAAACGCCTCAAAAAGTGAATGACCAAGATGTACGATAAAAAAAAATGTATTGCAACAGGGGTTGACAATCTGAGGCGAAACCAGTATTAAAAGCGGGCTTTGTTCCTGGGACCTCATTTTTGATTTTTTGTCAAAGGAAAATGGGGGCTAGGCTCATATTGTTTTTTTGCTAATGAATAAGCTGTGCAAAATGAGGAGTATTTAGAGAATGCCGACCATAAACCAGTTGGTGAGAAAAGGACGTCAAAAAATCAAGAAAAAGGGCAAGGCCCCTGCATTGGAATCTTGTCCTCAAAAAAGGGGGGTCTGTACCAGGGTCTATACCACTACCCCCAAAAAGCCGAATTCGGCATTGAGAAAGGTTGCACGCGTGAGGCTCACCAATGGAATGGAAGTAACATCATATATTCCTGGAATCGGCCACAACCTTCAGGAGCACTCTGTTGTTTTGATCCGTGGCGGCCGTGTTAAGGACCTGCCAGGTGTAAGATATCATATTATACGTGGAACCCTTGATGCCTTGGGTGTTTCAGACAGGCGTAAGGCCCGTTCCAAATATGGAACAAAGAGACCGAAGTAAGGCACCAGGATAGAAGAGGCGAAGATTTATGCCACGAAGACGCGAAGTACCCAAAAGAAGCGTAGCACCTGATCCCAAGTATGGAAGCGTGCTTGTATCCAAGTTTGTTAACGGCCTGATGCGGAGAGGCAAAAAGAGCCTTGCCAGGCGCATTTTTTATGAGGCCCTGGATATTGTAGAACAGCGCACCAAGGAAAATCCATTGCAGGTTTTTGAAAAGGCAATGGAGAATGTGAAGCCCATAGTGGAGGTCAGGTCTAGAAGGGTCGGAGGGGCAACATATCAGGTGCCGGTGGAGGTAAGGCCTGAAAGAAGGCAGACACTGGCTATCCGCTGGCTCGTGGGTTATGCCAAAAGCAGGGGCGAAAAGACGATGGCCCAGCGTTTGGCAGGCGAACTGGTTGATGCATTCAATGAAAGAGGTGCCGCCTTCAAAAAGAAAGAGGATACCCACAGGATGGCCGAAGCCAACAAGGCCTTTGCCCATTACAGGTGGTAGTATTCGGTTAGCGGCAGGTGAAAAATTTTGAACCCATTCCGTAAGTGATGGAGGAAGCAAGATGAGCAAGAAGAAGTTTGAGCGTACCAAGCCACACGTAAACGTAGGGACGATAGGTCACATAGATCATGGTAAGACGACGCTGACTGCGGCGATAACG
>JALVPX010000085.1 GCA_027031565.1 Deltaproteobacteria bacterium | reverse complement strand
TGGATCCTGTCCCATGGTATATTGCTGAACTGCGGTGCGGTAGACAACAGGTCGAACATTTTCATTGGAGTTGAACCACCAGACAGGGCAATGGTGAAAACCGGGGCCTGTGAAAGGGCTTCAGAGGCCGCCCTTTGAAGCAGGCAAGCAGTAAACCAAGCTGCTCGTTCACCGTCCCTTAAGACAGCTATATCAGGTTCAGGAATGTTGCGAGCTTGCCTTTCCATGCCTTGAAAAACCTGGCCCCCATGTACCTGCCTTATAAATTTCAAGGCTGCACGGACTGGAGGGATCTTCAATCCTCTGGAGTATGGGCGTTAAAAATGCCCAGCATCTTTCAACACCCTCTTGATGCCAGAACAGCATCTGGTCTCCCTGCATGCAGTCGATCAGCACCTTTTCATAGGCGTCAAGCAGCATTGCCTTGCCAGGTCCTTCGTATGCAAAATCCATTGTCACAGAGTACAGGCATATGCGAGGGCCTGGCACCTTGGCCTGGAAGGTGAGGCTGATCTTCTCTTCCGGGGCAATGTCAATAACCAGCCTGTTTGCCATGATGTGTTCGCCCAGAACGTTCCTGAACATGGAATGCGGCACTTCCTTGAATTGTATGGAGATCCGGGTCATCTTTTGCGGCATTCGTTTCCCAGAGGTGACATAAAAGGGCACTCCCTGCCACCGCCAGTTGTCCAGGTACAATTCCATAGAGGCATATGTGGGAACCCTGGAATCCGGTTTCACGCCTGATTCCTGCCTGTAGCCTGGAACAGGACTTCCATCTATGAGCCCTGGGCCATATTGGCCCAGTTTCAAAAAGTCTTTGATCCTCTCTAATGGAATGTGGCGAAGAGCCTGGAATACCTTGATCTTTTCCCTCCTTACCATGGATGTCTCAAAGGATGCAGGAGGTTCCATGGCAATCAGCGCAAGGAGCTGCATCATGTGGTTCTGAAACATGTCCCTCAGAACCCCGGCCTCTTCGTAGTAAGAACCCCTGTTGCCTATGCCTATGGACTCAGCTGCTGTTATATCTATGTAATCCACATATCTTCGGTTCCATAAGGGTTCGAAAATGGAATTGGCAAATCTGAAGATCAATATGTTTTGAACCGTTTCCTTGGCCAGGTAATGATCTATCCTGAATATTTGATCTTCCTTGAAAAATTGATGAAGCACCTCGTCCAGTTCCCTGGCTGAGTCGAGATCACGGCCAAAGGGTTTTTCTACAACCAGCCTTATCCAGCCATCTTTCTTGGGCCTGCAGAGCCTGCTGCTGCCTGTGAGCCTTGCGGCACGGGCATAGAGGGCAGGAGGCAGGGCAAAATAGAGAAGCCGGTTGCCCGAAAGCCCCTTTTTTTCTTCAAGATCACTAAGCCAATCAGCAAGGGAGTCAAAAGAAGCTGGTTCATCAAAGTCCACGCTGTGATAATGGATCAACGCAAGAAAGTCAGATATCTTCCCGGAATCACCTTTATGGAGACCTGCCAGGGCCTCTTCGGCCTTTTTCTTGTACTTTGTGTCATCCAGCCTTGTTCTGCCGCATCCTGCTATTAAAAAATCCTCTGGCAGTGCCTGGTTTGCGTAAAGTTTGAAGAGCGCTGGTATGAGCTTTCTCGTCGCAAGGTCTCCGGTACCCCCAAAGATGATTATGGAACAAGGATCCAAGGGACCTTCGAGGACGCATGAAGGGCCTGCTGCACCTTGGTTCTGCATCATTTTGGCTCACCCAGCTTGGTTTTTTTTACTGGATGCCCGCCAAATTCCTGCCTCAGTGCAGCAAGCACTCGGTCCCTGAAAGAGTTGGCCTCCCTGGACTGGAAGCGATTGTAC
>JALVPX010000084.1:30113-43246 GCA_027031565.1 Deltaproteobacteria bacterium | reverse complement strand
AGAGTGTGCAGCCTCGCTCTTCCTGTGGCCAAAGTATGCCAGATTCGGGCCGGGGCCTTTGCTGATCCAAAGCGACGTCTTTTCCCGGGCCGGCAGGAGGGCAAGCCCTTCTTTCCCGAGCATGTCAAAGATGCGGGCCTTGCTCCTTCTGTAAAAATCCAGGCTCAAGTATCTATCCATGTGGTCCGGCGCCAGGTTCAGGACTGTTGCCGAGGTGAAGATTGGCAGGTCAAAAAGCGGTGTCGGCATGAAATAGTCAAGCTGGAAGCTGCTCACTTCCAGGACTGCAACGCACTTTTCATCGTTTTCATCAAATAGATCAAACAGCGGGGTGCCTATGTTGC
Source organism: Deltaproteobacteria bacterium (assembly GCA_027031565.1). GTDB lineage: Bacteria > Desulfobacterota > Dissulfuribacteria > Dissulfuribacterales > JALVPX01 > JALVPX01. The sequence goes on along the minus strand of JALVPX010000084.1, from coordinate 42,902 downwards.
CGCCGCACACACATGGTATGCCAGAGGATTCGAGCATCCTATAGGTGAGCATGGTGGTTGTGGTCTTGCCGTTGGTGCCTGTGATGGCAATAATGGGTCCTTTCCAGAGGGCTGTGGCAAGGCACAGATCGCCACATACGGGAACTTTGTTTTGCAATGCAGAAGCCACAGGAGGAGAATCCAAGGGCACACCTGGGCTCACTACGACCATGTCTGAATGGCCGACCTTTTCCTGGGAATGACCGCCGGCTTCCAATCTTACGCCACAAGCATCCAATTCAACCAGGCCCTGCTGATCCCACTGGTCAAGGGGTTTGGTGTCGCTGATGGTCACGTCCGCCCCTGCACATGCCAGCCATCTGGCAGCAGAACGGCCTGAGAGCCCAGCGCCTATCACCATTATTTTAAGTCCCTTGAACATGCCTGTTACCTCAATTTCAACGTGCTTACTGCAACAAGGCCCAGCAGGATAGATAAAATCCACAGCCTTACAGTAATTTTCGGTTCCGGCCATCCCATCAACTCAAAGTGATGGTGCAGAGGTGCCATCTTGAATACCCTCTTCCCATGGGTGATTTTAAAAAAGGCGACTTGAATAATCACAGACAGGGCCTCCATAACAAACAGACCGCCTACGAGGCAGAGCAAAATTTCTTGCTTGCTGAAAATGGCGGCAACCCCCAGTGCCCCGCCGATGGCAAGCGATCCAACATCCCCCATGAAGATCTCTGCAGGGTAAGAATTGTACCATAAAAAGCCAAGTCCTGCTCCAACCATGGCCCCGCAGAATATGGTCAGTTCCCCTGCCCCAGGCACATAGGGAATCTGCAGGTATCCCGCAAGCCTTGCATTCCCGGCAAGATAGGTGAAAAGGGCATAGACCGCCGCTGAGATCACAAAAGGGCCGGTGGCCAACCCATCCAGCCCGTCAGTCAAATTAAGCGCATTTGAGGCGCCGACAATTACGAGCAGGGCAAATATTGGATACGCGATACCGAGGTCCGGATGGATGTTTTTAAGAAACGGCACATAGACCTGGGTATCCCAGCTGCCATGTTTCATTACCAGAATGATGGCAAGAAGGCCGCATACTGCCTGAACCGCAATCTTCCATTTGCCGCTCAGGCCTTTTGGGGAAATCTTTTTAACCTTTATCAGGTCGTCCCCCAGGCCGAGCAGGGCATAGGTTATCAATACGGCCAGGGCTGCCCATATGAAGATATTGGTCAAGTCAGCCCACAAAAGGGTGCCTGTGCATATGCCGGCAACTATGAGGATGCCCCCCATGGTTGGGGTTCCGGCCTTGGAAAAGTGGCTTTGAGGCCCGTCTTCCCTGATTTCCTCCCCTAGCTGCATGCGTTTCATCATGTTTATGAAGTAGGGCCCGAAGCAGAGAACGAAGAGCAATGAGGTAACGGTGGCATATATGGTCCTGAAGGTAATGTAGCGGAAGACATTGAAGATTGACCAGGCGTCATGCAGGGGATAGAGGATGTGGTATAACATGCTTACCTCTCATCCTCTCTGCTGCCAAGGCCGGTCAAGAGATGCACGGCCTTTTCAAGGCCCATGGCACGGGAGCCTTTAACCAATATGGTGGCATTTTTTGGAATGATTTTGAGACCTTCAGTCTCAAGCCATTTCAGCAGCAGCTCCGTGTCTTGGAAGACCTTGATCCTATCAGGTGCAAGGCCAGCTGCTTCAGCACCTTCCCTTATTTTTTCAGCATACCTGCCAGCTGCAAGCAGCATGGCGAGTCCAGCCTCGGCCGCCTTGGCTCCAACCCCGGCATGCAAGGCGTCTGCCTGCTCACCGAGCTCGTACATATCACCTAGAACAGCCACCCTGGAATCACGAAGGGCCAAGTGTTCCAAGGTGTCCAGTGCGGCCTCCATTGAGGCGGGGTTGGCATTGTATGCATCGTCAAGGATCTTTTTGCCATTGCCCGAGGAAACAAGATTCAGCCTGCCAGCCATGGGTTTGAGATCAGCAAGGCCCTGTTTTATCTCTCCAAGGTCTAACCCCAGCCCATAGGCAGCGGCTGAAGCAGCAAGGGCATTGTTTACTGCCACTTTCCCCAGCAGGGGAATTTTCACATCAAGCTCATTACCCTCAAAGGAAAAGTGGGCAATGGAACCAGCTACGGCAGGCTGCCATGACAAGCACACCACCTCGGCACCGGAGTCCGGGTCCATGGAATAACCTATACGCCTGCATGGCAATTCCTTTGATTTCCCGTAGATGTATGGATCATCGAGGTTGATTACAGCTAAAGCATCAGGATCGAGCCCTACGAACAGAGAAATTTTTTCTGCTGCAACGGCCTCGATTGAGCCCAGGCCCTCCAAATGGGCCGGCCTTATGTTGGTTATGAGCGCTGCCGCGGGACTGGCAATTTCAGTGAGCCTGGCGATCTCTCCTGGACTGTTCATGCCCATTTCGAGGACGAGCCATTCTGAATCTATGTCTGCCTGGAAGACGCTAAGCGGCAGGCCTATCAAGTTGTTGAAATTTTTTATGGTTTTGGCGCTTTTCCATCGCTGAGACAGCAGGGCGTGCAATATTTCCTTGGTGGAGGTCTTTCCGCAGCTCCCTGTAATGGCAAACACCTTGAATTGATGTTTCCTGCACGTATAGGATGCCAGGTTCCCCAGCGCCCGCTCCGTATCCTCCACCCCTATGAGGCAGAAATCCGCTATCCCCCGGGCAGTTAAGGCGCTCTTTGCATCTTCAACTCTTTCCCGTGCCACAATGGATCCGGAAGCCTTGTCCACGGCGCAGGCTGCTATAAAATCGTGGCCGTCAAAATTGGCCCCCTTGATTGGTACAAAAAGATTCCCTGGTTCAATCGAGCGGGAATCTGTACAGACTCCAGTAAAAAGCGTATCTTCTGTGCCTTCCAGGATGGTTCCGTTCGTGGCCTCAGCGACTTCTTGTGCAGTCAACGCATTGAAACTTCGGCTCAAGACCTTTTTGTCATCAAAAGGCCTCTTGGTTTGGCCAATTTGCTGGTACGATTCATGGCCCTTTCCAGCCACCAGCACGCAGTCGCCTGGCCGGGCAATTGAAGCCGCCCATGTGATGGCCTTTCTCCTGTCAGGGATGACCTTGACCTTCTTCAGCAGTTCTTCCCTGCCGGACAATCCCTCCTTCATCTGTTCGATTATGGTGACAGGATCTTCATCGCGCGGATTGTCCGAGGTGAAAATGGCCAAGTCTGCGTTCATGGCTGCTATTTTGCCCATCAAGGGCCTTTTGCCCTGGTCCCTGTTTCCTCCACAGCCTGCAACGCATATCAGCCTGCCAGATATAAGCCCCTTGAGCTCAAACAACACGTGTTCCAGCGCATCTGGTGTGTGTGCGTAGTCTACAAGGCCTGTTATTCCCCTGGGTGCAGCCACTTTCTCAAGCCTGCCTGGAATGGAACGCAGGCTCGATATGCCCTTTTTAATGGTATAGGGTTCTATGTTAAGGCATACCGAGGCACAAATGGCCGCCAGGATGTTGCTCAGGTTGTGCCTTCCAATGAGCTCTGATCCAATTTCCAGGGAGCCAATGGGTGTGCGGATCAAGGCCCTGAGGCCCGAGATATCGACAGTGTAATCTACGGGATGTACATCAGCGCTTTTGGTAAAGCCGTAGGTCAGGGCCGTGCCTTCGAGGGATTCGTAAAGGCGCTGGCCATAGGGATCGTCTATGTTGATGACCGAAAACTCAGGCCTGTATTCCTTGAAAAGGCGCGACTTGGCCCGATAATATTCTTCCATATTCCCATGATAGTCGAGATGGTCTCTTGTCAGGTTGGTGAAGATCGCGATCTTGAACCGGCAGCCTTCCACCCTGTTTTGGTCCAAGGCGTGGGAAGATACTTCCAGCAGCACCGAGCCGGCACCAGAGTCCGCCATTTTCCTCAGGAGCTTCTGCAAGGTGACTGGATCAGGAGTAGTGAGGCCCGTTTGTTGCGACCATAGGCCGAGACGGCAGTCCACGGTACCGATGACCCCTGGGTATTTTCCTGCACATTTGAGTATGGACTCAAGGAGAAAGGTGATTGTGGTCTTGCCATTGGTGCCAGTTATGCCCACAAGATCGAATTCGTGACATGGATACCCTTGAAATGCGCAGGCCAGGCGCGCCGCCGCCCTTCGAGGGCTTTTTACTTCCAGGACCGGTACAACGCCGCCAGTTGCCTTGGCAACGGCAAGCCCTTGGCCTTTGCCAGTGACAATGGCAGCAGCCCCTTTCTTCACAGCGTCCAGGGCATATTTAGCCCCGCGGCTGCTCGAGCCGGAAATCGCCACAAAGATATCTCCGGGCTCCAAGGTGCGGCTGTCCAGGGAAACACCTGTGGCATTGAGGGCATGGATCTCTCCATGAATTATCTCTGTTCCCTCAAAGGAATACAAGAGTTCAGACAACCAGGTCTGGTTTATTACCATTTGTGCCGCACCAGCCATCCTAGCTACCAGTACCAATCAATTTGCAAACGCTGTGTTCAGGAAGAACGGAACCAGGCTTGGGTATCTGCTTTGTGACACGCCCGCTGCCTTCCATTTCCACCTGAATACCCTTTGCGAGCATGGTCTCCAGGGCGTTTCTCATGGAAAGGCCCAACAGGTTGGGCATCCTTCCAGAAATATCCTTTTTATTTTTTCCTTCATCCGCCTCCACTGTAACCACATTGGAGGTTTCAGGCTGTTTCAGCAGCCTTACGGCAAGCTGGGCCACCCGTTTGGGCGTGCCAAGGTTGCCCTTTGCCTTTCTGGGGTTCCAGCGGGCGTCATCTACAACCAGAATATAACTCACTTGTGGATTTTCTAAAGGCCAAAACCCAAGGGCCATGGCCTGGTACCTGGACGGTTTCGTCTTGGTCTTTGCGACCATTGCAGTTACAGGGCCTTTTGCCTTGGAGAGTTTCTTTAATACAAACTTTATTACTTTTTGCGGTATGGCTGGGAATTCTATTTTCGATGCATGTCCCTTACCATTCCTTTTTACGAGGTGGAAGTCTGAAAAGGAGCCCAAGGTCGCGATGGAGTTGAATGCCCTCAATATCTGCAAGGGGGTAGCAGACACTTCGTCTCCTAGCATCCACTTTCCGAGGATATGGGTCGGCAGGGAGCCAGTCCGTTCATATGGAAGTTCGATGTTGGTGGCCGTCCCCAAACCGCTGGTCAAAAGATAGGGCAGCAAGTGGTTGGGATCTGCCACATACTCGAGTTCATCCTTGCTCCAGGGGCCCCATACGTAGAGGTCTTTGTCCGCCTCCACCCATCTCCATCTCAGGGCATGCCTTTTGCCGGTGTTTTTCCTTGCGCCTCCCGCCGCCTTTTTCTCATTTTTATCGCTATTCCCCTGGGCTGCTTCCAGCCTCTCCTGCTCATGGAGCTCTTCTTTGCCTTTTTCGAGCATGTCAAACAGGGGAAGCAGCAAAAGTGGTTTCGCCTTGGGGTATAGGGCAAACAGCCCGCCTTTATGGGGTCTGTCTGATTTTTTCTTGTTTTTGAAACGGGAGGTGGCAAGGGCCAATACCTCGCCATCAGAAAGCCTGGTTATCACAAAGGCCCCGTTTTTAGCCCTGCAGCGGTACATCTGCCATTCCAGCTCCTTTTCAGCCCGTTTCTGCAAGGTCGTGTCGATGGTAAGAAAGAGGCCCGCTGTTTCACTTTCCTCCTCGTAACCAGGCTGCCGCAGCCTTGAATCAAAAAAATATTCCACACCTTCGGAGGCGATGCCCTCGTTGTCAACATTACCCAGAATGGCCTTTGCCACAGGCGCTGTTGGATAAATTCTTTTAAATTTCTTGTAAATCTCAAGGCAGTCTAGACCAAGGCTTAAAAGATCTTCCACCTCCTGCTCAGAGAGTTCCTCCTTTAAACAAAAAACCCCTTTTGCTCCCAGCAGTTTCTCCCTAATGGAGCCTTCTGGGAGAGAGAGAACTTCCTCCAATTGTTCAGCCCATTTCGAACCCGTGGGTACAGTCAAGGGATTGAGATAGACAGAGGCAGTCAAGACGCTGGCTGCAACAACAGCGCCGTTTCGGTCAAAAATGGTCTGCCTCTTGGCGTCCTGCCCCATCATGGCCTGGATGGTGGCGCCTTCAAAGGAGCTGGCGCACTGGACGTTAAACAGGCCCATGGACATTATTAACAGGAATGCCCAGGTATACCCTTTATGCTCTTTGAAGAACTTCCTTGCCATCTTTACCTGAGATAGATGATCTGGTTTTCCTTTGGCGGATGGAGCCCGATACGCCTGCCCATTTTCTCAAGGGCCTTTTTATCCGTGGCGCTGTGGAGCTTTGACGTAAGCGATACGTTTTCCGCCACGAGTCTGGCATGGGTTTCTTTCAGCCTAGCCACTTCATTTGCAACGCTATGAACTTCAAGGCTTGCCCAAACTCCAACGAGCAGGAAAATAACGGCAAATACAGTGGCCACGACCTCCTTTGCCCTGGACTTTGAGGCCGATGCCTTGGAACTTGTCCTGGCCGGCCGCCGATAGCCGGTGTTGCGAACATATGAGCGCCTTTGAGGCATCCTGAGGGTGGCTGTCTTGATGGTCATGGTTACCTCCTTTACGAATCTTCAATGCGTTCAGCAATGCGCAGTTTTGCGCTTCGCGCCCGTGGATTTTGGTCTGTTTCGATAATTGACGGTGTAACCGGCTTCTTGGTAATCGGTCTGAGCCTGGGATCATTCCTCATGGAATGTTTCACCAGGCGATCCTCAAGGGAATGGAATGAAATGACCACGAGTCTGCCTAGGGGCTTCAAACACCCGGGAAAGGTCCGCAAGGCCTCTGCCAGATTGTCCAGTTCCTTGTTGACCGCTATCCTGAGGGCTTGAAATGTTTTTGTGGCTGGATGTATCCGCCTTGGATGATGTTTTCTCGGTATGGCGCTGAAAACTATGTCAGCCAGCTCCTTTGTGGAGAGAATAGGCTTTTTTTTGCGTTCCTTGTCAATTGCACGGGCAATTTTGGGTGCCCAGCGCTCCTGTCCGTAGTTTTTCAACAGCTCAATAAGCTGTTCCACAGGCAGACTGTTCACCATGTCGGCTGCACTGACTTTCATATCTGGGTCCATGCGCATGTCCAGCGGTTCATCCCGCCTGAAGCTGAAGCCCCTTGAGGACGAATCCAGCTGAAACGACGAAAGCCCCAGGTCAAGCAGGATGCCGTCAACAGGTCCAATGGATTCCGCCTCTAAAAACTCTGGAATCTTTGTATAGTTCGCATGGATCAGGCGTACTTTTTTCTGGTAAGGTGCAAGCCTGGCAGCAGCCTGTTCAAGGGCGTAGGGATCAAGGTCGAATCCGATCAAGAGCTTTATTTCCGGATGGCGTTCCAGCAAGGCAGCAGCGTGCCCCCCCAGGCCCACGGTTCCGTCAATGAACACGTTTCCCTTGCCTGGATTCAGGCCCTTCAGGACCTCTTCCAGCAACACTGGTTTATGTCCTACGGTTGCCCTTCCGGTTTCGCTATTCAAGTTGGGCAACCATGTGCTCATATTTTTCAAAATTATCCCTTGCCTTTTGTAGTTCTTTATCCAGTTTGTCTTTGCTCCAGATCTCGAAATGATTGAGCATGCCAGAGAGCACCACCTCTTTGGTCAGCTGGGCCTCCTGCCGCAGGCTCGCAGGAATCAAAACCCTGCCTTGTCCATCAATCGGGCATTCAACTGCTCCTGCCAGGAAAAAACGCTGATAAGCCCTTATTTCAGGCGTAGCCAGCCTGTATTGACTAAATTTTTCTTCGATTTTGCGCCATTCTTCCAAGGGATAGGCAGCAAGGCACGAGGGCCGGGTGGTGATTATCAACCCTCCTCCATCATATTTAGCCCGAAGCACATCCCTGAACCTGGCAGGTATGCTCAACCTGCCCTTTGCGTCTAGCATGTGCTTGGATCTGCCTCGAAACACTGGCTACCTCTTTGTACCACTTTTTCCCACTATGAGCCACTATATTTGAGACCAGTTTAGTGTGTCAAGTGTTAATTTTTTTGATAAAAAAATTAAAGAGATAGGCTGAAAATACCGATAAGTGATTCTCTTTGAATCAGCTGGGTTTATTTAAGGCTACTTCCAAAAATTGTCTTTTTGGAGGTAGCCTTTAGTTACTATTGGGCAGTAATCACAGAAGAACTGTCTGAAGAGGCATCCGCCGGGTGGTGCAAAGTGGGATAAGGGGGTGAGAGTAACCTCCTGGAAGCGCGGGCAGCCTTTTTGCGCCGTTTCGACTTGAGGAACCTGTTCACTGCCCTGTTATGTTCCTTCAATGTTACGGAAAAATAGTGGCGGCCATTTTTCTGCGACACAAAATAAAGGTAGTTTGTATTTGCCGGATAGAGCACTGCGCGAATGGCGTCCCTGCCTGGATTCGCGATGGGGCCTTTGGGCAAGCCTTTGTATTTGTAAGTGTTGTATGGGCTGGCGATCTTTTTGAGATATTTCCACCGCCTCTTTCTTGGCTTATTGACGTAGGCTATATACTTGACGGTGGGATCAGATTGAAGACGCATTCCTCTTTTGATCCTGTTCCAGAACACAGAGGCTATCACGGGTCTTTCCTCATTTGCCACTGCTTCTTTTTCTACGATTGACGCTAGGGTTACCACTTCGTGAATTGTCAATTTGAGCTCCTCTGCCCTTTTGCCAAAATCATTATCCTCCCATACCTTCCAGAACCTTCCCACCATGGACCTGATAAAATTTTCAGGGGTGTCATCGTGGGAGAAAAGATAGGTGTCTGGGAACAAATAGCCCTCGGCCCGATCAGAAGGAATGTTCAGCGAGGCCATCAACTTTGGATCTTCCGCCGCCTTCAAGAAATCTTCCCTGGAGACAAGGCCGGCCCTGTCCAAGACATTGGCGATCTGATACATGTTATAGCCCTCTGGAAAAGTGAGCACGACATCCCATGTCTTTCCCTTTAAAAAGGTTTCGAGTATTGCCTTGGCAGATTGGGATGGAGAAAGCTTGTAGAGACCTGCCTGGATTCGCGTGGTGGCATCCTGCAGCCAGGCAAGGAGAAAGAAGGCCTTTTTGGACCTGATCAGCCCTTGTTGCTCAAGATTCTCTGCCACTTCTTTGAAGCTGCTTCCCGGTTCTACCCTGAAGACTACTTCTGCCTTAGACTCTGAGACCGGGAGCAGGGATTCATGGTAGAACCTGCTTGCCTTTAAATAAAGGGCAAAAAGTACCGTGACAGCGATAGATGTATATATTACTATTTTGATCTTAAGTTGCATTAAATGTAAATTATCTTGCCCTTCAAGGACAATTGCCTATGAAATATGACCGGGTGTTCTGGCTTTTTATACTCGTACTTTTGTCTCTCTGGTTCGTTTTAAGCAGCAGGAGCCAGAGCCGTTACCCTTGAATATTCACTGGACTTATTCCCGGGGCCCGGGATGCGAAGAAATCAAGTTGTGCCGTGCCCAAAGAATTGGCGCCCGCTGCTACAGCCGTCAAACATAGGTGATTTTTGCCTTTAAATAAAGCCTTTTTTCGCGTTCCCATATGGCATCCCTCAAAAAGGAAATCAGCAGAAAGGTGGGCAAGGCAATTCACGACTATCAATTGCTTTGCCATGGAGACAGGATATTGGCTGCGGTATCCGGCGGCGAAGATAGTTCGCTCATGTTGTACATGCTCCATGAATGGAGGAAAAAGGCGCCCATAAACTATGACTTGGTTGCAGTATATCTCGATATGGGCTTTGTATCATTGACGCAGCAGGCGCTTTATCCTTATCTGGGCTCATTTGGCTTAAGCTTTCATGTGGAAAAGACAGACTTCGGGGTCGTTGCCCATACCTCCTTTAATCGGGAAAATAGTCCCTGTTTTTTGTGCTCTCATCTCAGGCGGAAGCGCCTGTTTGAGATAGCAGATGCCTTTGGTTGCAACAAGATCGCCCTTGGTCACAATATGGATGACTTGATCGAGACCTTTTTCATCAACGTCTGCAATGCAGGCGAAATGAGCACAATGATGCCCAGGCAGGAGATGTTCGGCGGCAAAATAACCCTGATAAGGCCCCTGGCCTTTGTGCAAAAAAACAAAATCAGCAGATATGTCAAGAGGCTCGGCTTGCCCAGGGTTGAAAATCGGTGTCCATCTTCGTCTCAAAGTTCGAGGAGGCATATCAGGGAGCTGCTCAACTCCTTCTACCAAAAGAATCCCAAGGCAAGGTCCAATATCTTCAGGGCGCTTTCCCACATTCGCGCAGAATATCTGCTGGATCAACGGCTCCAGGTCTGACTATTGTAGGGGGCCAGGTGGTTGTATCGACTATTGTGGAAGGCAGGCCCCCGGGGGTTTTGCCGGCAGGGCATACATAGTCGACAGCGTGCTCCCCAAGCCTTTCCTTCACCTCTGCCGGGGAATTTGCAGGCGGCTCGCCGGCAAGGTTGCAGCTGGTGGCAGTGATGGGAAAACCCAGCTCCGATACAATGGCCTTGGCCCAAGGGTTAGACGACAGCCTTACACCCACTTTGCCCGTATTGCCGGTTAGGGCCTGGTGGAGCCCGCGCCTGGCCTTGAACAAGAGCGTTACCGGGCCTGGCCAGAACCTTTCCATGATAATTTTGGCAGCTGGTGTTGTTTCTGCAGCCAGCTGGTCCAGTTGTTCAAGGCTGGAAATAATCACCAGCAGAGGTTTGTCTTTGGGGCGCTTTTTGATTTCGTAGATCCTTTCGAGCGCCTCTGGTGCATATATTGAGGCTCCAAGCCCGTAGCTGGTCTCTGTAGGGAAGGCAATGACGCCGCCTTTCTTTAAGACAAAGACGGCCTTCTTAACCGCATCTTGATCAGGAGGGAGCATGCCTCTTTATTTAAAGCTTTGCCTGAAGTCTTCGAGCTTTTTTTCAATTACCGGGTCTGTTGCGGCAAGGATGGCAAGGGCATGATAAGCGGCATTCTTGGCCCCGGCCCGGCCTATTGCCATGGCAGCTACAGGAATGCCCGGGGGCATCTGCACTGTTGACAAGAGCGAATCAAGGCCGTTTAAGGGAGATGAGTCAATGGGTACGCCTATTACAGGCAAGGTTGTGTGGGCTGCCACTGCGCCTGCAAGGTGTGCTGCCATTCCGGCTCCGGCAATCAGTACCTTGATTCCCCGCTTTCTGGCCCCTTTAGCATAGGCTTGGACCTTTTCCGGAGTCCTGTGGGCAGATGCCACGATGAGCTCGCATTCTACACCAAAGTTATTCAAAATCTTAACAGATTCTTCCATTACCGAACGATCGCTTTCGCTTCCCATCAAGATTCCTACCCTGACCATCTTTGCCTCCTCTTAAATGTATTTCAAGGCCTTTCTGCCAATATCAGTTCGGTAATGCATGCCTTCCCATGAAATCTTTGATACAGCATCATAGGCGCGGTCTATGGCCTCCTTGATGGTGTTTCCGAGGGCTGTCACGCCCAAAACCCTTCCTCCAGCAGTAACATACTTCCCGTCCTTGAGCGCAGTTCCCGCATGGAACACCATGACATCTTCCATCTTTTCTACGTCTTCAAGCCCATGGATTTCCTTTCCTGTTTCATAGCTTCCCGGATATCCAGCCGAAGCCAGTACGACGCATACAGCAGCCCTGTTGTCCCACGCCGGTGTAACACTATCCAGTTTTTCCGAAAGAGCTGCCTCGATGAGGTCCAGTAGATCTGTCTTGAGCCGCATCAATATCGGCTGTGCCTCAGGGTCTCCAAAGCGGCAGTTGAATTCGAGCACGTTGGGCACCCCGTCATCTATCATCAGGCCACCATAAAGCACGCCTTTATATGGTGCGGATTCATCTGCCATGGCCTTGACAGTGGGGATCATAACCTGCTCCATAACCTTCTCGAAGAGATCCTCGGTGACCACTGGGGCTGGTGAATAGGCACCCATGCCGCCTGTATTGGGGCCCTCGTCATTATCATAAACCGGTTTGTGATCCTGGGACGTGGCGAGGGGAAGCACTGTGAAGCCGTCTGTGATCGCCATGAATGACGCTTCTTCTCCCTTCAGGCACTCTTCCACTATGAGCTTGTTACCGGCATCGCCAAAGGCCCTTTTCACAAGTATAAGATCCACGGCATCCAGGGCCTCATTGAGACTCCTTGCCACGATCACGCCTTTGCCTGCAGCCAAACCATCCGCCTTGATTACCACCGGGATGTCAGCCTTTTCCACTATGTAATTCCTTGCCTCATCTGGATCAGTGAAGACCTTGTATGAGGCAGTCGGCGCCCCGGCCCTTTCTAGAATTCTTTTTGTGAAGACCTTGCTGGCCTCTATCTGGGCCGCCTTTTTCGTGGGGCCGAATATGGTCAGTCCCTTTTCCCTGAAAACATCGACAATTCCATTGGCCAGCGGATCTTCCGGCCCTACCACCGTTATGTCTATGCCCTCGCTTGCAGCAAAAGAGGCCAGTCCCGGAAGGTCGCTGGCCTTTATGTCAATACATTGCGCATGCTGTTTTATGCCTGCATTGCCTGGAGCACAATATACCTTGGCTACCTTCGGGCTTTGGCTGAGCTTCCAGCACAAGGCGTGTTCCCTTCCGCCAGATCCTATCACCAAGATTTTCTTATCCATTTTTGTATACTCTCCCCGCACATGGTGTGAAAAATGTGCACACAGCCTATCGAGATGGTATTTTCATGTCAATCTCTTGCAAAGTAGCGTTTCATGGATGCCAAACAAAAGGCCTTTTTGATATATTCACTCATATTTGGGCTCATACTGCTCCTTTTTACAGTGCTGTCTGTTATAAGCGCAGTGGGTATATATAAAATTTCCATAGAG
>JALVPX010000084.1:12379-30103 GCA_027031565.1 Deltaproteobacteria bacterium | reverse complement strand
TTCGATAATGCGGTTATAGACAATGGCCATCGACATTGCAGTGAATATAGGTTTTTCCCTGGAGCGTTTGGGCCTGAAAAAAAACCTACTTTCCGACCTGGTGGCCGACGACAGGTGGGCAGATCTGGCATTTCTCGCCCTGTATGATAAAATGGGCAATATAGTACTCCATTCCAATCCCAATCTCATGGGAAGAAGGGAAACAGATCCCTTTGTTAGCCAAGTTCTGAAGGAAAAGGCGCCGTCCCACCATTTTTCCAAACTGGCCACTGGAGAACGCGTATTCGTGCTTGATTTTCCGCTGCATCTGCACAAGACGGCCAAGGAGGAGAGAAAGGAACCAGGGGCTTCCTCTGCCGATCCCTATTGCTTGCGAATTGCGCTTCACCCATATCCTGCAAATTCCATTGTGAGGCGCGCAAATGTTCAACTGGTACTTATTGCGGGCGCCTTGGGAATTCTGTGGCTTTTTGCCATCTTCTTTTTCTGGATGTGGAGAAAAAATTTCCTTCTTCAGGCCCAGCTTGAGGAGCAAAAGCGCATGGCAGCCCTGGGCCAGATGGCGGCGGTATTGGCTCACGAGATCAGAAATCCCTTGAGCAGCATCAAGGGGTTTGCTCAATATCACCTGGAACAGTCTGGGGACCCTGAACTAAGGGAGGATCTGGCCATAATCGTCAAGGAAACAGCCAGGCTTGAAAGGCTTACTGCAAACCTCCTGGCCTATGCCAGACCGCTCGACATCTTTAACGAAGAGTTTGCACTGGAAGAGTTCTGCCGTGAGGTTTTAAAAGGCCTTGCCATCAGGGAGGAAGGCAGGCGTCTTGTGGCAAAATGTGATCAGGGCCACATTTTGACGGACAGGGGCAAATTAATGCAGATTGTCATAAATCTGGTGCAAAATGGCCTTGAGGCAGTCAAGGAGCAGCCGGATGGCAGGGTCTGGCTCGAGATGGTCATAAATGATGGAGAATTGATTATTACAGTGGAAGATAATGGTCCAGGCCTGCCTGAGGAAGTGAGGTCGAGGCTCTTTGAGCCCTTTGTTACTACGAAGACCCGGGGTACGGGCCTGGGACTTGCCATTGTGAAACGGTTGTGTACTGCCATGGGAGGCAGGGTCTCAGTAGGCAGCAGTGAAAAAGGCGGTGTAAAGGCAGTGGTTAGGCTTCCGCTTGGGTCTGAGGAGTCCGATTTTATTTGACTGGCAACAGACGCGTCTTCAGTATATGTGGGGTGTTGGAACAGCTTGATTGGGTAGCAGAGTGAAAAAGGATAAACACGTATATGTCTGTCAGGAGTGCGGTCAGACCGAGGCAAAGTGGCTCGGCCGCTGCCCTGGGTGCGGGGGGTGGAATACCCTGGAAGAAGAAACCTTGCCTGATGAAGCAGGGAAGAAGCACCGGAGTAGGGCGCCTTCGGCAGCTCCTCAGCCTCTGAAAGATGTTGATTCCGGTGGCGGGGAACAGCGGATTTCCACCACAATGGCAGAGGCAGACAGGGTGCTTGGAGGGGGTCTGGTGTCAGGGGGCATAGTTCTGCTTGCCGGTGAGCCCGGCATAGGCAAATCGACCATCCTTATGCAGATATTGATGGGGCTGGCCTCAGAAGGCCGCAAGGTGCTCTATGTTTCAGGGGAAGAGTCTCTGGAACAGATAAGGCTCAGGTCTGAAAGGCTGGGCCACATACCGGATACGCTTTTCGTTGCCTCGGAAACAGATGTAGAGGCCATAACATCCATGGTAGGTCAGTATTCACCAGAGGTCCTGGCAGTGGATTCGGTGCAGACCTTGTACCACAGCAGCATTGCCTCGGCACCTGGCAGCGTTGCCCAGGTCAGAGAGGGGGCGGCAAGGCTCATGGGAGCGGGGAAAACAGCAGGGCTGCCTGTAATCTTGGTAGGGCACGTCACGAAGGAGGGCTCCCTGGCAGGCCCCAGGGTTTTGGAACATCTGGTGGATGCTGTGCTCTATCTGGAAGGGGACCGCACGCATTCTTTCAGGCTTCTGCGCACGGTCAAGAACCGTTTCGGCCCTACCCATGAAGTAGGGGTGTTTGAAATGACATCATCGGGGTTGAAGGAAATAGGCAATCCGTCCCAACTTTTCATGAGCCGCTCAAGCACTGGTATGCCGGGTTCGGTGACCGTACCCTGCGTGGAAGGCACCAGGCCCATTCTCGTGGAGGTGCAGGCACTGGTTGCGCCTTCCTATCTTGGCACGCCCAGGCGTACTGCAACTGGCTTTGATTCAAGCAGGCTGGCCCTTTTAATCGCAGTTTGTGAACGCTATCTCAATGCCTCTTTCTATAATAAGGATATATTTTTGAATGTCGCAGGGGGCATGAGGCTTACTGAGCCTGCTGCGGACCTCGGGGTCATAACGGCGCTCTATTCAAGTTTGCGCCAGAGGCCTGTGCCCGCCGGATGTGCTGTTTTTGGCGAAGTGGGCCTGACCGGGGAGATAAGACCGGTGGGACGAGCAAAACTGAGGCTGGAAGAGGCTTGGAGGCTTGGTTTCAAACAGTGCATTATTCCAGCAGCAAATCTTGAGAAGGAGGGGCTCAGCAACAAGTACAATAAAGGGCTGCTGCCCATGAACAAACTCCTTCAACTTGAGGATATTTTCTGAAAAAATGGAAAAAATAACAAATGGTTGACTGGTAAAAATACCTTTACCAAGCTTGTTAAAAGATCCGCTTTTTTCCTTTATCTCCTTGACAGCCCTTCATTACTGACCTAACATTTTACGATTTTAGTAACCAAAGGAGATTTACAATGGCAGAAGAAAAAGTATTACACGTCACGGATGCAGATTTTGAGGCCAAGGTTGTCAATTCAGAACTGCCGGTGCTCGTGGACTTTTGGGCTGCCTGGTGTGGACCCTGCAGAGCAATTGCACCAGTTATTGAAGAACTGGCAGCCGAGTATGATGGCAAAGTCGCCATTGCCAAAATGAATGTAGATGAAAACCCGGTCACCCCTGGGAAATTTGGAATAAGGGCCATACCCACCTTGATTCTCTTCAAGGATGGGAAGGTGGTGGAGCAGATTACAGGGGCTGTTGGCAAGGCCATGATTGAAAATGCCTTGCAGAAGGTCTTGTAGAATTGCCTGATTATCAGTTGGCCATCATTGGAGGTGGGCCTGCCGGACTTGCTGCCGGTCTCTATGCAGGCAGGGCAGGATTGAAAGCCGTATTGACAGAGCGCTTGAGCCCCGGAGGGCAGGTGCTTACCACTGATTGGATCGAGAATTATCCCGGATTTCCGGATGGTATTTCCGGTTTTGACTTAGTAGACAGGATGGCCGCCCAGATGAGAAAATTCTCAACGGATGAAAGGGTCTTTGAGGTGAATTCCCTTGAATTCGAGGGGGAAAACGAGATCCTTCTCAGGTCCCCGACCGGTGACACCCTTTCTGCCCGGGCGGTCATTGTTGCCACAGGAGCTGCCCCAAACAGGCTCGGCGTGCCTGGGGAAGAGGAGTTGGCCGGTAAGGGCGTATCTTATTGTGCTACTTGTGACGGCCCTTTTTTCAGGGATCAGGTGGTTGCAGTGGTGGGCGGCGGTGACAGTGCTGTTCAAGAGTCTCTCTTTCTGAGCAAGATAGTAAAAAAAATCTATCTGATACACAGAAGGGATGAATTGCGCGCGGTTAAGTGGCTGCAGGAACGCGCCTTTTCCAATCCCAAAATAGAGATTCTATGGGACAGTGTGGTAGAGAAAATCAATGGCAGCGAAGGCGTTGAGTCAGTCCATTTGAAAAATAAAAAAAGCGGGGAAAGCCGGGACCTGCCAGTCCAAGGCGTATTTATCTTTGTGGGCATCCATCCCAATACAGGCTTTTTGCCTGAAACCATTAAAAAGGATGCCAGGGGTTTTGTGGTGACAGACGAATGGATGCAGACCTCTGTAAGGGGGATCTATGCAGCCGGTGACTGCAGGGCCAAACCTTTGCGGCAGATTGTTTCGGCGGTCTGTGAAGGTGCCACGGCTGTTTATGGAGTAGAGCACTATTTAACCGAATTGGGCCTTTGAATCCATGATAGAAAACAGAACACAATGGTATATCAGTAATGGGACAAGGTACTTACCACTGTTGCTGGTGTGCCTTTTCTTGTTGAGCGGCTGTGCCTTGTTTTCAAAAAAGGGCAGCGGCAGTGAAAGCGCTGGTTCAAAACAAGGCGGTTTTTTTTCCTGGTTTGCAGGAAAAAAGGAACCCGAGTTGCCGGACGAGGCAGCCATGGCCAAGAAGGCCATGGATTATTTCAACCATGGCCGTTACATGCTTGCCGAAGAGATATTCCAGCAAATAAAAGACCGCTATCCGTTCAGCCCCTACGCCACACTTGCAGAGTTGAGGCTGGCAGACTGCAAGTTTTATCAAGGGCTTTATGAAGAGGCACTGCCCCTTTATCAGGAATTTGAAAAGCTTCATCCTACCAACGAAGCGATTCCATATGTTTTGTTTCAGGAGGGAACGAGCTACTACAGGTTGATGGAATCACCAGACCGGGATCAAAGCGCTACCAAAAAGATGATTCAGATATATGAGCGTCTGCTTCGCCGCTTTCCAGACAGCCCATATACCCATGAGGCAAAAAAAAGAATAGGTCAGGGTAGGGAGCGCCTGGCCCAGCATGAAATCGTGGTGGCCAAGTGGTATTTCCGGACAAGGCACTATCCGCAGGCAAGGATGCGCCTGTTGACTGTATTGGAAAAATATCCAGATACCGAGGCAAGCAGAGACGCCAAAAAACTCCTAAGTAAGGTTGAGCGGGCCTTGGCCAGGGCAGAGGGTACTTCCACCGAAAGCTGGTGGAGGAGGCTGCTGCCTATCATGTAGCACCTTTTCTAAGGACGATTTTCAAAGACATCCCCAAAAGAAACCAGCCCTTTAAAGGTGTTCGACAAGATGGCAGGCCACACGCCTTCCTTCCAATAACCTTTTCAATTCCGGCGTCACCTTCCTGCACACTTCCATGACTTTTGGGCACCGGTCCTGAAATGCACAGCCAGGCAGCACGGCGTCCAGGGCCGGCACATTCCCAGGGATTGAGTTCAGCCTTTTGCGCCCCTTGTCTGCGCCATAAGGCACCGATTCCAGGAGCCCAATGGTGTAAGGATGCATGGGCCGTTCAAAAAGATCGTCTACTTTGGCCTCTTCTACGATACTGCCTGCATACATTATCATGACCCTGTGGGCGATCTGTGCAACCACCCCTAGATTATGGGTTATTAGCAGAAGCCCCAATCCCTTTTGTTCCTGCAATAATTGCAATAGGTTGAGGATCTGTGCCTGGATGGTTACGTCAAGGGCCGTGGTGGGTTCATCGGCAATAAGCAATGATGGCCCGCACACCAGTGCCATGGCAATCATAACCCTTTGCCGCAATCCGCCCGAAAGCTCATGGGGGTAGTTGCGGCATGTTTCAGAAGGCTTGGGCAGGCCTACCTGGGACATTATTTTCAATACCGCCTCTTGGCGATCCTTTTTAGGCATTGACATGTGGGCTGCCAGTGCCTCTTCGATCTGGTCGCCCACGGTAAAGACAGGATTGAGTGATGTCATTGGTTCCTGAAAGACCATGCTTATCCGACGGCCTCTCACATCACACATCTCTTCCTGGGAAAATTTCAGAAGATCCTGCCCTTTGAACAGGATCACGCCTTCAGATATCTCTATCGGCGGGTTGGGCAACAGGCCCATTATGGCAAGGGCTGTCAGGCTTTTTCCGCAACCTGATTCGCCCACAAGGCACAGACATTCCCCCTTGTCCAGGTGAAAGCCTGCACCCCGAACGGCTGTAAGCTTCCTTTTTCCGGCTCTTATTTTTATTGCCAGGTCCCGGACTTCAAGCAGATGGGAGTCCTGGAGACCAGGCATGTCTATTTGGTTTCCTTTATGAGAAGGGTAGCAGGATCGAGCACGAGGCCATGGGTGGTTTCGCTTCCTGGCCCCTTGACGAGGTCCACGTGGATCTCCGGCCCCTTTGGCTGCAATCTGATTATGGTTTCAAATATGTCAGCAACGTTTCCAACAGAAACAGGGAGGCCATCTTCCCCCTCGGGCTCGTCCCTGTGGGTCCGGGCGGTCAGCCACATGGGAAAGCTGTTTTCCCTGGCAAGAAGTTTCAATTCAGTGAGGGTTTCCCTGATTTCATCGTTGAAAGTAAGGCCGTCAAGGAGCACCATCTGCGGGTAAAAGATACCCTGTTCGGTAAGGTCTGCCAGTCTTTCTTCCAGTCTTGGTACAGAAAAGGCCTGTTCCTTAAAAGTCATAATGAACCTGTGGGGCAGTATGGCTTCCCAGAGTTCGGTGGTGTTTTTTATCTTGTACTGTTTTGCAATATGATGGAATACTTCTTCATACCACAGGCACACCTTTTGTACCGGTTGGTCAATACTTATATGGAGACAGTTCTTGTGTCTCAAAAGACTGTCCAGGGCAAGCTGTACAAGCAGCGATGTCTTCCCAACCCCGGCGCGCGCTAGCACAACACCGAGTTCCCCCTCTTTAAGGATTCGACCAGTCTCCTCACTGACAAGCCTCAAGGGGTTTCTGTAAATCAGATCGTTCTTTAAAACAGCCATGGACCACTCCTTTAATTGGACAAGGGACGACTCTACCTGGCCGTCCCCTGTTTTGTTTGATTCACTAATCCTCGAATCCCTTCCATTGGTCCTGTCTACTGGTCCGAAGGAAAGGACAGTCGCTTTTTTTGCAGCACGCATCAGGCGGCCTTTTTCTTATCCTCCTGGGCCTTCTTGACAAGTTCGTCTGCAATGTTCTTGGGTACCTGCTTGTAGGTGGAAAATTCCATGGTGAACTGTGCCTTGCCCTGGGTGGAGGAACGCAGCACCGTAGAATAGCCGAACATTTCAGAAAGCGGTACCTCGGCTTCAATCACGCACATATCACCTTCATCCTGCGTTCCGAGTATGATGCCGCGGCGCTGGTTCAGTGAGCCCATTACAGCACCCTGGAACTCAGAAGGTGTTTCAACCGCTACCTTCATTATTGGTTCGAGTATAACCGGCTTTGCCTTCATATAGATTTGTTTGAAGGCGTCACGCGCAGCTACCTGGAAGGCCATGTCTGAGGAGTCCACAGAGTGGGCTGCACCGTCATTGATGACCACCTTTACGCCGGTAACGGGGAATCCGAGCAGGCCGCCCTTTTCAATTGCCTGGCGGAAGCCCTTTTCACAGGATGGTATGAATTCAGTGGGTATCGCTCCTCCCACAATCTGGCTTTCAAATACAAACTCTTCGTCAGGGCATGGTTCCACATACCCGGCTACCCGGCCGTATTGGCCTGCTCCACCTGTCTGTTTCTTGTGGGTGTAGTCAAAATCGGCGTGCTGGGTAATGGTTTCTCTGTAGGCAACCTGGGGCATGCCAGTGGTTACATCGGCATTGTATTCCCTGCGCATGCGCTCAATGTACACATCGAGGTGAAGTTCACCCATGCCTGAAATAATGGTGTCTCCTGTTTCGTGATCCACGTAGGCCCTGAATGTAGGGTCCTCTTTTGTGAATCTCTGCAAGGCCTTGGACATATTGACCTGTGCCTTGCTGTCTGCTGGCACAATGGCCAATGAGATAACCGGTTCAGGGACATGCATTGACGTCATTGTGTAGCGTACATCAGGTGAACAGAATGTATCGCCGGATGCGCAATCTATTCCAAAGAGGGCACCTATGTATCCGGCTGGAATGGCCTGGATGTCCTCCATCTGGTTGGCGTGCATCCTGACCACGCGGCCGACCTTCACCTTGTTGCCGGTTCTGGAGTTTACAATAGTGTCTCCCTTGGAAAGGGTGCCCTGATAGACCCTTATATAAGTGAGCTGGCCATAACGCCCCTCTTCCAGTTTGAAGGCAAGGGCTACCAAGGGCTTCTCCGGATCTGGCTCAAGCACGACTTCAGCCTCGTCCTTGTCCATATCGAGTGCCCTGTTTTCCACCTCTTTGGGGTTGGGCAGATAATAATTGACTGCATCCAGCAAGGGCTGCACTCCTTTATTTTTGTATGCTGATCCCATCAACACGGGGGTTATGCCCCTTGTAAGGGTGCCTCGCCTTACAGCATCTATCAGAAGTTCCTCAGTGACCTCGCCTTCGAGGGCAGCTTCCATGAGTTCGTCAGAAAACATGGAGGCTGCATCGATCAGCTCCTCGCGCTTGGCCTCTGCCTCATCGCGCAGGCCGTCTGGAATTTCTTCAACTCGAAGTTCCTCTCCTTGAGGGCCGTCAAAATAAATGGCCTTCATGGAGATGAGATCTACTACACCTTGAAAATCATTTTCAAGGCCGATGGGAATCTGAAGGGCAACGGCGTTGTGATTCAGCTTTTCCCTGAGTTGATCCACTACCTTCAAGGGATTGGCACCACTCCTGTCACACTTATTCACAAAGGCGATGCATGGCACATTGTATCTGGCCATCTGCCTGTCCACGGTAATGGATTGGGACTGGACTCCGCCAACCGAGCAGAGGACCAGAACACCGCCGTCAAGCACCCTGAGGGCACGCTCAACTTCAATGGTAAAGTCAACGTGACCCGGTGTATCAATTATATTGATCTCATGATTCTTCCACTCGCAATAGGTTGCAGCAGAAGTAATCGTGATGCCGCGCTCCTTTTCTAGCTCCATGAAGTCCATGGTAGCCCCTACGCCATCCTTTCCTTTGACGTCGTGAATGGCGTGTATCCTGCGGGTATAAAACAAGATCCTCTCTGTAAGAGTAGTCTTGCCGGCGTCTATGTGCGCTGAGATGCCGATGTTCCTTACCTTTTCGATTTCCCTTTTCATTTTCATCTACCTCTAATTACCTTAAAATAAATACAAAATATTTTTTTAAGGGCCCTTTGGGACCCTCCCCGGTTTCGCTTCTTGTTACGTAGGGGGAAGTTGTTACAAGGGTCTGCTGAACTTACCGGCTGTGTGTCCCGATCTCACAAATTCACAAATTTCATTCGACTGTCTTTTGTTAACAGCCTGTTTTTTTAAGCCGGACCGCTTGTACACTGCCTTTAAATAGTTGTCAAGAGCAACCTTGACAATTTAATCGGCAAAAAATGATTTGCAACCAATTTGAGGCTGCGTACCCAAAATATAAGCACGCCAATTTGTATGTCCAGTTTGATTTATGGATCCAGGCTGGGGAGCGATTTAAACCGCCAGGCGCAGCTCATCCGTTTTTTTCAGCCCATGTCTTTTCATGTATTCGGCAATACCCTGTATCACGCTCAAACATGCATCAGGCCTCACAAGGGTAGCTGTTCCTATCTGTATCGCCCTTGCCCCTGCCAGCATAAACTCTACTGCGTCGCTGCCTGTGGAAATGCCTCCTATGCCCATTACAGGAATTCGTACTGCCCTTGCTGCCTCATAAACCATTCGAACTGCTACCGGACGGATGGCAGGGCCTGAAAGGCCGCCGAATACGTTGGCAAGGGCAGGGCGTCTATGTTCGATATCTATTGCCATGCCTATCAATGTATTTATGAGTGAAAGTGCGTCAGCCCCGGCATCTTCCACGGCCCTGGCAATCGAAACGATGTCGGTCACATTGGGTGACAACTTGCATATCACAGGCAGCGGTGTTGCCTTTTTGACCGCTGCAGATACCTTTGCCGCCATTTCGGGGTCTGTGCCAAAGGCGGCACCGCCTGCCTTTACATTGGGGCACGAGATATTGACTTCAATTGCGTCAAGGCCTGGGCTGGCAGAAAGCATTTCGGCCACCCGGGCATATTCGTCCACGCTTTCCCCCAGGATATTGGCAATGACCACTGTATTCAGCCGGCTCAAGTAAGGAAGCTTGTCTCTGACAAATGATTCAACCCCAACATTTTCCAGGCCTATCGAATTAAGCAGGCCGCAAGGGGTCTCCCATACCCTTGGCGGGGGGTTGCCTTCACGCGGCTTGAGCGAAAGCCCCTTTACTACTATTCCTCCAAGCAGGTTCAAGTCAACCAGATCGGCCAGTTCCCCGCCGTATCCGCAGGTCCCAGAGGCAAGCAGCACGGGATTCTTGAGCTCAAGCGGCCCTATTCTGGTCTTAAGATCAGGTTCTGTTACCATTTAATTTCCTTGGCATCTGTTACTGGCCCTTCCTTGCACACATGAAGATAGCCGCCCGAGGCCTTGGGAGTGGCGCATCCCAGGCATAGACCAGTCCCGCACGCCATTCTGGCTTCAAGGGAGACCTGGCATTCCAACCCGGTTTCTTCTGCAGCCAGGTACACGGCCTTCATCATAGGCCGGGGTCCGCAACAATAGATTACCGGTGCCTGCCCGTCATCCCCGGACCCCACGGCTGAAAGGCCCTTGTCCATAATCTCGGTTACAAGCCCTTTGTGGCCATAGGTTCCATCATCTGTTGAAACGAACAGGGTTTCAACCACTTGGCCAAGATCGTTTACAAGTTGCTGGAATCCTCGATAGGTGGGAAGGCCGACCAACATGGCTGAAGGCCTTTTCCATTTGCCCGCCTTGGCCAGGAAGTAGAGCGGCGCAATACCCATGCCGCCTCCAATCAATAGTGCTGGTCGATCTGCCCTGATTGCAAATCCACGCCCCAAGGGTCCCAAGATGCATATTTTTGCCCCAAGGCATTTAGAGGCTAACAGCTTTGTGCCTTTCCCGATGACCTTGTAAAGAAAAGATATGGCACCGTCAGATTGAGCGTCAAATATGGAAAGCGGGCGGTTTAGCAGGGGATCGTGCAGATTGGGGGGCTGCGTGCCCACCATGCAGAATTGGCCTGGCCTGGCAGTGGAGGCAATATCTGGTGCCAGGGCCTTCAAGATAAAGGTCTCATCATCGAGACGCTCCTGCGAAAGCACCTTTGCTCTAATTTGATGTCTGGACACGCCAATGCCCCTAACTTCCGTGAAAGATCAGCGATGCAGCAGTTGAAGCAAAGAGAATGACGCTGATTGCACCGTTGAATGTGAAAAAGGCCATGTCGAGCCTGGACAGATCATCCGGTTTTACAATTGTGTGTTGCTTGAACAACAAAATGAATGTGGCAGCAAGTCCAAGGTAATAGATGAAATTGAGCCCGGCCATGAGGCCGACCACAGCAAAACATGCAAAGGCTGCTGCATGCAGTAAAGCGGAAATGGTAAAGGCCTTTTTAAGGCCCACTGCTGCCGGAATGGAATGGAGGCCATGTTCCTTGTCGAATTGGAAATCGAGGCAGCTGTAAAGTATATCGAATCCGGCCACCCAGAACATGACGCCACTGCTAAGGACTGCAGGAAGCAGCTCCATGGATCCCTTGACGCCAATCCAGCCTGCTGCAGGGGCAAGTCCTATGGCAAGCCCCAAAAATATGTGGCAAAGAGGGGTGAAGCGTTTTGTATATGAATAGGCCAGGATGACAGCTAGGAAAAACGGGGATACCTTGAAGGCCAGGGGGTTCAGGCTGTATGCTGCAAAAAAATATGTGGCAACGGCCAACAAGACCATTGCCCAGGCCTCCTTAATCGAAACCTCGCCCTTGGGAATGGCCCTGTCTGCCGTGCGGGGATTTTTAGCGTCAAAGGGTGCATCCACTATCCTGTTGAATCCCATTGCAGCCGTTCTGCCGCCTGCCATGCCCAGCAATATCCAGAAACATTGGGAGGCCTTTGGAATGCCATCCGCAGCCAAAAAGGCCCCGATAAAGGCAAAGGGGAGGGCAAAAATGGTGTGTTCGAACTTTATCATCTCAAGCAGAGTCTTTACTTTGCCTGTTGTGCTCATCCCTGCCACCTCTTGAGATCTGGTACGGAAAATCCTAGAGATTCTGCCAGGCGGCCTGCAAAAAAATATGCCATGTCTTCGAGCGAAGCCGGCCTGTGGTAAAAGCTCGGCATGGCAGGATAAATAACGGCACCGGCCTCCTGGGCAGCAAGCATGTTCTTGACGTGGGTTAGGTTAAAGGGCGTTTCCCTCACAGCAAGGATCAATTGCCGCCCTTCCTTCAAAGAACAATCGGCAGCACGATGTATGAGGTTTGTGCTTAAACCATTGGCAATGGCTGCCAATGTCCCCATGGTGCAAGGCAGAATTACCATTGCCGCATATCTGGCAGAACCGCTGGCTGGTCGTGCTGCTATATTGTCATGTCTGTAAGTGCGTCTGGCCAGGGCCTTGATCTCATCCAGACCCTGAGGACCTAATTCAAGTGCAGCGACCTTTTCGCCAGCAGCCGAAATTATTAGTTCGGCCTCTACCTGGAGCCTGTCCATGATCTGCAAAAAGGCCCTTGCATATAAGGAGCCGCTTGCCCCTGTGACAGCAAGCAGGATAGGCCCGGCGTCAGCAGCCATTTTTCTCCTTCTTGGCAAGGGAATTGAGGCCGAGTTTGTCCCACATCTTATCTATTTTCGCCTTTACTTCCGGATCCATCTCGATTACTGCCGGCCATTCCCTTTCAAATCCCTCTTCAGGCCATTTTCTGGTGCAGTCGATCCCCATTTTGCTGCCGAAGTGGGGAAGGGGAGCAGCGTGGTCCAGGGCATCTACCGGACCATGTGTAAAAAAGATATCACGCTCAGGATCGATATTATTACCGAGTCTCCAGAGTACCTGGGAAAGGTCCTGTACATCCACCTCCTTGTCGAAAATGCATATGATTTTGCAGAACATCATCTGTCCAAGCCCCCAAAGCCCGTTTACCACCTTTCTGGCATGGCCCGGGTAGCGCTTATCTATGGATACAAAGGCAAGATTGTGAAACACTCCTTCAAGCGGGAGATTCATATCCATTATTTCAGGGATGGTCTTTTTGATGAGCGGCAGAAAGAGCCGCTCTGTAGCCTTTGCCATATAGCAATCTTCCTGCGGCGGCTGGCCGACGATGGTGGAAGGGTAAATGGCATCTTTGCGCATGGTCATGCAGGTGACATGAAATACCGGATATTCGTCAGCCAGAGAATAGTAGCCTGTATGATCACCAAAGGGGCCTTCAATGCGCCGTTCCCCAGGTTCTACATAGCCTTCCAACACTATCTGAGACTGGGCGGGAACTTCCAGACCCACGGTCTTGCATTGAACCATCTCTACCGGGGCCTGACGCAGGAAGCCTGCAAACAAGGCCTCATCCATGTCGTCAGGCAAGGGGGCGGTGGCTGCATATGTCATGGCCGGATCAGGCCCAATGGCCACAGCAACCTCAAGCCTTTCTCCCCGCCTTTCAGCTACCCTGTAATGATGTGCGCCTCCCTTGTGGGTGTGCCAATGCATCCCGGTGGTGTTCCGGTCGTAGACCTGCATGCGGTACATGCCGGCATTGCGAATGCCTGTTTCAGGATGTTTGGTAAAGACGACCGGCAGGGTAATGAAGGGGCCGCCGTCATCGGGCCAGCATTTCAGCACAGGCAGTTTGGTGAGATCGACTTCTTCATCCTTCAAAACAATGTCCTGGCAAGGTCCATGGCTCACCATTTTGGGAAAAGCAGAAGCTAGCCTTTTAAGCTTGGGTATTATCTTGAGCTTTTTGATGAGCGTGTTGGGCGCTTCCGCCTCCATGAAATTGACTATCTCATCTCCCAGCGAATCCAGGGAATCCACTTCAAGGGCCATGGACATGCGCCTGAAGGATCCAAAACAGTTCATGAGGACGGGCATATCATAGCCTTGTACATTCTCAAACAGCAAGGCAGGACCATATAATTTGCAAACCCTGTCTGTTATCTCGCTTATTTCCAGATTTGGGCTTACAGGCTCCTTTATCCTGACCAGTTCACCCTCTTCTTCAAGGGCCTTAATGAAGTTTTGAAGGTCTTTATAGGCCATGTCTCCTCCTTACGAGATGAGACAATCAATACCATTTGAGCATGCATGATACAAGAGAACCGTTTATGACAAGGCCTTGGGCAAGGATATATTGACTAAAAAAGGACATTGTGTTATTTGAAGAGCCTTCACGATATCGGTGGGGCCGTAGCTCAGCTGGGAGAGCGCTTGAATGGCATTCAAGAGGTCAGCGGTTCGATCCCGCTCGGCTCCACCATTTTTTTTGTTCTATAGTGTTCCATATTGTTCCATAATGTTTCAAGTTTATTGATATTTCAAGGAAATCCTCCACCGAACTATTGTTTTATAATGTTCCATATTGTTCCATAATGTTTCTTGACATACCACAAAAAACTAGGGTATCTGATAGGGTATCTAGAAGGAATCGTTTTCAGATACCCTAATGAGCGAATAACTTCAAAATGGCATTAACAAACCTGGCAATAAAAAATGCGCTCCAAAAAGAAAAACCGTACAAGTTATACGATTCAAATGGGTTATATGTTTTAATAACTTCTAAAGGCAAAAATTTCAGGTTCAATTATAAATTTCACGGTAAATATAAAACCCTGGCGCTTGGTGTATATCCTGAAGTTTCACTGAAAGAGGCGCGATTAAAGCGGGATGAGGCACGCCTTCTTATTGAAAAAGGAATTGACCCTGTTGAACGTAAAAAAGCTCTGAAAAAAATCAAATCTCCCACCAATAAATACAATTCTTTTGAGTTTGTGGCCCGTGAATGGTTTGAGCGCAAGAAAAACGCATGGACATCTGGGTATGCTAGAACCGTGCTTGCACGGCTTGAGCAAAATGTTTTTCCCTGGCTGGGGCCTCTTGATGTATCTTCTTTAACAGCTCCTGAAATATTAGAGGTTTTGAGACGTATTGAAGACAGAGGAGCTATTGAAACTGCTCATCGTGTGAAACAGATTTGTGGACAGGTATTCAGGTATGCCATAGCTACAGGAAGGGCTCAACGTGATCCCACCGCAGACCTTAAAGACGCGCTAACTCCCAACAAGCCTAAACACATGGCAACCATGCAAGATCCTCGCAAAGTTGGTGAACTATTGAGAGCGATTGATGCGTATCAAGGTAATTTCATTGTCAAATGTGCTTTGAAACTCATTCCCCTGGTCTTTGTCAGACATGGAGAGCTCCGACATGCAGAATGGAACGAAATAAACTGGGAAAAGAAAGAATGGCGGACACCTGCCGAAAAAATGAAAATAAAACGGCCACATATCGTTCCTCTATCACGCCAATCGCTGAAAATATTGAACGATTTAAAACCATTGACAGGGAATGGAACTTATCTGTTCCCATCTCTTAGGTCCTCATCTAGACCTATTAGTGATAATGCCTTGTTGGCTGCATTGAGAAGAATGGGGTTTACAAAAGAAGAAATTTGTATACATGGATTTCGTTCGATAGCCTCTACCTTTCTGCATGAGCACGGATGGCCGTCCATAATCATAGAAAGGCAATTAGCTCATATTGAAAGAAATAAAGTCAAAGCTGCTTATAATTACGCTGAATTTTTATCCGAACGACACAAAATGATGCAATGGTGGGCAGACTACCTGGACTCTTTGAAAAACAACGCATCTATTCCTCCTAAACCAAATTCCTTTGCAGACAATCCATATCTGTAAGTCTCAAAAACGGAAGGCCAGTAAAAAAACCGATTCTCTTTTATATTTTATATATACTTATAAGAGAGAGACCCTTTTTTCCTCCTGGTCCGCTACACTTCTCTTTACCTTTTCTTGCAATCCCCATCCTGCAAGGCTTTCTATGCTATGAAAGTTGGATGAGCAGCACTACACATCTCTTTACTTTTTTAAGAAAAAAAAGAGAATTTTTGCCGTTATAACAAGAGGTTATGTAGTGCTACACCTTTCTTTACCTCTCGTTACACTTCTCTTTACCTTTTATGCTACTACCCTCTTTACTTTTTAGAAAAAATCAAGGCAAAACAGGGTGTTAGTTAATCAAAAACCGCTACATTTCTCTTTACTTTTTAATAATCTACTGTTTTTGCAAGAAAAAATAACTTCTTAATGAGGCCCTGAAAAGCCGTGCTACACTATGCTTTACTTTTTGCTACATATCTATTTACTTTTTATTAACATCTTGTTTTTACAATAAAAAAGAGCTCTTAATTGAACTCCTGTAAGGACTTGTTACGCCTTTCTTTACTTTTTGCTACCGTTCTCTTTACTTTTTATAACGTATTGCAATAACAGAATATTTATAATTTGAGCAGAGATAAATTTAGAGGCAGGGCCTGCCTCTGTGTGGAAAAGGGGACCATCCCTTTAGTGAAGCGCGAAACCATCACTATGCTCTACAGCATAGTGTGTGGCAGGTTATGTGCTGTCTATATCAATGCCGAAGATCTCCAAAGGTCTTTGTTCCTGTGATGGTTACTGACGGATCTGGAACGTTTCTCACGAATCCCACATAGAGTTCTGTAGGCATTTTAGGTTTTCTTAGAAAACAGAGAAATTTCCTTTCTTCTAATCTATTGAGCGCACTTGGGTCCAGTATATGTTTTTCTTTATCCCTCACCGTACTTCCCTCTCCGAGTTCTGAGGCCCTTTTCCAGACCTCGAGGACCTCCGTTCTACCAGCCTTCGCCGCCACGTAGCGGCCTATACCTTCGGCATCACCACAGTTTAAAAAAAGCTGTATGCCGATATTATCCAAAAAGACCTTGGTGAGTATGCGCCCCAGGATATGCTCCAGGTTTGCGCTGGTCTGGGCGGCAAGATGCAGCCATACCCCTGCGCCGCCAGACTTGTCCACGAGGTTCTCCACCCCGCTGTAAAGCGCATTCTGGCACTCATCGACGACAACCAGTAAAGGTGTTTCGAGTGCGCCGCGCCCTTCTTTGAATCTTAGGATCTTCCCTACAAGAGACGTGAGAGATGAAAGAAATACCCTGGACACCATGCTGGAGCCCTCTCGCACGATGAGAGAGCCAGTATAGAAAAACATGATAAGCCCTCTACCCTCCCATATCCGGTCGAAAATCTCCGTACCTTGCTCGGTATCTATTATCTCGCCCACAACTCCCGTGCCCAGGTTTACAAATACGTTCCATAGGTCCGAGTGGATCTCCTCGAACTTGTCCATATGAAGCGAGGCAAGACGTTTTCCTATCGCAGCCAGGTCCTTCAACCCCACGTTCATTTTTGCGTGTTCTGAAATGACTTCTGCCGCATTAACTATCCAGTCGTAGCCACATATCTCCTGGAGCTTGGAAATCGTAAATACCGGTCTTCTACCCTCTCTTCGTTCCAGGTAGTCGTAGGCGTTGACTGCGAAGGTTACACACCTTTTAGCCTGCTGCTTGTAGAACTGGACCTTTTCGTTGTCTGGTATCCCCGCGCATACGTGCTCTACCACCTCTTGCAGTTTTACATAGACGCCGAACGGATTGAACTTCACGGATGATTCGGGGTCCATCACATCAACGTACACCAGGTCTTTCAATCGTCCGGCCGATTGCGCCGCTTCCACCATGGTCGGCCACAGGGCCGAAGCGGTCTGCTCCATCTTGGGATCCAGGACTATCACGTTCCAGCCTTTCTTTATGGCTCGCCTTATGTCGGCCATCAAAATCCTGGTCTTGCCGGTCCTGGTGCCTCCGAAAGTGATCCAGTGGGATTTTCGTACCGAATCTGGAATGACCAGGGGGTTGATATCAACCTTCATGTAGTCTCTGATTCTGTAATACTCGGCTAGCGACACGGATTTTTTTGCCAACAATAAACCTGAGTCTTGTTTGAATATCTTCATGACCTAAACTTAACAACTTAATAGAATCCATGACTGGCCATTTTTCTTAAAAACACAGGTTTTGGGATGCGGTTTTTAAGAAAAACGCAAGGTCATCCATAAGAGTGCTTTGTTAGAA
>JALVPX010000084.1:0-12369 GCA_027031565.1 Deltaproteobacteria bacterium | reverse complement strand
CTGGTTAACGATTTTCTGGTTTCGTTAGCCTTGGGTGCTATGTCTGTTTTGGTAGTACGTTTCTTTACCAGTAGGATAGAATTTTTCGGTTACAGGATTGAAAGACAGAAAAAAACTGAAGAAGCCTTGACTGGGCTTGTATTATGCGCGGGCTGGATCTTGCTAGGATGGTGCTCACAGCTCGATTATGTTGTCCTGGTTTCAGGTAAACAACCTTTATGGATTGACCTGAGCACTGTTTTATTTCCTTTTTCGATATTTGGGCCTATAGCCCTGCTCTGTTTGTTGCCTGGATCAGTTCGCACTCTTTCGATAGAACAATCTAACGAGCTTGACTTTAATAAATTATCTCTGAATTGGCTCGATAAAGACGTGCAGAATCAAGCTCCAAGGTTCCGAACAGACAAAACACCAACTAAAACGGTAAAGGCGGTAGACTCAAGCCTCACGGTCTCTGGTTCTTACAAGAAAGAAATAAAATCGTTTTGGAACCGGTATGTTGCACCAAATCTCTCAACCCTTGAGGAATTCGATCTTGTAAAGGTGGTCGAAGACATCTTGGTAATGCTTGATATCCACGGAGGTGTACCCTCTGTACGCAAAAAAGACCAAAAAGACAGGATTAAAGAAGATGATCAGTTTGACGCACTCTCGAAGGTGCCCCTGGTCATCCATTCCTTGAATGTTGCAAAAAATTCAATCAGATTGGTTGAAGAGCGTTTTCCTGAAAACACTTCGTTACATCTTCCAACACTTCTCGTAGCTTCCCTTGGCCACGATATTGGAAAACTGGAAATTATATCAGGCCAGAAATACGTAACCGGCCAGCACCCTATTGATGGAGCGAAGTATATACAAGATCACTTAATGGCTGGACATCCATGGTCCCAAAAGGTTTCAGAACTTATACGAAGGCACCATGAGGCAGTGCTGGATCGTACACCGGTTGATCTTGCAATATTGATTAGAGCGGACAAAAAAGCAAGGGAAGAAGAGCTGAAAGCATCCGGCAATACTGAAATCTATGAGCCTGTGAAAGAAAAAAATGGTTCCTTCCCTCCCAAAACCCAGGCTCTTCCTAAAGAATTTCCAGTAGAAGAAATATTTGAACGGTTACGCAAGGTGACGAACGTAATACTGCCCAATCGTACTTGGGTATCTTTTTCTCAGCCTGACGGCGTGGTCTATATTCAGGCTGAAACGCTGCATGAGACTATTTCTCAAATTGCTCAGGAGGCAGGATTTGGAGACGCTTTTTTCCATGCCACAGACAGGGAGAATAAGAAATCGTGTCTGCAAAGCTTTTATGAAGAGTTTAGGCGAATGGGCTGGGTGCCAGAAAAGCTAGTTGGGTCAGGGTTTTATGGAAACTTTTTTTGGGTCTGGAATCCTGTAAGCAGGCAAAAAATCCGGACCTTTTATGTGCCTATCAAGGCGTCTGCCTTCAAAGCTGATCCAGCCCATCTTGAGGCAGAAAGAAAAAGTCACGCCATCCTTGCTTCAATTAAAGTGCTAGGAGTTGCTATACCAGGAAAACAAGTTTGATTGGAGGGTGTTGATGAAAAATAGAGCTGCCGTAAGTTGTGATGTCATCAAAAGCGTTTTTTGGATTCTTCTTGTCTCTTCGTTTGTTTGGGGTGTTGCTCAACAAAGGCTAATCAATTTTCAAAGAATGAAATTGCTGGAAGCAATTGGGAATGAACGGAATTCAAAAGTCATCACATTGATTCACAGACAGGAAACTGTTGGTTTTTTAGGGCTTCCTATTAAAAAATATATCCAGATGGAAGATGCTGAGGCTGTGGTAAGAGCAATCAGAGAAATCCCAGACGATAAACCTATTGATCTTATAGTACATACTCCAGGAGGTGTGCTTCTTCCTGCTTATCAAATTGCCAAAGCCTTGAAGGACCATAAAGGCAAAGTGACGGTTTTTGTCCCACACTATGCCATGAGTGGGGGGACTCTCATAGTTCTTGCGGCAGATGAGATAGTCATGGACAAAAATGCTGTTCTTGGGCCAATTGATCCACAGTTATCAACTCCGAAAGGAAATCTTCCCGCAGTATCGATCCTGCAAGTCCCTCAATACAAGGACTGGAAGGATATGGACGATACGGTGGTCATTATGTTTGATCAAGCGAAAAAAATACTGAGGCAGATGGAACAGTATGTTCGATACCTGGTAGAAGACAACAAGTCGAAGAAAACAGCGCAAAGAATCATCAGGAGGCTTGTCAAGGGTCAAGTTACACATGACTATCCCGTGTTTTTTTCAGAAGCGAAGGAAATCGGACTTCCTGTTACCGATAAGGTTCCGAAACTGATATACAAGCTAATGGACCTTTATCCTCAACCCAAAAATAGACGAAGATCTTAAAAACCCCCTTTTTTAGGGGTCGAAATTAGGAAAAATGACTCTTGATTCTAATTTTGATTTTGTCTAATTTCTATTTAGGTTCTTTGAAAAGGTTATTATTGGTACTAAACGGCTTCTGCTTGCAACCTCCCGTTGGGATCCATAGGTAAGACCTGGTTGTAGGCAGAAGAGCAATCTGTGTCCGGTTTTTCCGGCCTACCTCGCGAAGAGGTTATCCACTTGTGTAGTGGCGTTGCCGGACCGGACACGGCACAAAAAAATAAAACAATACCCCGCCAGGGGGACGTTTTTGATCCTCCCGGTGGGGGAGAAGTGCGTCCTCCTGGTGGAAAAAATCCATCAAAAAGGAGGACGCGGTAATGGCAAAAATCAAAAGCATCAACAAGACAATCTTCATTGGCAGGCTCGGTAGTGAACCTGAACTCAGGTACACTAAATCGGGCACCCCGGTCTGTAACCTGTCGGTCGCCACATCGAAATCCTTCAAAGACAAGGACAGTGACGAGTGGCGCGAGGTTACCCAATGGCACAGAGTCATACTCTGGCGAGGTCTTGCGGAATTTGCCGCTGAACGCCTTTCCAAGGGGGCAGCCGTCTATATAGAAGGCGAGCTGCGGTATCGTTCATGGGAAGACAATGACGGTAATCCGCGTAAAACGGCAGAAATTTATGCCACCACCTGCAATTTACTGTCGGACGGACGTTCGGCTTCTGCCGAGGAAACGCCGGATACGACAGACGACGAGATTCCGTTTTAAACTTCTCCCCTCCCCCGGCATGTTTGGCGGGTTAAGGGATGTCGAGCCATTGTCCCCCCGGATCATAACATAAGTAGGGGGCGGCACGGGGACTCGGCAAAGAGTAAGGGGAGACAAGGATAGGCTCGATCCCTTACGGGCCGAGTAGAGAGCTGGCACTGTGTCCAGGGAAAAGCCCGGGCGTGAGCCCAGTCACGTCACCGAGCGTGCGGGTTAGTACCCTGACACTTGTCAGGTAGCCAGGAGGAGCAGGTAGCCCCTGCTCGGCGAGTCTCTGCGATCTGCCGTAAGAGGGTAGCGCCCTCGGGCAACCGTGTTATTTCTCGGTCACTGACACGGTCCAGGCAGGAGCAAGCATTGCTGTACCGAGGCAGGTCGAAAGGTGGGAGTGTCGGGCCTGCACGGCACCTTACCCACTACCTTATGGAGACGCGTGCGGTCACGGGCGGATCGCGCAGGCTTGGTATTCCATGTTTCCTGCCCCGTGGAATGCGACACCCGTTCGAGGGTTATGGCAGGTAGGGGACCCTCAGCCGTGACTTTTGTCACATAGACCCGTTACGAGGGGGGCTGATTCCCCTATTTATTTGAAAAAACCTAACCCCGTCGGGGGAGACTGTTGTTCCCCCGGTCGGGGAACCGCATGGTCTCCTCCGACAAAAATTTTAAAATTTAAAAGGAGGTAGACCATGGCTCTGAAAAATTACACACCCCACACTATAAACATCTACAAAGAAAGTGATGTCGAGTATGACTCGACTCACAGGAAGTTTTTTGTAAAGCCTGGCGCCACGGCCTGCAAGACAATCCCCTCCAAGGGAATTGCCAATGCAAAGATAAGGTACGTGGCGGACGATGCCATTGATGGCATCCCCACCTTCCGGCCAACAGTGGAAGCTGCTGACACTTTGCCAGAAAATGGCAAATTTATAGTGTCGGCGCTGTATGTGCAGGCTTGTAAAATATTAGGGCAAGACACAGCTCATTTGTTTACTGTGTCACAGCCCGTATACACGGACCCAGACAACCCGCGTCCAGTTGGTTGTCTGGGGTTAAACCGTAATTAAAAATTAAACCCCAAAGCCGGGGGCAGAACAATATTGTCCCTGGCGGGGGCATGCGTTCTGCCTCCGGTAAAAAAAACGAAAGGAGGCAGAACAATGAGGTTTGTAGTTGGTTTTAGATCGTCAACAGGATGGGCAACCCAAATCAAGAGTCACAACCTGGGCCTTAATTGGCTCGACCGCGCGAGGGAAGAAGCGGGATTACCCGCCCTTGAAGTGGAACGGGTAAGCTCTCGCATCCCCAGCCTGCAACGGGACCCTGAAGTGGTCCTGACCGAAGAGCAGGCCAGGGCTGCAGGGGAAGTGTTCCTTAATGATTGCGAGGTATGGGTTAAAGTGCCCAAAGGGGCGCTCAACCGGTTTTGTAAAACAAGGGTTGAAATAACAAGGCGCGAAGAATCAGGGGAAATTACCAATGTTTCCCCTGCCTGGGAAATCCAGGAGCGGGAACTTGTCTCGGCCTGGCTTGAGGCCGGTGCTCCTTTGGACTGGGATCCAACCGACGCCGAGTCAGGGCCAGAACCAGAAGAGGCTGAAGAAGAAGACTAACCATCTCCCACCAGGGAGGCAGAAACAATTTTGTCTCCCTGGGGGAGACGTGCGTTCTGCCTTCCTGGAATCAAATTTAGGAGGCAGAAGCATGTGGCAAAAGATTGAACAAATCAACAACATATTGCGTCAACAAGGCAAATCAATCATCCAGGTCAAGGATGTAGGTCGCAAACAATACGGCTATATTCCGCAGGCGGTCTTTGATGCCGTCAATCAGGTAATTGGGCCTGAAAATTGGAAATATGCCGTACTGGATATTGAACCCACAGAAAATCAGGTCATTGCCAGCGTAGAAGTTCTCATCCGCTTTGGGGACGACGAATGGCTCTCAAGAGGCCCGCAATTCGGCTCATGCAATATTGTCAAGGGAAACCTTGGTGATGCTAAAAAGGGAGCCATAACCGATGCCATCCAGAAGTGTTTTTCACTCTGGAGTATCGGTTCAGACGCATATGCTGGCAAATTACAGGAAATATGGGAAAAAGGGGAGCCAAAAGACCCCCAAGGTCAATCCAAGAGCCAGCCCAAACTTGAAGGGGTGGTTTTTGAAAACAAGGATGGCCGCATACTTGCCAAGGGCAAAACCTACGGCAAGTCCGCCGTATTGAAAGCCTCTGGGTTCCAGTGGAATGCCGAGGAAAAAGTGTGGTGGAAGAAAGCGGCCTGAAAGAGAAATATCTATAAAAGCCGTAAGCAACAGCCGTATCCACGGCAATTCCAAATCTGCTTACGGCTTTTGTTTTATGTAACCCCATAGGGGGGATGGTCTTATACTCCCCTGTGGGAGAGCGCCATCCCCCTAGTTTTAAAAAAGCTAGTTTTAAAAAAAGGAGGTGGCTATGGAAGTTCACATCGCGAATCTTGTAATTACAACTAACCACCCTGCTAGTTCGTATGGTTTTGGGGTGGCCCTTATAGACGGCATTGACGGCCCTCTAGGGCCAAGCGATGTCGTTATGGTCGGCACTGACGCGATGACCGTTGGTGATTTTGTGATGGAGGCCGTCAACTGGAAAAATGTTGACGAAAATGCCTTAAGACAAATAAAGGCGTTTCTGTCACAATCACCGGTGTATCCTGAATACGCCAGGCAAATCGCCGAAATCCGCCGACAAGGACAAGAAGGACAAGACTGAAAAAAACCCCGGCCGGGGGAGACTGACGCTTCCCCTGGCAAGGGACATCCGTCTTTCTCCTCCGGCATAGCAAGAAAGGAGGAGACAGATGATACAACTACTTAAAAAATCACTTTTTAATCTCTCAATTAAGCACGCTGCTGAAATCCTGGGCGACCGCTCCGAATACATAGGAGCGAGCGAACTTGGGCAGTGTCCCAGGAAGGTTGTCCTTGGCAAACTCAATCCCACCGAACCAGACCTCGCCACACTGCTCCGTTTCAAGCGGGGCCACATGGCCGAGGACTTGGTGGCTGAGGCTTTGTCCGAAAACGGCAAGTTCAGGCCTCAGCGTGAGGTAGATGTTGCAACGGACGATCCAGTGCCCATCAAAGGACACATAGACTTTTTGTTCCAGGGCAAGGCCCTTGGCGTGCTGGAGGTCAAATCGGTGACTTCCATCCCCGATTCTCCGTATGAGTCGTGGGAAATGCAGTTACACGCTCAGATGGGCTTACTTGCCCTAAATAAACCTGGCGCACAAATCAAAGGGGCAATCCTCGCTATTGATTTGCTCAATGGGAGGATGCAACTCTTCAACGGTTATACCCCAAACGAAGAGTTGTTCCAGGGATTGCTCAACAAGGCCGAGCACATCTGGTCCTGCCTCACTAAAGGCGCAGAGCCGGATGTTGAACCCGGCCCCCTGTGCGCCTATTGCGACCACAGGAGTGATTGCCCTGCCTTGGATGGTGAAACAGTTCCTGAAGAGCTTCTCCCTACTGTTAAGGGCTTTCTTGAAGCTCGTGAAGCCAAGAAGAAGGCCGAGGGGGACTACAGGGCACTCCAGGAAAAACTGCTCTTTATTTTTGGAGAGAAACCGTTTAAGGCAGAGGGTAAGACACTTCAAAAAACAACTCGCACCAGCAGCCGGTATGACTACAAGGGTATAGCTGAGGTCCTTGAGGCTGCTGGGCGTTCCCTGGATGATTTCAGGTCTTCATCGACCTACAGCTTCATCCAGGTCAAATAGGAAAAAC
Organism: Deltaproteobacteria bacterium; assembly: GCA_027031565.1. GTDB lineage: Bacteria > Desulfobacterota > Dissulfuribacteria > Dissulfuribacterales > JALVPX01 > JALVPX01. The sequence continues at coordinate 5,460 of JALVPX010000084.1, read as the reverse complement.
ACGTCATCCCGCTGGGGGAGCAGTAGAGTCCCCTGGCGGGATCTGCCTCCTTCACGGGATAAGAAAGGAGGCAGAACAATGGCATGTTTTCACACAAACAACCCTAACAACCCTGATTTAATAGTAAAAGAAGCCATCAAAATCCTATATGGGCAGTTACGGAAAAAGCCCATTCTTAACACATCCAAAAGAGTTGCAAATTTTTTGTGGCTCAAATATGGGAAGCTAGACTTTGAGCAATTTGGGGTCTTGGCCTTGAACTCCAAGCTTCAACTGCTCGAAGAGATTTCGCTCTTTAGGGGGACTGTAGACCAATGTCCAGTGTACCCTAAAGAGCTTTTCCGTAAATTGTTACTAAGCGGACCGGTTCGTGGTTTTATCGCATACCACAACCATCCTGGTGGGAAAGCAAATCCGTCCTCTATAGACATAGAGATGACAAAGCGTCTGCGAATGGCGGGAGATTTGCTCGACATGCAATTGCTTGACCACGTGATCGTCTCGGAAACTGGCTACTATTCATTTGCCGATGATGGTCACAAAGCATTACTGAAATAAAATCCCGTAGCCGGGGGCAGAACACTTCGTCCCCGGCGGGGGACATGCGTTCTGCCTCCGGCAAAAAGATGAAAGGAGGCAGAACGATGAGAATCTACATCGACACCAAAGAAATTGCCCATGCTCTTAAATCCATTAACTGGCCGAGCAAGCCAAACGAGATCATCTTAGAAAATGCACTACTGGTTGCAAACAACCAAGGCATCCAGCTCTTCAGAACCAATTTAGACCTTTATGTTACCATCAATATTCAGGGGAAGGTTCAGGAGGCAGGTTTGTGCCTGATTCCTATAAAAAAAGCTCTGGCAATTTTAAAAAACTGCAAGGGCGAAATCCTTCTGAAATTTGACGGGGAATGTCTAAGGATCGGAGACTATTCGCTGGATACCATGCCGGCAGAAGAATATCCCCTCCAGCCTTCTGATGATGACTGGAAAGCAATAGGGACCATCCAGGGGCATGTTCTGGCTTATGCCATTAAGACAACTGCTCCTTGGAAGGATAACTCCGGCAATCCTGCTCTTGACCATTTTTGCTTAAAAAACGGTCAACTGGTTACAAGCGAAGGCCATACCCTTTGCCTTGTCGAAACAGGACTTCAGCATGAACAGCAACTTACACTCAACGGCTCGCTGTCCTTGCTGGAGAAGGTTGACCTTGAGGGGAAAATCCATGTTGCCAAAACAGAAGAATATCTTGCTTTAAAAGGCGACAATTTTGAGGCACTTGTTCGCCTTATGGATCGCCAATACCCAAATTACGAAGCGATATTCCCAACCAAGGGTTATCCCCTCAAGATAAACGCCGAGGCTTTGCGGAATGGCCTGAAAGAAGCTATCGCTTATGTAAGGGCTATCACAAAAAGAAAAAAAGAGATCCCGATTCATCTTCAATGGTTGGAAGACCGCATGGAGATACGTGGGGTATATGGAGAAGATAAAAAGAAGGAATTCCGCAGAACCATAGCGGAACATCAGATGCAATTTGCCGTGAGCATAGTCTTGAATGCTGTTTGGTTTCTGACAGCAATCAAGAATCTCCGTGGTGAATTGACTATATGGCATCCTGGTGAAAAAACCGGAATTCTGGTAACAGACGGTAAGACTTTCAAATATCTCCAGATGCCAATGGCACCGGGCGATGACAGCGCCATAGAATACTACCTCTTGCCTGAAGATTCTCCTTTACAGGAGATTCCCTATGCCCCTGATCTTAGCGCCATTCCTAAGTCCCTTAAGAAGGCTAAACGGAAGGGCATTAAAAGGAAGGCTGCCAAGCCTTCCATGGCTCAAGAAAAGGCATTGGCCGAACTAAAAGCCAGAGCAGACTTCTGGGAAGCGGAAGCCCTAAAAAAAGAGGTGTACATCCGCAATCTTGAAGCCGAGCTGGAAAAATTGCAGGAGTCCCACAGGGCGCTCTTGCAATTTCAGGCCTTGAGGCCTAATGGCAAGGGCAGATATGCGGTTATTGATGGACACCAATACCTGTTCTCTCAAGGTAAGATCCTTGATGAGGATGGGAGCGAGGTGGGCCATTATGATCGAAAAGGAAACGGAGAGATAAAAGGGCAATCCTTCAAAATTCAACGTGAATATGTGATTGCCCTCAACTAATCGAACAACCCCAATCCCATGCGGGAGAAGATGTGTTTTTCTCCCGCGTGGGAGGAGTCATGTCTTCTCCCGCTGAAAGGAGGAAGGCATGACCCAAATTTGTCTAAATGGTACTTATAAATCGGTTGCCGAGCAGGCCAGAAAGCTCATTGCCAAAGGGTTCAGGTGCGTGGGCTTTGTTGGCTTGCGGCGTAATGGAAAATCTACCGCCACCGCCGTACTGGAAAAGACGGAGGCGGGAAAATGATGACCATTTATAATCAACTCATCTGGCAAATTGCCAAATTATCAGTTAGCACGCTGCGGTATATTTGGATTGCTGTTGTTGCCAGTGCCGCATTTGCCACGCTTTCAGGCAAACAGGTAATTGTACCCCTGGTGACCGGCATTTTAAGTCTAGGTGTCTTGAACCTGGTTGAAGCGTGCATTAACCTGATAAAAAAGGAGGCTGCCAATGGATCCAGTTAATGAAATGCTTTTGATACTTTCAGCCTTGACAGCCATAGTAACCTTAGGCTGCTCAATATATATCTGGAAGCACTTGAAGAAGAGAATCAAAAAGTCACAATAACCCACTCAGGCGGGCAGAACCTTCCTTCCTCTGCCCGCCAGGGCAGTTTTTCCCTTCCGGTTTTGCTCGCTTGTTTCCCTTTTCCTCACATTACAAGAAAAATATGCCCGTCTTGTAGTGTTTCTATAAAGGGCAGGTAATAGGCAGGGGAAGCTCCTGCCCGCACCACCATCCGCCCTTGGCGGAAATTAAGCCCGGTGCGGTCAGTAGGGCGAAACAGGGAGGTAAAAATGAGATCGAAACCTGATCATTGCCCTCACAATCGCATAATGGGAGACAATTACGGAAAAACCTGCATGGACTGCGGAAAGGTCCTTGCAGGGTATGGATGTTGGTGTGAGGGCATAAAAGATTCGGATGGATGTATTCACGAGTGGGTCTTTGACCCCGAGGTAAAAACTGAATACTGCATCTACTGTGAAGAAGTAAGAAATTAACCAATTTAATCTCCCCACCAGGGAGGCGGAACCAGTCTCGTCTCCCTGGGGAGACGTGTGTTCTGCCTTCCTGGAAAAACAAAAATCAAGGAGGTAGAACAATGGGTTACGAGAGCACTCTTGATTACATTCCATTTAAAACAGTCCTTTCCAGAGATACTTTCTTCAAGGAGCTGGAAGGCTACAGAGAATCTCTTCCGTGTAATGAACTTGGCAACTTCTGGTACGACTTTGACATCTCGCCAGAAGGCAGGGTTGTCATCACAGATGGCGACCTGTATGCCAAGCACTATGCAGACAAGGAACTGGCAATCTTCTTTTCAAAGGTCATAGCACCCGGTGAGCGTACAAGCTTGACCTTCGAGGGAGAAGACGGCTCTCGCTGGGGATATGCCATAGAAAAGAATAGGGTGGTTAGGCTTGACTACCCTGAACCTTTGGCCGATGGCATTCCATTGGATATTTATATTGCCAATACACAGCCCAAGATAAACAAAATCAGGCTGGAGTATTGGGTTCGCGATGAGTTTCAGAAAGACATAACAGGAGAGCTGATATTCAAGCCAGACGCACGCTTCGTCATGCTGGTCAAGGCTGCGTCCAGGCTTATCAGGCAATTTGCCAAAATGGAACACTCGACGAGTCTCCTTCAATATATTGACATCCCTGGATATTACTTATGGGAAGCATTGAAAATTGAAGGAGATACCCTGCGGGTGGAAGCTCCTGTTTGCAGAGTGTTTGTCACAACTTTCATGTTCCGTGCTTATATCCGCCATACGGATATAGAGATAGGAACAAGGGAAGTGGCCTTTGACGAAATCTTCTAATTAACAATCCCCAAAGCCGGGGGCGGAACAACATTGCCCCTGGCGGGGTTTTGTTTCTGCCTCCGGCCAATAAGCAAAAAGGAGGCAGGCAATGAAAAGACGTAATCTTTACCAAGAAGTTACAAACAAAATCATCATGGCTCTGGAAAGTGGTAATTTCTCCGAATGGATACAGCCCTGGAACAACGGGCTTCCATTTAATGCCATCTCAGGGCATCGCTATAAAGGAATCAATCAAATAATCCTTGGTCTTGAAATGTGGGTCAAGGGGTATGAAGACCCCCGTTGGCTTACGTTTAACCAAGCTAAAAAGATCGGGGGACACATAAAAAAAGGGGAAAAATCCTCTACGGTTGTGTTCTGGAAATTTATAGAGGTAGTAGATTGCGAATGCGGTGAACAATCCTCCAGAATGTCCGAAGATGAACTACCCACGAAGGTTGTTCCTATCGCACGGGCTTACAGGGTTTTTAATGTAGCTCAGTGCGAGGGCATTAAACTGAAACCCCTCCAAAAAAATTATTTTGACGTTGACGCTTTCACTAAATCTCTCCTTACCCTTCCCGAGATTCGGTGGGGCGGCATGCGGGCCTGTTATATTCCCTCAAAGGATGTCATTTGCCTTCCGAAAAAAGAGAATTTCATCCACGCAGAGGGGTTTAAAGAAACTTTCTACCATGAACTTATTCACTGGACAGGCCATGAAAACAGGCTCAATCGTAATCTCAAAAACCGGTTTGGTAGCGCTGAATATGCTATGGAGGAATTGGTAGCCGAACTGGGCTCTGCTTTTCTCATGGCTAATACTGGAGTTCCTTTCGGCGAAACCCAATATACCGACTATATAGATTCATGGTTGGAAGTTCTGCATAAAGACAGCCGGGCTATCTTCACAGCAGCCCGCAAAGCACAGGATGCCTGCGATTTTGTGCTTGAGAAAGCAGGCCTGCAGGAGTGTGGCGAGGAATTTAAAAAAGCCGCATAAAATCTTCTCCCACGGGGAGGCGTAACGGAGTCTCCATGTGTGGAGACTCCGTATTTGCACATCCTTGAGACTATTCTCAGCAATGGAGGCGCATTATGGAAAAAAAGAGAAAGAGGAGCCAGCCCCAGGGCAATAGCATAGACACTACATCTTGTGGTTTCAGAGGCCCTCACGAGCTGGATCCCGCTGGTTCCAACCCCATATCTTGTGGTGGGGCACAGGAACAAGGACGAAGAAACTAAAATGATTAAGTAACTAGAAAGGGGGCTTCAGGCCCCCTTTCTTTTTTGTCTTTATAAAATCCTACATATTGTGGTTCCAGAGGCCCTCGCACACTGGGATATGCCCAATATCTTGTGGTGACAAATGAGGGGAAGCACGGTGTCCCTCACATTTCCTCCCAAACCGTGCAGCAGAGGTTTTTGTAGGCTCCTGTACCCCAACAGGAGCGGAGGCAGAACTAACC
>JALVPX010000083.1:12523-16939 GCA_027031565.1 Deltaproteobacteria bacterium | reverse complement strand
CCACCCTGACGACCTGCTGCCCCTGGGCTATGACCCTGGTTTTGACAGTGGTGGGACGCTCCTCATCTATGATGAGCTTAGCTTGCATTCCTTGTGCCATGAGCATGTTACGTATGGACTCTCCGGCAGCATCATTGCCCACAACCCCCACAACTGCAACACTTGCGCCCAGTTCCTTGAGATTGTTTGCAACGTTTGCAGCCCCGCCCAACCGCTGATCCTCATCTCTTACCTGCAGGACCGGGACAGGGGCCTCGGGAGATATACGTTCAACATCACCCCATACGTATCGATCCAGCATAAGATCGCCCACGACCAGCAGATGCAGATGGGAAAAATCCTTGGGCAGGGCAGGGGCCTTACTGCTCACTCCTGCTCCTGAATCTGCTGTTTGCCCAAGCGCTTTGCTTCTTCTATGAGCATGATCGGAATACCTTCCCGTATTTCATAAAGAAGGCCGCATTTGTCGCATATCAATGCCTTTTCTTTTTCGTCCACTCTTACCGCCTGCTTGCATTTAGGGCAGGCCAATATTTCGAGCAACTCCTTACTTATCAGTGACATGGCGTTTAATCCTCGTTTCAAATATTAATATTCAGTATCAACTCCTGTGCTTCTTCCAGCACCATTTCGGGCGTAATCCAGCGCATGCAATCATGCTTTCCGTTGCAGGTGGGTTTCCGCTTGCATGGTGAACACGAAAGGCCACTATACAGCACCTTGGTGCTGTCTACACCCGCATCCAGATAAGGCCTGGTTGAGCCGAAAAGGGCGATTACAGGCACTCCGAACGCAGTGGCCATGTGTGTAAGGCCGGTATCAACACCTATAGCCAGTGATGCGCCCTTCAACAAGGCTGCACTCTGGGTCAGGGTGGCCCTGCCTGCAAGATTATGTATGTTTTTGCCTGCTCTTTTGGCGATCTCTTCGCCTGTGGCCTCATCCCCTGGTCCGCCCAGCACAACCACATCAACCGCATAAAAGTGCGCCAGGTGTGCAGTAAGCCTTGTCCAATAGGACAAAAACCAATGTTTTTGCGGGCGCGTGGTAAAGGGACAAATTACAAAATATGGGCCTTTAATTCCGTGTTTTTTTATAATTTCTGCAGCCCACGCCTCGTCTTCTGCTTTAAGAACTATGAAGGGCCTGAAATCACCGGGTTCAAGGCCTAGCTTGACCATCATAAAATAATATTCAGAGCTCATCTTGTGGGAATCTGGCCCCTTGGAAATGATCCTGTTCATCAAAAACTTGCCGGGTTCCTTGGAATCAAAACCTATCCTGTCTTTTCCTCCTGAAAGCCATGCAAGCACACGGCTCCTCAACAGGCCCTGGGCATCGAGAACGAGATCATATCTCGACAAGCGCAAAACCCGTGCAAGGCTGCGCGCTTCTTTGCATAGACCACCTAAATGAAATTTGGACACCATCTTCTTCCAGGCTGGTTTATCCCATTCTATAACCCTGTTGACATGGGGATTGCCCTTCAACAGACAGGAATAGGCTGGCTCAACCAGCCAGTCGATCTTTGCATCTGGCCAGGCGCTTTTCAACGTCCTCAACATTGGTGAGGCCATTACAATATCGCCTATGGCGCTGGATCGGATGATCAATATGCGGGCTGGTGAATCAGACATCTTCTCCTGCACTTATTATCCAGTGGGCGGCATCAAGTATATCCCTGGCAGTGTAGGCAATTGCCGTCTTTATAGCATGGTCCATTAATTCCAAGGCCTTGGCGCCATGGCCGGTTGTCACAAGAATCGGGGTTGCTCCTGCATTTAGTGCCAACTGCATATCGGACAGACTGTCACCTATCACGAATTTCTGCATGACGTCTTGATCGATCTGTTTCAAGGCCGCTTCTATCATACCAGTATCAGGCTTCCTGCAACGGCAGGGCCTTGTGAAAGGACCATCGCCTGCCTCTGGATGGTGCGGACAATAAAACCAGCCGTCCACCTGGGCGCCGCCGTCCTCCAGCATCTTTTCAAGCCTTTGATGTATACGAAAAAGGATTTCTTCGGTCAGGAGGCCCCTGGCTATGGCTGACTGGTTTGTCACCACAAACACCTTGTAACCGGCCTGATTGAGTGCCTTTATTGCCTTGGGAGCATTTGGTATAAGGCGCAGATCCTCCACCCTGTTAAGGTATTCCACTTCTTCATTTATTGTTCCATCCCGATCAAGGAAAACAACGCCTTTCATCCCCGTTTAATTAAACCACTATGTAGAATATCACAAGACAGGAATCGGCCGTCGTCTACATCCTTTCCGCTTTACAAAATGGGTGCTGCCTGCCATAAGTACGAAATACCAATTATGGTGAATGACCAGGGGCCCTGATATGGAGAATAGAAAAAAGCACAAGCACGTTGACGAAGAACGGGAACACCTCGTTGTGAGCCTGCGCAGCGATCTGTACCGGGCCTTCAGAAGATGCGCCTGGATGCTCATCCATGAGACAGGCATGACGCCGCACGAGGCGCATGACAAGATCTTTGAAGCCCTTTTAAAAAAACATGAATGTTGAGCACATACTCCATTTGGTTCCCGAGGCTGCCTTGAAACAGGCCCTAGAGGCCGTTGATGCTATTCGCCACTTTTTTGCAGCAAGAAAAAGGAGCAGGCTTTTAAAAGATTCTTTCGTCAAGGAAGCTGAAGCTGTTTTTTTCCTGAGCGAATTCGCAGCAAGCGTTGCCCGATCCAGGCCTGAAATCATTCTGGACCTGCTCGAAAGCGGCGATCTGTTCAAGAGCTATTCAAGACAGTCTTACACTAACAATGCATCACGTGCTTTGAAGGACTGTGCGGACATGAAAGAAGCGGCCAGGGCGCTTCGTGTTTGCAGAAACAGGGAGATGGTGAGGATCGCCTGGAGGGATCTTTCGAAACGGGCTCCCCTTATTGAGACGTTGCTTGATCTGACCCACTTGGCTGAATCTTGCCTGGATGAAGGGCTGAAGCGCCTTTATTCATTCCAGGCGGAAAAAATGGGGCATCCGTTATCGTCAGACGGGCGCAGGCTTCAGCTGGTTGTACTTGGCATGGGAAAACTTGGGGGCCGGGAACTCAATTTTTCATCAGATGTGGATCTGGTACTGTGCTACGAAGAGGATGGCCACACAGAACAGGGGCATGGATATACGAACAACCAGTTCTTCACCAGCCTGGCCCAATCTTTGTTGAAACTGATTGGTACCGGCACAGAAGATGGTTTTGTGTTTCGCACAGATACTAGACTTCGCCCCTTTGGAGACCAAGGCCCGCTGGTTGCCAGCTTCGATGCCATGGAGGAATATTATGAAGTGCATGGCAGGGAATGGGAGCGATACGCACTAATCAAGGCCCGGCCAGTTGCAGGCGATATCGATGCGGGAAACCGCCTGCTGAAAAGATTGAGACCCTTTGTCTATAGAAAATATCTGGACTTCAGCGCCCTCGAATCCTTGAGGGGGATGAAACTCTTGATCGAAAAAGAGCATGGCGAAAGGGCCCTCAAAGACAACCTGAAGCTTGGGCCGGGAGGAATCAGAGACATAGAATTCATCTGCCAGGCGCTTCAGCTTCTGCATGGCGGAAGATTCCCTGAACTGCAGGTGCAGGGCACAATTGATGCCCTGAATACATTGGAAAAACTAGGTCTTTATCCCAGGGATGAAATAAAGATATTGAAAGAGAGCTACTACTTTTTAAGAACCGCTGAAAACCACATCCAGGAAATCAGGGACTCCCAAACCCATGCCATACCAAAATCTGACCTGGATAGATTGCGGCTGGCCCTTGCCTTCGGTTGCAGGGACTGGCCTTCCTTTGAACAGATGCTACAGCACAAGATGGGGGCTGTATCCAGCCAGTTCAAGGCCTTTTTATCTGCTTCAGCAGATGAAGGCGCCGAGATGGAAATTACCTTTGCCGGGCAGGTAAAAAAAGAGGAACTGCTGCCAATACTCGAGGATTGGGGCTTTAAGGACCCAACTGCAGCACTGAACATGATCACGGGATTCTGGACTTCGAGGAGCACCCGCTCTCTGGGGCCTATGGCATCTCAAAGACTTCAGCGCCTTTTCCCAAGAATAGTTAAAGAGGCCTCCCGCATGGAGGAGCCGGAACAGACTCTTTCTCGAATGCTGGACATACTCGATGCCATCAAGGGCAGGGCTGTTTATCTATCTCTCCTCCTGGAAAATCAAGCAGCTTTGAAAAACCTGGTGTTCTTGAGCTCCAAGTGCGAATGGATAGCCCGGCATGTTGCCAGGTACCCGGTGGTGCTGGATGAATTGATAGATCCCCGGCTACTTTTTGCCCCGGACTCCAAGGAGGCGCTGGAGAAGAGTCTATGTACCATCATGGGCCGAATCGCAGAAGATGACCTAGAAAGCCAAATGGAAGAACTCAGGCGGTTTCGCCATGGGG
>JALVPX010000083.1:0-12513 GCA_027031565.1 Deltaproteobacteria bacterium | reverse complement strand
CCTTGGCTGTTCTGGAGGTTGGGAAACTGTTGTCTGACATTGCTGAGGTTATTTTGAACAAGGTCGTTCAAATGGCCTTTTCACATGTGGTTAAGCGGCACGGGATGCCAAAGGCCGGCAATGGACCAGGCAAAGTGACTGGTTTTCTCGTTGCAGGCTACGGCAAATTAGGCAGCAGAGAAATGGGCTATGGGTCGGATCTCGACCTGGTTTTTCTGCACTCAGGCCAGAACAACACTATGACAACCGGGCCCAAAAAGATCCATACCCCCCTTTTCTATGCCCGCCTGGGCCAGAGAATACTTCACATATTAACGGCATATACGCCCTATGGGCGGCTCTATGAGGTGGACATGAGGCTGAGGCCTGAAGGTGAATCAGGCGTACTGGTCAGTTCCCTGGCCTCCTTTTTCCAATACCAGATGGATATGGCTTGGACATGGGAGCATCAAGCCCTGGTTCGCGCGCGTCCAATCTGCGGTGATTCCGTGCTGAAGCAGGAATTTATCGATTTAAGGAAGAAAATCCTTTGTCAAAAACGAAATATCAAAGAACTGCGACAAAAAATCCTCGATATGCGGGAAAAGATAGGTGCTGAAAAAGACAAAAACCGTTTGGAAATGGACATAAAATATAAAGATGGCGGGCTGGTTGACATCGAGTTTATCACTCAATTTCTCGTATTGGCCCATGCCAGCGAGGCGCCTGCCTTATGCGATCACACCGGTACCATTCCCTTGCTTGGGGCCTTGAACGCCTTCTCTTATTTGGAAGAAGAGCAGGCTGCCTGCTTAATAAAGGGATTTCAGCTCTATCTCAAGGCAATAAACGAAAAGAGGCTTACCGGAAGGATCACTGGCCAGACCGAGCACGATTGCCGAAGGATGTTTGAGAAGGTAATCCAGGTGCGCAGGAAGGTTCTGAATTATTGATCCCTTCTTCATACCAATTTTTAAGTCTTTGAACGGCATCCTGTAGGCTTGAAAGTCTGGGACCTATCATTTCCATGTCACCATTCCTGGCTGCACGTCCCAATTCTTCAGCAGCCAGAAAAAGTTCCCCTGCATGAACGGTTGAGGCCGTACCTTTCACAAGATGGCACACCCTTCTTATCTCCTTTAAATTCTTTGCGTCCACTGCTCTTGCAGCTGCATCAAGCCAGCCGCCGGATTCCTTTACAAGATCTTCCACAAGCTCTTTTGCCAGCTCATTCATGCCCTGACACGTATCCAAGAGCGCTACCATGTCTACAGGTTCAGAGGAATCGTCCATATCTGGCTCTGGCTTTTCTGCTGCAGGTTCCTCTCCCTCTGCATGGTTTTCCATGCCTGACAAAACGGAAAACTGCTCCCAAAGCTTGTCTGAATTTACTGGTTTTGAAATGTAGCTGTCCATGCCGGCTTCCAGGAAACGTCTCTTGTCATCGGCCAGGGCGTGGGCTGTTATTCCAATCACCGGCAGATGGCCTGTTTTTTTATTCTCTTTTATTCTCTTTGTGGCTGTAACACCGTCCATCACAGGCATTGACACATCCATTAAGACCACGTCAAAGGCCTGATCCTGTTCCAGGATGTCAAGGGCCTGCTGGCCATTTTCTGCCTCCACAACCCCCCACTTCCTGGTCTCCAGCAATAGGCGCAGCACCTTGCGGTTCATGGCTACGTCGTCGACAATCAAGGCCCTGCCTGGTCGCACATCATCCAGTGCATGCCCCACCTTTGAGACCTTATCAACCATGTCTTCCTGGCAAGGCTCCACCACGAGCCTCACCCTGAATACCGTTCCAAGGCCGACTGTTGACTCAACACTGATGCTGCCTCCCATCATCTCGGCCAGCTCTTTGGTTATGGCCAGTCCAAGTCCTGTACCGCCCTTTATCTTGCCTTGTTTATCCTGCACAAAGGGATTGAATATGTTTGGCAACACGTCTGACGGTATACCAGGACCGGTATCTGATATGGCCATCTCTATCTCAACCTTTCCATCCTCCCTCTGCCCCCTGCCTTCAATGCCTATTAAGATACCGCCTTCTTCCACGAACTTAAGGCTGTTTCCCACTAAATTGTAAATAATTTGTTTTATACGCACTGGATCGCCAATGAAATACCTTGGCACTCCATCGCGGATTTTCACGGAAAAAGAAAGGCCTTTCAACCTCGCTTGTACCCCAAGCACCTTTTCCAGGCTGTTGATCAACTCTTGAAAATCAAGAGGCTCTTTGTTGATCTCAAGGCCCCCCGATTCTATTTTTGCAAGGTCCAGTATGTCCCCGATCAGGGCTGTGAGATGTTCTGAAGAATATTGCAAGTCATTGATAAGGTCGAGGGCCCCGTCATCCGTGACCCGGTTCCTAAGGAGTTCGGCAACGCCGTGGATCACATTAAGGGGTGTCCTCAATTCGTGACTCATTTTTGCAAGGAAGGCGCTTTTTGCCTTGGATGCCTCCTTGGCCTTATCCACTGCACTTTTGAGCCGCCTGTTTAGTTCTGCCAGCGAGGTCACATCTTCCAGGGTTCCTGCCAGGCACAATCCTCCATCATATTCACAACATTTCACTGAAAACATGAAATGCTTTGGATTGCCTTCGCTTTCTATTATGAGACCAGTTGAAAAGGTGGCACCCTTTTTGATGATCTCTTTTCTGATCAGGGTCCACAAGTTTTCTCCCAAAAGGGCATTCAGGGTAGCTGGAACTGTGGTATTTTCAAAAAATTGCTGAAATTTGTGATTCTTGTAAGTCAGATCCCCTTCCATATTGGACCTGAAAATCCCTACCGGCACATTTTCAAGCAACTCCATATATTCGAGCTCTAAACGAATTTTGTCAGTCTCGTCTACTACGTGCCAGAAAAAGAGATTTTCTTCAGAACCTGAAGCGAAAATCCTGACCGTCAGGTACTGGATTGCGCCGTCTGGCTGTTTGGACTCAACAATTGGCAAAACCACGAAATTGCCGGGCCGAAGCGCCTCTACGCTTGAATAATATCTCCAGTAATCTATTCCCAGCAGTTCAGACAGGTCCCTGCCCTTCAGCTCGGTTACTTTGGTTCCCAAAAAATCTGCCAAGGATTTGTTGGCTACGTGTATTGTTCCGGCAGAAGTGGTGAGTGCAACACCGAAAGGCGAGGCATCCAGCAAGTTCTTATAGTGGTCTCTCGAACGCCGGATGATATTCTTCAGATAGCCGCATCTTATAAGGGCCAAGAAGAGGAAAGCTGCCGCTGCTCCGACAAAATAGAACAGGCCTGGGTCGATACACTCGGGTAGTAGCAGCATAAAGAAAGGGGAACTCAGGCTGCAGCCTGCTTGGAATGCACCTCTACGATACCCAGAATTGTTTCAGGCTCTACAGGCTTTTCGAGATATTGATCTATGCCCGCTCTCCGGGCTTCCCTTTCAGTAATGGAATGGCCCCTGGCCGTAAGCAGTATCAAGTAGGCACTTGGTTTGCGGCGGCGCAGCTCCCTTGCCACATCCAGCCCGTTTCCATCAGGCAGCTGATAATCAAGGATGGCTATATCGGCCTCAACAAGATGATCCATGGCCTGAGCCACGGAAACCGCTTCGATTACCTCGTAGCCGCGGCTTTTCAGCAGGCTGGCCAATAGTTTCGCTACGATCACACTGTCTTCAAGGAGAAGAATCTTCATGAGGGTGCTCCTTTTAAATGTTGAACCTGGAGATGAGGGTCTCTATCTCCCCTGCAAGGGAGTTGAGTTTTCTCGAGGTATCGGCAGTATTTTCAGCGGCCTTTGCCACCACACCAACAGCATTGCGCAGTTCATCGATCTGCCTAGTTGAATCACTTGCGCTCAAAGCCACTTCCTGCGCATTATGGCTTATCTCATTTACTGCCTCTATGTTTTGTTCCATTGAGTGGGATATATCACTGGCAATGGCCTGGACAGGATCTATCATCTCATGCACATTCTTCACTGCGTCCACAGAGGCATCCACAATCTCCCGCAGACCTTGAATGGTATCTACAATCTTGTCTGTTGCCTCTCCGGTTTGACGGGCAAGCTCCTTCACCTCACTGGCCACCACGGCAAATCCCTTGCCAGCCTCCCCGGCCCTGGCTGCCTCTATGGTTGCATTCAATGCAAGCAGGTTTGTTTGTTCGGCGATATTTCTGATAAACTGCATCACCCCTTCTATCTGGACGAAATATTCGTGCAGTCTGTCAATAGTCTTGGATGTCTCGTCAATTTTTTCTCCAACTTCAGTTACCATGTTCATGGAAAGCATTGAACTTTGGGCGACCTCTTTTACTGTAGCAGTCACCTCTTCGTTGGCTGAGGCAACCGAATTGATGCGCTCCTCGTTGGCGGCACTTGTCTGGGCTATTTCGTCTGCCTGGGCGCTTGTCTCAGAGGCACTGCTGGCTGCCTGGCCAGATGTATGCTCAAGTTCAGTGCCAGCCTTTTCAAGGGCCTTACTCTGTTCCCTCATCTGCCGAACCAGCTCTCTCAGGGAATCGATCATGGAATTTACGCCGTTTGCAAGCCTGCCGAGCTCGTCATTGAAAATGATCGGGACCTTGCGTCGCAGATTACCCTTGGAAACATCTCCCAATACATCTATGGTAGCGTTGACAGGCATGAGTACCGCCTTTCTTACGACCAGAACTACCACCAATGCCAACAGCCCAAAGGATATGAGAGAGACCATGCCCGCTTTAACCATGGAAGCGATTTGCGCCTTCTTAAACGGGGTAAGATCGGTAAAACTGACATAAACGCCTGCGCTGTTCCGAGCATAATCAAGCACAGGCGTAGCAACCAGCAGCGTATTGCCCTTTAAGGCCGCTGTCTGCACCTGCATGCCTCTTTGCAGAAAGCTGCTGTCCACAAGCCTTTTCACAATTTCCCTGTCCTGGCTGAATATCAATGAAAGATCGTCAAAAGAAAGGCCTTTACCATTCTTTGTACCAGTAAAGGACTTGATCTGTTCCTTCCTGAAAAGGGCTGCCTTGTCGCCATTGGATGCTGCAAATTGCTCCACTAGCTGGGCTAGGTTGCAAAAAACTTCTACGCTTCCCACGATGCTCCCGTCGTAATCTTTTACAGGCACAACACCGCGAACAGCCAGACCCGCCCTGCCTGCCTCTACTCCTGATATTTTTGAGCCATTCTGCTGGGCATCAACCACTGTCTGCCTGAAGCCGGATAAGTCATCGCCATGTTTGTTCGGCTTCCAGGCCCGCAGGAAAGAACGGGCTGGCAAGGTATGAAAATGAACCTTGAGCCTTTTTGCCTGGTCCAGAGCGCTCATTTCCTTGATAATCTTCGACAAACCGCTGACCAACATCTCCCTGTTACCATCTGTTAGGCTCTCCTTCACTATGTCCATGTTGGAGAGAAGATAGGCCATCTGCATGTATTGAACGGCAGCATCTTCTATCTTATCTTGGAGGGCAGCACCTCGCGCCTTCACCTTTTGAATAACCCCTTTTTCCTGTTCCTTGATTACCTGTATGGTTTGATATGATGAAAGCCCCAGGGCGACGGCAATGACAGTCAAAACCGAGGCAATGATTTTTACGCTGACAGGCACATCCGTTAGGCGCTTGATAGTGGACGAAAGGTTTGCCATAATTGAGTCCTTTCCCTATTTGCAGGATTTCCTTTGAACAAATAAGCCAATAACTGATTGGCTCATATCATTTTAGTCGTTTTTTAAGGCAGAAAACTTGAGCATTTCAAAAAAATATTGCGAAAAATAATTTTTCATTGAGACGGTTACACTGGCTGAAAGGCACAAATTCAGTTGCCTATATAAATGGGGCGGCTGGGGTGTCTCCTTCACCATTTTTAAAGGTCCGCCGTGCGCCTGCAAAGGCTCTTACATCCTCTTCACGTTAAAAATGGTTCAGGCGCCATCCCCTGCCGCCACTCCCACGCCTGTGCATTCAAAAAACTTTTTACCTCGAAAAGCCTATGATTCTCATTAAAAATAGACGGCACTGTGTTAAAAAAATCTCTTTGAAAGAAAGATCGTTGTGTTTGCAGGCACGGCCAGATCAGGTCTAGTGTGTGGCTCCTGAAGAGACCTCTGAAAAACAACTATCTTGTTCAAGAGCAAGGCCTGAGGAGCGAAAAAAGCGCAGCATACTTGGGGTATGTGAGCATTTTTTCGCGACGAGAACGCAGCTATTGGGCAAAAGAGGCGGTTTTTCAGAGGTCTCCTAAAGAGTTTTCGGCGTGAATAGTGAATAGGACTAAGATGTGGAGTGGTCGTACGAAAAGAACTCTGAAAACTCTGAAGGAGACACCACTAGACCTTGTAAGAAATCACAAAAAATAATGGCTTAGAAGCCACTTCCAGCTGCCGCTCCCCATGTCTGCGTATTCAAAAGAGTTTTTAATTAAATTACCGAGATTTTCACTCGTTTTACTACAAATAAATGGCATTTGCCTTGAAAAAGTTTTTGACTGCAAAAAATAAGTGGTTCTTGTTTTGGGGTGTAGCCAAGGTGGCATGAGTGCCCTACCTGCCGGTTTTTTTGAACAAATATTAAACAGGCCCGAAAAAACATTTTTTTCATTAGAGGGGTTGCACTGAAGAAAAACGTGTTTATATTAGCACCCGTCAAAGAGGAGTGCTAATATTTTAATAGGGTGGCCACCTAATTTATTTAATAAAAAAAATAATAAAGTAAGGAGAGTGAACGCTATGAAAATACGTCCGCTACACGATCGAGTTCTTGTCAAAAGGCTTGAGGAAGAAGAAAAGACCAAAGGAGGAATCATCATTCCAGACACCGCCAAGGAAAAGCCTATCGAAGGCGAGGTGGTGGCTGTCGGCAATGGCAAAATCCTGGAAAATGGAGAGGTAAAACCCCTTGAAGTAAAGGTTGGGGACAAAGTCCTGTTCGGTAAGTATGCTGGTACAGAGATCAAGATTGAAGGCGAAGAATTTTTGATGATGAGAGAAGACGATATCTTGGGAGTAATTGAAGGGTAATCCTGTTTGACTCATCTCTAGTTGACTGAATCCCATTTTTGAAATTGAAAAAAGAAAAAGAAAAAAAGAAAAACAAAAAAATTTCTGATTAAATCGGAGGTAAAGAAATATGGCTGCAAAAGAGATTAAATATGATGCCAAAGCGCGTGAGTCCATGCTTCGCGGCGTAAACGCCTTGGCCAATGCCGTTAAGGTCACTCTTGGACCCAAGGGACGTAACGTGATCATCGAAAAGTCCTTTGGTTCTCCAGTAATCACCAAGGATGGTGTCACCGTGGCAAAGGAGATCGAACTTGAAGACAAATTTGAAAACATGGGTGCACAAATGGTCAAGGAAGTTGCTTCCAAGACCAGCGATGTTGCAGGCGATGGGACAACCACCGCCACCATACTTGCCCAGGGAATCTACACCGAAGGTACCAAGCTGGTTGCTGCAGGCATCAACCCCATGGCTCTCAAGAGGGGTATCGACAAGGCCGTTGACGCAGTAGTGGACAAACTGAAAGAGCTGAGCAAGCCCACCAAGGATCAGAAAGAAATTGCCCAGGTTGGTACGATTTCCGCAAACAATGATCCTGCAATTGGAAACATCATAGCAGAGGCCATGGACAAGGTAGGAAAGGAAGGGGTCATAACCGTGGAAGAGGCAAAGTCCATGGAGACCACCCTCGACGTGGTTGAAGGTATGCAGTTCGACCGCGGTTACATTTCCCCCTACTTTGTTACAGACCCGGAAAAGATGGAGTGTGCCCTTGAGGATCCATACATCCTGATACATGAGAAGAAGATAAGCAATATGAAAGACCTGCTGCCCCTCTTGGAGCAGATCGCCAAGATGGGCAAGCCGCTTCTCATCATTGCAGAAGACGTTGAGGGCGAGGCACTGGCAACACTGGTCGTCAACAAACTGCGTGGAACCTTGCAGGCTTGCGCAGTCAAGGCCCCTGGCTTTGGCGACAGGCGCAAGGCCATGATGGAGGATATAGCAATCCTTACCGGCGGTCAGATGGTAGCTGAAGATCTCGGCATCAAACTTGAGAACATCTCCTTGAATGACCTTGGGCGCGCAAAGAGGGTGGTGATTGACAAGGATACCACCACCATCATCGATGGTGCCGGCTCCAAGGAGGCAATCGAGGGCCGCGTAAAACAGATAAGGGCCCAGATAGAGGAAACGACCTCCGATTATGACAGGGAAAAACTCCAGGAAAGACTTGCCAAGCTCATCGGCGGTGTTGCCGTTATCCATGTGGGAGCTGCCACCGAGACTGAGATGAAAGAAAAGAAGGCAAGGGTAGAGGATGCCCTTAATGCAACCAGGGCAGCAGTTGAAGAGGGCATCGTGGCCGGCGGTGGCACTGCATATATCCGCTGTATCTCTGCGCTGGATGGCCTCAAGGTTGAGGACGAAGATGAACAGCATGGCATCAACATTATCAGGCGTGCCCTTGAGGACCCGCTGCGCCAGATAGCCAACAACGCTGGATTCGAGGGTTCCATAGTGGTTGAGCGCGTAAAAAGCGAAAGCGGAAATATAGGATTCAACGCTGCAACTGGCGAATATGAAGACCTGATGGAAAGCGGTATCATCGATCCAACCAAGGTCAGCAGGACCGCGCTCCAGAATGCAGCCAGTGTTTCCGGCCTGCTGCTTACCACCGAGGCAATGGTGGCTGAAGCTCCCAAGAAGGAGGAAAAGGCAGCAGCCCCAGGAATGGGCGGCGGCATGCCTGGCGGAATGGATATGTATTAAAGACCATTATCCAAACAGGAATGTGCAAGCCCCCCTTGGCCAGAAGGGCCAAGGGGGCTTTTATTTTGCGACAGCCCTGATAAGGATAGGCCGTTTATTTTTTTATACGAATTTCCAGCGCCTTGATACCCTGTGTGTTTCTCAGGGAACTTATAAAGCCAAAAAGCACGCCCTTTAGGGCATTTCTTATGAAATGCTTCAATCGAACCTTGCCATGGTCCCCGAACATTTCCACCCTTGGCTCAAGGTCCCTGGCATCGAGAAAAGTGCGTTCGATGAACTTCACCAGTTCATCAATATCATCGATATGGAACCAGTTTTCCCTGCCAGCCCCAAAGTCGGAAACAAGCGCCACAACATTGGGCACCCTGTCAACCAGGAGTTCAGTGGAAATTTCCTTTCGAGCGACCTCGATCTTGAATGCATCAGGGTCATTTTTAAAACCTTCTCCAACCACGATGTCAGCCTCGGGAAATAGCTGAAAGGCCAGATACTCAAGGCCGAAACGCTTGTTTCGGTCAAAAACAATGAGCTGGTCAGGGCACGCCAGGGCTACTGAAGAGGCCCCAGCTGCCTTGAACCGGCGGGAATCACTTCCTTCAGGATTCGGGGCAAGGGAAGTATGCTTGGTGGATTTTATGACACCTACACTGTAGCCCCCTTTTACCAGTGCCTTGACCACCTTTTCTGCAACAGTGGTCTTGCCGCAGTTGTGCCAACCTATAAATGTGAAGCAGACTGGCATAGTCTCTATTTTGAACCTATCAAATGGTTTAACATGGTGGGCGCCATGATAGTCCGGGGCGTGGTGCGGGTCAACATTATGAAGGAGTCTGAAAAGACTTAAAATTTTCTCCTGTTGCCATGGTTGCTGAAGGTCAATGGAAATTGTATTTGAAATTTCCCATGGTTTTAAGGCAGTTCATAAAGTTGCTGGCTGGCCGCTTTTTTAGAGTGATCTTCCCTGCCATTAGAATTAGTATAGACACTGTGCAAAATGACGACGGAGGTCCTATAGCAATGAACATATCATCTCGCGCCTTTGGCAAAGGGAAAAGAGTTTCCAGATTCTTTGCTGCCCTGGTTTTTACGCTCCTTTTGTACATGCCTGTTTCTACAAACGCTGCTGGATATACAAGGCCTGAGGAACTGGTTGAAAAATCTGCCATAGTCCTGAAGTCATTCATGTCTGATCCCCAAATGGAGTGGTTCAGGCAGCATGTCGGCCAGGCCAAGGGCGTGTTTATAATACCGCAGCTGATAAAAGGCGGATTCATGATCGGGGGCGCTGGCGGAAGTGGTGTGCTCCTGGCCTTTGATCCGCAAAAGGGATGGTCATATCCAGCCTTTTATACCATGGGCTCCATTTCTTTCGGTCTTCAGATCGGTGGAGAGGCCTCCGAGATCATATTGATGATAATGACCGAGAAGGGCATTGATTCGTTTTTATCCACTTCCTTAAAGCTTGGGGCGGATATCAGTATTGCAGCCGGGCCTGTTGGTGCTGGGGCAAAGGCCCAGATAGCAGACATACTCGCCTTTGCCCGTTCCAAGGGGGCCTTTGCAGGGGTCAGCATTGAGGGCGCGGTGATAAAGTACAGGGATTCGTGGAATCAGCAATATTACAGGCGGCCTGTGAGGGCAGTGGACATACTGGTGAAGCGGAACGTGGCAAACCGCCATGCGGACGGGCTGAGAAGAATGTTGTCGCGCATAAAACAGGCAAAATAACAAAATAAAAGGACCATTTCCCCTGATGCTGGGGAAATGGTCCTCGTGTCATTTCAGGTTTTGGGATCGGCCTGTCTTTGGCAAGGCCCGATATGCTAGTTGCAGGTTATATCCATGCCGTTTTTGATGTTTTCTTCAAGCTCAGGGGATATGTGGGTGCGCTTCATGAGCGTAACGGTCTTTTCGTTGATGCCGACCAGTTCCTCCTTGACAGATGTGATTCCGTTGGCCATTTCAATAAGGGTCTGGCTCTCTTCCGCAGCATTCCGCGCCTTTTCCTTTACTTCTCTTGCGCCCTGGGCCCCGTGTTCCACGCTGGTGCTTATCTCCGAGACGGTTGCAGTCTGTTCCTCGGTAGCGCTGGCTATGGTATTGGCCAGGTCATTCACCTCCCCGACGATCTGGGTGATGCTTTCCACGGAACCTACCGCCTCTTTCGTATCTGTCTGAATGGTCTGGATCATCTCTGTGATCTCGTGGGTGGCATCCGCGGTCTGTTTTGCCAGTTCCTTGACCTCGTTGGCAACAACAGCAAATCCCTTGCCCGCCTCGCCTGCCCTGGCTGCTTCGATGGTGGCATTCAGCGCAAGCAGATTCGTCTGCTCGGCGATGTTATTGATGACCTGTATGATATTTCCGATCTTGTCTGAGCTTTCACCGAGCCTGCTGATCACTTCAGAGGTTGTCAGGGCCTGGTCCTGGGCAGTGTTGGTCTTCTCCGCAGTTTGCGCCACGCTTTGTGCAATTTCAGTGGTGGCTTCAGCCATCTGCCTGGATGCCTCGGCAACTGCATCAAGGCTTTCCGTTGCAAGGGCTGCGGATTCGGCCACTTCGTCTGCCATTAGGTTTAGGTTGTCTGCCTGCTGAACCACCGACTTTTCAACGGAATGGAGGTTCTTTTCAGCAGATTCCATGGTCTCCAGGATGGATCTGAAGAAGGCAGTTCGGTTAACGGTATTGGCAACAAGGCAGTTAAAGGCCCTAGCAAGCTCACGGATCTCCTTCAAACCTTTCACTGTCATGGTTTTTGCATAAGTGCCCTCGCCTGCCTGTGAAAGCGCCTCCACCACCTCGCTGAGGGGTACGGTTACAAAGCGGCGCATTACAAAGGTTATAACAGTAAACAGGGTCAGGCCGAGGGCCAGCATGACATATTCCAAGTTCTTAAGACGCTTGTTCTTGGACTTGGAAATCTCTTCAAAGCGCTTGGTCACCTCGTTGGCCTGTTTGAGGAGAGGAATGTTGTTGCTGCGTATGTAGCTCATGGCGGCTTCGGCTGCCTTGCTGCTTCCGTGGGCAGTGAGGATGATCTCGAGCTTCTTTTTGAAGGGCTCCCACATGTTTGAGAGCTTGATCAATTTGTCAGTCAATTCTGCATCCTTGGGGGAAGTGAGCCCAAGCTTAGGGTCGCCTTTGATCAGGGCATGGAGGCTGCTGTCAAAGAGGCTCATGGTGGAAGCAAGGTTCTCCCTGGCGGCCTTTTCCTGCTTGTAGAGCCATTCCATGGACTCTTTTGTCATCTTCTGTGTCAGCATCCTTTGCCGCCCCGCCGTGTTTATGGCTGTTCCATCGCTTTTCTGCTTATTCAGTGTCCATACGGTCAGGGCCACCGTTGCGATATTCAACAAGAAGAGTGCAGCCACAAGAGATGCAACCACGAAAGATACAGAATTAAATTTGTCTTTCATTTACGCCTCCTGAACGATATATATGGTTGAATAAAGTCATAAATCCAAGCTGGGCATCAGACGTATAGTATGGTTTAAAAGCGCTGAGCCCATCTACGCATGCTTATCGGAAGGGGATTTGAAATTCTGAATAAATCTTTTTTTCTTTACAAATCTCCTTTTCTGTATAATTTTTCTATATAAATTCAGGAATCTTGAAAGAAATGGACAGGCGAATTCCAGGCAATCGAACAAGCCTGGCCGGTCCGCCTAGTAAATTCCTTATTATATGAGGAGCTGTTTATGCAGAAATATGAGTGCCCATGCGGATACATATATGATCCAGAAGAAGGCGATCCTGAACATGGTATAGAGCCTGGCACACCCTTTGAGAGG
>JALVPX010000082.1 GCA_027031565.1 Deltaproteobacteria bacterium | reverse complement strand
CTTTCCAAATTGCATTATATCCCTTTCTGTCAGGCCCGGATCTGTTTCAAAATACATGATATCCTCTATGGGCTTAAGCCACAGGTCATCAGGCACATTAAATCTCTTTTTGAAATTTTCATACAGCTCCGTGCCGGGGAAGAGATCCAGGACATAAAACACACAGCTGAGAGGCCTTATTTCCTCGATAAGTTTTATGGAAGCCTTGATGGTAGCCTTGTTTTCTCCTGGGGATCCATAAATGAAATAGGCCCTGGGCAGTATTCCCATTCTGGTTGTGGCCTTGAAGGCAGATTTTATTTCGCTCTCTTTGATATCCTTGTTGAACACTTTGCGGATTTCCTTGGAACCGCTTTCAACCCCGTAGCTGATCTGGGTGCACCCTGCCCTTCTCATCCAATAGAGAATCTCATCGTCCACGAGGTTCACCCTCGATATTGCAACCCACGTTATGTCCAGTTTTCGCTCAAGAATTTCTCTGCAGATTTCAATTACCCTTGTTTTTTTCAAGGTAAATGTATCATCTGATACATAGAAATGGCCTACCCCCTTTTTCGACAAAAGCTCCAGCTGATCCACGAAATAGCCGGGCGAATGGAACCTCACCAGGCGTTTCCAGAATTTGGGTGATCCGCAAAAGGTGCAATTCCAGGGGCAGCCACGGGAAGAGACAACGTGTTGAAATTCAAAATATTTTGCTGGATTGGGAAGGGAGTCGATATGCTCTATAAAAGGCCTGGGGCCGTTGAATACCGGCTCATTGCCGTTGCGCCACGCCAAGCCACTGAGGCCCTTAAGCCCCTGGCACCTTTCGAGGCGCTTTGTCAGCTCAAGGAATGTCTGCTCCCCTTCGCCCACCACCACATAATCGATCTGGCCATAGTGTTTGAGAAAATGTTTCCACAAATAGGTGGCAGCAACGCCCCCGAAGACTACCTTGACATCAGGCAGGCATGATTTTGCAATGCTGGCTATTTCGGCTGCTCCCAGCCTGTTGGCCTGTAAAACAGATAATCCCAGGATATCTGGTCGCTTCTCTTCGAGAATATCACGTATTTCGTCACTTTTTCCCTTAAAATCGTATAAATTAATAATCTCAACATCATAGCCTTCGCGACGCAAAAGAGCGCCTATATAGTAGAGCCCGATAGGGACAATTTTTATATCATAGTCACTCAGTCGTTCCTCCAGACAATAGGGATGAACCAATACTATTTTCAAACCTTCAATTTCTCCTTGACATGGATTGAGGTTTTATCTATAAGATAGCTCCATAAAATGAATCATTATTCACAAGCGCTGGTTTACAATATATTCTGAGTCAAGACAATCGTCACGGGGAGAGGCGGTAAGTGGCACTGAATGATATCATAGAAAAAAAACGAGATAGCATCGTAGAGATGTGGTTGAACACGCTTTTTTCCACTTATCATCCAAAAACCGCCCAATTTCTTGAAAATAAAAGGAATAAATTTGATAATCCGGTAGGTTCTGCCTTTAAAGAGGCAATTGGCCCGCTTTTCGACGAAATAGTTGGTGATTTTGATCAAGAAAAGATTAGGCAATGCCTTGATGAAATCATCAGGATACGCGCAGTTCAGGACTTTATTCCTTCTCAGGCAATAGGAATATTTGTGGTTTTGAAGGATGTTGTAAGAAAGGTCATTCCATCAAAGGAGATGGGGCCGGAAATTTATGAGGAGTTGTTCATTTTTGATGCAAAAGTGGACCGTATGGCCTTGATGGCATTCGATGTTTATATGGCCTGCAGAGAAAGGATTTGGGAAATCAAGCTAAATGATTTCAAAAAGAGGCCGATATTTGCCGAAGGCCAGATGTGTCTTTCATATATGCTTCGCCGGGGCTTGAAGCACCGTCAGAAGCGCGGGGAAGTGGAACAGTTTACGGACATAAGACCGCAGGAAAATTAATTAGTAGAGTGAGGTAACTTATGGCTATCCTTGTCTCCCTTGGTGCAGTTTTGGCAATAGTCGTGATTGCCTTGATTGGGGCTCAGGTAGGTCCCCTGCAATATTTGCTTGGAATCCTGGTTCCTTATGCAGCATTTGCAATTTTCATAGGGGGCTTTATCTGGCGGGTGGTGTACTGGGGTAAATCGCCGGTTCCATTCCGCATTCCAACGACTGCAGGGCAGGAATATTCCTTCCCCTGGATTAAGCGAAACAGGTTTGATAATCCTGTAAAGTTGTGGGAGGTCCTGGTAAGGATGTTCCTCGAGGTTTTTGCCTTCAGGTCCTTGTTCAGGCACACGAGGGCAGAACTGCGCGGTGGAAATCTCATTTATGGGCCTTCAAAATGGCTGTGGCTCGGCGCCTTGATGTTTCATTACAGTTTTTTGGTTATTGCCTTGAGGCACCTGCGTTTTTTCGTGCAGCCGACACCCGAGTTTGTGAAAACCATAGAGAATATAGATGGCATGCTCCAGATTGGTGCACCCCATATGTATTTGAGCGAGGTGATGCTCCTTACGGGGCTTGCCATACTTTTGGGAAGGCGCTTCTTTGCACCCCGTATCAGGTACATTTCCTTGGCAAATGACTACTTTCCTCTTTTTCTCATAATCGCCATCGCAACCACCGGCATCTTGATGAGATTTTTGTTCCGGGTGGACATTGTTGGGGTAAAAGAGCTGGTCTTAGGGCTGGCGAGTTTTCACCCCACGCTGCCTGACGGCATTGGAGCCATGTTTTTTATACACGTGTTGCTCGTTAGCGCCTTGTTGGCCTATTTCCCATTCAGCAAGTTGATGCACATGGGGGGCGTGTTCATGAGTCCCACAAGGAACCTGGTCAACAACACGCGCATGAAGAGACATGTCAATCCCTGGTGGACACCGCCTAAGTTCCATACTTACGAGGAATATGAAGAGGAATACAGGGATTTGATGAAAGAGGCCGGAATACCTGTAGAGAGGGAGTAATATGGCAAAGGAACTGACACCCCAGGAAACTCTTAGGATTGATCTCCGTCCTCCCAAGCAGGACTGGATGGATATACCCGTCAACATCAAAGAGGGCATATATTGTTATCCAGCCAAGCCGGAGAAGATCGAATGCGTTGATATGCCGAATGCGCACAAGTGGTCCCCGGTGGAGGAGGATTGGGGTCTTCCGGAAAATTGGAAAGAGATCTTTCTTGAAGGCTTCAGGGAGAGGCTGGACAAGCATCGTACCTTCAAGATCTTTATGGACATATGTGTTCGTTGCGGAGCTTGTGCCGACAAGTGCCACTTCTTTATTGGATCAGGTGATCCCAAGAACATGCCGGTGGTAAGGGCCGAGCTGCTGCGCTCAGTCTATCGCGGAGAATTCACCAAGGCAGGACAGATCCTTGGAAGGCTGGCCGGGGCGAGAAAATTGACCATGCCTGTGCTGAAGGAGATATGGTACTACTTGTTTCAGTGCACAGAATGCAGGCGCTGTTCGCTTTTCTGCCCTTACGGCATCGATACGGCCGAGATCACAATACTGGGCCGTGAGCTGATAAACCTCTTCGGCCTTAACATCAACTGGATCCAAGAGCCAGTATGCAACTGCTACAACACAGGCAATCACCTGGGCCTTTTGCCCCACACCTTCAAGCAGAATATAGAATTTTTATGCGATGATATTGAAGAATTTGTGGGAATCAAGATCGAGCCTACCTTCAACAGGAAGGGCGCAGAGATCCTATTTGTGACGCCTTCCGGTGACGTCTTTGCTGAGCCTGGGATTTATACCCTCATGGGCTATTTGATGCTCTTTGAACACATCGGCCTTGACTACACCTGGAGCACCTATGCATGCGAGGGCGGAAATTTTGGGTTCTTCACTTCATTGGAAATGGCCCAAAGGCTCAATGCAAAAATATATCACGAGGCTGAAAGGCTCGGCGTAAAATGGATATTGGGCGGCGAGTGCGGCCACATGTGGCGGGTGATCCACCAATACATGAACACATTCCAGAAACCGGTAGATTCCTTGGAAGAGCCTATATCCCCTATTACCGGTACCAAGTTTGAGAATGCAAAGTCTCTCAAAATGGTGCATATCAGCGAGTTTACGGCAGACCTTATAAAGCATGGAAAGCTAAAGCTCGATCCAAGCAGAAATGATCACCTGAAGGTCACTTACCATGATTCATGCAACCCCAGCAGGGGCATGGGAATGCTGGAGGAACCCCGTTACGTCATAAAGAACGTGTGCAATCACTTTTATGAAATGCCAGAAAATACCATACGAGAGGAGACCTTCTGCTGCGGCAGCGGTTCGGGACTCAATGCCGGGGAAAACATGGAGCTGCGCATGAGAGGCGGCTTGCCTAGGGCCAACGCCGTCAAACATGTGCACAACAAATATGGGGTGAACACGCTGGCTTGTGTATGCGCCATAGACAGGGCTGTTTTGCCCGCTTCCATGGAATATTGGGTTCCAGGAGTCGACGTTGCCGGTGTATCCGAATTGGTAGCAAACGCCTTGATCATGGAGGGTGAAAATGAAAGAAGCGTAAACCTCCGCGGCGAAGAAATCCCGGGCAGGGCCCCAAAAGAAGAGGAGGCTCAGGAAGATGTATGATACAGGCAAGATCATAGTCGGGCTGGCCATATTTGTAGGACTTGTTACATCTCCGATATGGCTCAACAAGGGTAAGGCAGCGCCTAAGCCGTCTCCAAAGCTTGATACACCTGCGATACAGCAATTGGAGAAGAAAGAGTGTGTAGAGAGCCGCCAATTCATGCGCTCTACGCATATGCAGCTGTTGAATGAATGGCGCGATCGGGCCTTGAGAAAGGGCGAAAGGAGATACATCAATAAAAAAGGCGAAAAAATTTACATAAGTCTCCAAAACACCTGTATGAAATGTCACTCCAACAAAAAGGAGTTTTGTGACACGTGCCATAATTACACAGACATAAAACCATATTGTTGGGATTGCCATTTCATACCCGAAGGGAGAAAGACATGGGCATCGACAGAAGGTCATTCTTAAAAATAGTAGGGCTTTCTGCCCTGGGAGTATCAAGCGGGGCCTGGGAAGTGCTCCAGCCTGGTGAGGTAGATGCCGCGCATGGCCATGCTGCAGCTGAGCATGTTGAGAAGGCAGCCACCCGGTGGGCTATGGTAGTTGATATGCGCAGGTGCAAAGACGAAAAAGGCTGTACCAAGTGTATCGACGCTTGCAGGCTGGTTCACAATATACCCGTAATTGACAATCCCAAGCGTGAGGTCAAATGGATTTGGAAAGAGGAATATGAGCACGCTTTTCCAGATTCCCACAATGAGTATATGCCGGATGAGCTGAAGGAGACCCCGTTCATCTTGATGTGTAATCATTGTGACCATCCGCCATGCGTGAGGGTTTGTCCTACCAAGGCTACATTTAAAAGGCCAGACGGGATAGTGGCCATGGATTATCACCGCTGTATCGGATGCCGCTTCTGCATGGCGGCTTGCCCCTATGGCTCACGTAACCTCAATTGGATAAATCCCAGACCTTATATCAAGGAAATCAATAATGAATTTCCAACGCGCATGAAGGGCGTAGTGGAAAAGTGCAATTTCTGTGTGGAAAGATTGGCAAAGGGCCTGCAGCCTGCCTGCGTTGAGGCATGCCATTGTGGCGCCTTGCTTTTTGGGAACTTGCACGATCCAGAATCAAATGTAAGGCGCGTGTTGAGGAGCAACGTGAGTATCAGGCGCAAACCGGAGCTTGGTACCCATCCGTGTGTATTTTATTTAGTCTAACAGGGAGAGAAGGCCATGATTGAGAAGGCACTGAAAGGAGGTCCCAGATACTGGGCCTGGATTTCATTCCTGCTGTTGGTGATTTTAATTGGTTTCATATCCTATCTCAGGCAGTTGAGCGTAGGCCTGGGGATAACCGGCATGAGCCGTGACATATCATGGGGTGTTTACATAGCCCAGTTCACCTATCTGGTCGGCGTGGCGGCCGGAGCCGTCATGCTGGTAATGCCAAAGTATCTTCATGGATATAAGAGATATGGTGATATAATCATATTTGGAGAATTTCTGGCCATAGCAGCCGTGACCATGTGTTTGCTGTTCATCATAGCAGACTTAGGTCAGCCCATGCGTTTAATGAACGTGCTGCTTCATCCCACGCCTAACTCCATTCTCTTTTGGGACATGATCGTTTTGAACGGTTACCTGTTCATCAACCTGATCGTTGGATACAATACGCTGCTGGCTATGAGGAAAAACGTGCCTCCTCCAGGCTGGATAAAGCCATTCATATATGTGTCTATTCCTTGGGCCTTTAGTATTCACACGGTGACGGCGTTTCTATACTGCGGCCTGCCAGGTCGCCATGCATGGTTGACAGCCATTATGGCGCCGCGCTTCTTGGCTTCGGCCTTTGCATCCGGGCCAGCCTTCCTTCTTATAATGCTTATGATAATAAAGAGGGTAACGCGCTGGTCTCCAGATCCTGAGGCCATCCAAAACGTGGCCCGGACCATATGCTACGCTATGATTGCAAACCTTTTCTTCCTTGGCTTGGAATTTTTTACCTCCTTTTACAGCAACATCCCAGGCCACATGAATCCTCTTAAATATCTCTTCTGGGGCTTGTGGGGGCACAACGCGCTGGTCCCATGGATGAGAACGTCGGTTATCGTAGGGTTGATAGGTGTATTCATCATGCTCGTTCCTCAATTGAGAAGGAAGGAGGGGTTCCTGATATTGGGCTGTGCTGCAATAGTTCTTGGAACCTGGATAGACAAGGGGGTCGGTCTGGTAATAGGCGGATTCATTCCCAATCCCTTTGAGAAAATAACCGAGTATCAACCTACGTTGCCTGAGATATCTATCACATTGGGAATATGGGCAACCGGATTCCTGATCCTGACAGTCCTTTATAAGATGGTCATATATTTGAAGGAGAGGGATTTGGCTGCAGAATAAACCGTTTACTTTTTGAATAAAAAGCCAGCCAGAACGGCTGGCTTTTTTATTTTGCCCCCTTTACCCAGTCTTCCTTGGCCTTTTCAATTTGATCTGTGTAAAATTTTGCCGGAAGTTCCAGGCCGCACGCCGTGCAGCGAACGCTGGCACTGGCTCACCGGCCATGCAGAACCGCTGCTTCACCACATCCAATACAGTGAAGACCCATATCGTTTATTGTGTTATTATGTGAAACCGAGGGCTTGCATGGTGGCGAGGAGTCCAAGCCCCTAACTTTTGTGTCCCTATTGATCCTTTGTTTTGTTCCCATATGAATAAGATATTGATAAGCTCAGAAAATATCAAAAAAAATCTGCTTTCATTGTGCCGCAAGGCCTCTGTTGAGCCCTCCAGGGTGATCCCGGTGATCAAATCTGATGGTTACGGCCATGGGCTCGACAAGGTTGCAAGAATTTTGGCCGATCTCGGTGTATGGGGTTTCGGGGTATCGGAGGTGGAAGAGGCCTGGAATATAAGGAAACTCGGCATAGATGGGCCCATCTTGATGCTTTCCGGACTCTATCCGGGCCAGGAAGAGGCAGCCATTGAACTTGATCTTACAGTGGGTGTCTATGACCGAGCGCAGCTTGATGCCCTCAACCAGGCTGGAAGCAGGCAAAACAAGTCCGTTTCCATACATCTTAAGGCCGACACGGGCATGACAAGATTTGGCTTCTCAGGTGATGAACTGGTTCTAATTGCCCGGCAAAGGCATACCTGGCCATTTTTAAACTTTGGCGGGCTTTTTTCCCATTTGGCATCAGCGGATGATCCAGAAGATAGGGCCACATCAGCACAGATAGCCAGGTTCGAGCAAATGCTTGGCCAGGTGCGGAATGCCGGATGGCATCCCAGGTGCGTTCACCTTGCAAATTCTGCTGGTGCCATAAATTTTAGACAAGCGATTTTTGGCTTTATCAGACCCGGGCTTGCCCTGTATGGGGCATATCCAGGCCGTGCCAGCCAGGCTTCTATAGACCTGACCCCTGCAATGGCCTTTTACAGTCATATTATAGCCTTAAAGGAAGTAAATGCCGGGGTGGCCGTTGGCTATTCAGGCACCTTTTCCACCTCTAAACCTTCCAAGATCGCGGTAATTCCAGTAGGATATGATAATGGTTATTTGAGATCCTCTTCCAACAGTGCCAAGGTGCTCGTAAGGGGGGTCCGGTGTCCTGTAGTTGGGAATATCTGTATGAAATCATTAATGATTGACGTGACCCAAGTGCCAGAAACTAGGATTGGAGACGAGGTGGCGCTGCTAGGCCAGCAAGGAAATGACGAGATTACCATTGAGGAGCTTTCTTCCTGGGCCGGCACCATCAGCTATGAGCTGCTCTGCCTGCTGGGCACCAGAAACAGAAGGGAATATGTTTAGCAGTTCGTTTAAAATAAATAGTGTCGGGTGATTCAGCGATGTTTGGCATAGGCCTTCCAGAACTTTTTTTGATTCTCGCCCTTGCCCTGATTGTTCTTGGCCCGGACAAGTTGCCGGAAACCGCCCGCAAGATAGCCAAAATCGTGGGGGACTTGAGGCGTACCACCGAGGAGTTCAA
Organism: Deltaproteobacteria bacterium; assembly: GCA_027031565.1. Lineage (GTDB taxonomy): Bacteria > Desulfobacterota > Dissulfuribacteria > Dissulfuribacterales > JALVPX01 > JALVPX01. The sequence continues at coordinate 35,081 of JALVPX010000082.1, read as the reverse complement.
GCGTGAGCTGGAACTAGAAGCCTTGAACGATCTAAAGGAGTTGAAGAGGCCAGACTACCTGTTAGACAAGTTTACGGTTCCCCCCGAGGCTAAGGCCGGGAGTGAGGCCGACCAGATGAGGGCCGTTTCTGACGTTCCTGAAGAGCCTGAAGGTACTGTGGAGCCCCAATTTTCCACTGTCGGGCCAGGTTGGAAGGAAGCTGCTTCGGGCAGATCCGGAACAGATAAAACAGACTCGAAGGGAGACCCTCAGCGGTCGAATGTCCATTGATCACCTACCCTTTTATACGCATCTTGAAGAGCTGCGCAGCAGGCTCATAAAAAGCGCAGTCGCCATAGGTGTTTCCTTCTGCCTCTGTTATTTTTTTTCAGATTTTTTGATACAGCTCTTGTTTGAGCCAGTGAAACAGGTTTTGCCTTCCAACAGCAAGATGGTTTTTACAGCGCTGACAGAGGGATTTATTGCCTATTTGAAGGTCGCATTTTGGGCAAGCCTCTTCCTCTCTTCCCCTGTGGTATTGTATCAAGTGTGGTCATTCATAGCGCCAGGCCTGTACGCCCATGAAAAATCCACGCTCAGGAAGGCCCTGTTCTGGGGTGGACTCCTGTTTATTTCAGGGGGGTTGTTCGGTTACTGGATAATAGTTCCTTTTGTATTGAACATCACCTTTGGCTATGCCAATGAAAACCTTCAGGCCTTGCCCAGGTTGAAGAACTATTTGACCTTTGCTGCCAAGACGCTTTTTACCTTTGGGCTGGTGTTTGAACTGCCCTTTTTGATGGCCGTTACATCGAAGGTAGGGCTCGTTTCACACGATTATTTTAAAAAAAACCGCAAGATCTGTTACATAGTCTTGTATGGTTTGGCTGTTCTTCTTGTCCCAACGGATATCTTTTCCCAGCTGCTGCTGTTTCTCCCACTTGTGGGAGTATATGAGATAGGAATTTACCTGGCTCGCTGGATGGGTTTGAAAAACAACCATGAATGAGCCTTGTCTGGCATAAATAAAATACATTGTTAAATGTATCGTTATGACTGAAGCAACGAAAAGCAGATATTATCCAATCTACACAGACCTGAGGGGGAAAAAGGTCCTGGTGGTCGGTGGCGGCAGTGTGGCCGGGCGCAAGGTAACCCGCCTGCTCGAGGCCGGAGCCTGCGTTACCGTTGTTTCACCCCGGCTGACCCCGGAACTGAGCAAGTTGATAAGTCAAGGCAGACTCAACCACAAGGCACGAAGATTCCAGCAAGAAGACGTGGACGATGTGTGGCTGGTTGTGGCAGCCACTGATGATCAAGGAGTACAAAAAGAGGTATATAATTGTGCAAAGTCAAAGAGGATATTCTGCAATGTGGTAGATCAACCCAATTATTGCACGTTCATAGTGCCGTCTGAGGTTCGCAGGGGCGATCTGTGCGTGGCGATTTCCACCAGCGGAAAGAGTCCGGCCTTGGCCAGAGCGTTGAGAATCAAACTGGAACATGAATTGGGTGAGGAATTTGGTGAATACCTCGAGTTGTTGGGGCGTTTGAGGGAGTTCTTGAAACAGGAAGAAGCGCTGCCGGAAAGGCGGTCCCGGATCCTGAAGGGGCTTGGAGAATTAAAAGGCATTGAACTTTATTCTGGCAAACAGGATGAAGAGTTCCTGGCCTGGTGTGTTGGGATATGCGGCCCAGGTGTGGCGCATATAGTGCGGGATTTCTTGAAAGAAAGGCAAAAACAAAGTAAAGCTGATTAAATGTATGACCTTCTCTTTCAGATAACGCTGTTTCTATACATTGGCGCCACTGTTGGATTTGTCATGCACGTCGTTACTCTGAAAAAAGGCGTCAGGAAGGTGGCGTTTGCCATTTTGGGAACGGCATTTTCCCTGCATACCATACTCCTACTGCTCAGGTGGCTTGCGGCAGGGCACACGCCGCTGGTTAACCTGCATGAATCGCTTTCTTTTTTTTCCTGGTCAGTTGCCGCGTTTTTCATGCTTTTTCAATGGAAGGAGCGGGTAAGGGCCCTTGGAGCCTTTGTAATTCCCCTGGCTACATTTGGCATGCTTGGGGCAGCATTTTATTCCAGAAAGGTTGCTCCCCTGCCCCCGGCCCTGCAAAGCTGGTGGCTTCCTGTTCATGCCACCATATGTCTCGTTGCCTATGGTGTATTCACCTTGGCCTTTGCCATAGCAATAATGTATGTGATTCAGGAAAGGCAGATAAAGAAGAAAAGGCTGGGAGCGTTTTTTAAACGCCTTCCCTCCCTGCAGACTTTGGATAGGATGGGCCAGTTGTGCCTCAAAATAGGCTTTCCCCTTCTCACCCTGGGAATCATTACAGGTTCTTTGTGGGCGGATTCTGCATGGGGTTCATACTGGAGCTGGGATCCAAAAGAGACATGGTCACTTATTACGTGGCTCTTATATGCGGCGCTTCTTCACCAAAGGCTGGCGGTTGGCTGGCGCGGCAGGCGGGCTGCCTATATGACCATCATTGCCTTTGGTGTTTTATTATTCACATTTTTAGGGGTGAATTTTGTGCTTCCAGGGCTTCACTCCTATTCCACATGGTATGAATAGACCACAGATTATCTTGATAGGAGTCAATCACAAGACCGCTCCGGTTGAAATCCGGGAGCGGCTTACACTGGAAGGCGATCTGGTGCAAAGCCTGGCCCTCTTGAAATCCCTGCCAGAGATGGACGAGGTGCTTTTCCTATCTACGTGCAATAGGGTTGAAATTCTTGCTGCCGCTCAAAACGGCAGCCAGGCCCTTGCTGCCCTGATGAAATTATGGACAGAAAAATCAGGGCTCGCCGTGTCTGAGCTTGAAAAGGGCCTCTACGTGCGAAAAGATAACGAGGCCGTAGCCCATCTTTTCAGGGTTGCCTCCAGCCTCGATTCCATGGTCGTGGGCGAGCCGCAGATCCTTGGTCAATTGAAGGATGCGTACCGTTCAGCCAGTGACACCGGTTCCACAGGAACTGTCTTGAACAGGCTGCTTCACAAGGCCTTTTCAGTGGCCAAAAGAGTGCGCACTGAAACGGCTATTGCCAGTCACGCTGTTTCGATAAGCTATGCAGCAGTAGAGCTGGCCAGGAAGATATTCGGCGAACTCAATGGCAAAACAGCCATGCTCGTCGGTGCAGGTGAGATGGCTGAACTGGCAGCTCAACATCTCAAAACCCACGGTATAAAAAGGCTGATCGTAGCCAATCGTACCCTGGAAAGGGCGGTGCAGCTTTCAAAGGAGCTCGGTGGTGAGCCGATCGGTCTCGATGAGATGGATGATGCCCTGATCGAGGCGGACATCGTGATCAGTTCTACAGGAGCCCCTGGAACCGTTATTTCAGGAAAAAGGATTAAAAAGATAATGCGCCCCCGGCGCCACAGGCTGCTTTTTTTGATTGATATTGCCGTTCCAAGAGATATCGAGCCTGAGGTAAATAAAATAGACAATGTCTACCTCTATGACATAGACGACCTCAAAGGCGTTGTGGAATTGAACAAGAGCCAAAGGGAAAAAGAGGCGAAAAAGGCGGAACGCATAGTGGAAGAAGAGGTCATAAAGTTTGAACAGTGGCTCGAATCCCTTGAGATCGTTCCTGTTATTCAGAAACTTCAAAAAAAGGCTGAAAATTTGCGCCAACGGGAATTGGATAGGTCCATGAAGGCCTTGAAAGAGCTCACACCGAAACAAAAAAAAGCCATAGAGACACTCACCCGTTCAATTGTTCAAAAGATATTGCATGATCCAATCATTACCATGAAAAATGGCGCAAAGAATGGCTGCGACAACAAGGCGCTCCTAGAGAGCGCGTGCAGGCTGTTCAAGCTTGATACCGTAAAAGATGAAAAAATTGCTCCTTCAAAGGAAAAGCGAAATACATGAGTACTATATTCACAATTTTTTAAAAAGTTCCCATAGGTAACCCCACTGACAATTTCTTGACTTGCCAGCACTTTGCTGTTAAAAATATTTTAGGTGGTGGAGTGTGTGAAAAAGCCTTCGCAAGGCTGTAACAACACATTCAGAGGTGTATTATGAAGAAATTACGTCTTTTGTTGGGGATGGGGGCATTATTTGTTACGTTGTTATCTTCTGGAATAGCCAATGCTTCTACTTTTCTCTTAGATACAGGCACTCCAAAAGGTGATCCTACCACAGGCTTGGCTTTTTATTCTAATAACGGAGTATACCAATGGATGGCAGCCCAATTTTCCTTAAACGCCGATTACAATATCTCAACCATAGAGACTTATATATCCATTGCTGCTTCGGAGAATGTCTTTGATATTTCCATATATGACGACAAGTTTAATCCGACCGGCCTCAGCGGCAAGGTATCTATTAAACATAACGGGCCCAACAGAACCGCCAAATGGGCGGGCGTGAAAAATCTGGACTGGAATCTTGGGCCTGGGACCTACTGGGTGGCCTTTGAAAATCCGAATCATGGGATGGCAGCAGGAGAAATGTATTTTATCATGGGGGCTCCCAAACCTGCAAAGGGTTATGCTAAAAAAGATAATTGGGATTCCGTGTGGGATGTCAAAACTTTAAGCAAGGATTGGAATTTCGGCGTTCGTATTGAAGGCGAACCTGTTCCAGTAGCTGCCAATCCCATACCTCCAACAGTTGTTTTGTTTGGATCAGGCATGGTAGGCATGGCAGCCCTTGTGCGCCGCAAAAAAAGATAATCCGATTTTTGGCTTAAAAGGGAGGCGTTTAAGCGCGCCTTCCTTTTTCAGGTTTCGTTGCAAAATCAGGTAGATCATCTTCACCGCAGCAATACTACCATAGTCAGTGTGAGATAGCACAGGCACCACAATCCCAGGATCACCAGCATGAAGTCTCTCTTGCTGGTCCAGCTTAGTGCGCCATACAAAACGACTGGCAGGGCAGGGAAAATGATTCCCGCAATCAAAGGATGCACATAGCGCAGCAATTCCTGTATGCCAAGAAAGAACCAAGGGCCTTTGATAAGATGCACCTTTGTGCCAGGCAGGTCTATGGGGGCATGCACAAGGCCTGCCAGCGCGATAGAGGCAGCGGCTGATGCCAAAAAGGCGGTGCCGCCCATGAGCACCTTTCTAGTGTGATACCATGTGCCTATTCCCCATAGTAGAGCGCTAAGCAGCAAATGAATTACATAGATCCGGTTCAGGCCCTCATCACTGATTGAGGCCATGAGCCTGTTAAGGGTGGGGCCTACCAATGGCACGGTCAGCAGCAAGTGTTCATATATGGTGGCAGCGGCCCTGCCCGTTGCATCTAGCCGCAGCACATATCCAGTGAAAAGCACCAGTATGGCACACGGTATGGTTAGCACCATGATGGTCCAATGTTTCCTGGGTACCAGTCGCTTTGAAAAGGCACCGGGGTTCCATATTTGATCCACTGCATGGTAGAGGAGGGCCAGAAAGAACAGCTGGCCAGACCAAAAGTGGAGGGAACGCCAAAAGGCACCGAAGGGCAATACAGTCTCAATGGCCACGGTTGAAACAAAGGGATCGGCCAGTTCATATTGGTAATTCAATGCAAACCCCGAAAAAATAGCTATCAGCAGAAAGGCAGTGGTAAGTTCGCCGAATTTAGGCATGTTCACCCCTTTTCCAGCTCACAGAACCGCTCCCCTGGGGATATAGACCGTGTATCCCTGGCCGTCTGCTGCAACCTCAAGTTTGAGCCTGGACAAATCCCGTTTTGCCGGGCCTGAGATATATCTTCCCTCAGGGGTGAACCTGCTTTGGTGGCAGGGGCAGACAAAGAGCCTTTCCCGTTCAAAATATCTAACGGTGCATCCAAGGTGGGGGCAGGTCCTGGAAAGGGCATAGGGTCCTTTTTCTGTTTCGAAGATGACAAAGGCCTTTTCAGTATGCACCTGGCCCGGTTTGAGCCTTTTGGCTATCTTGAATTCCACAGGGGGCCTGTACCTCACTTTTTTTATGAAGGCATGAAAGGGATACACAAGCAAGGCCCCAAGGAACCAAATGCCCTTGATTATCCAGTTTCTTCTCGTCATTTGCGGAATATGGAAAACAACAAGGTCAATATAATGCTTAAAATTATTGAAGTGGCCAGCGGGAAATATAGTGTAAAGTTATCCTTTTTTATTACTATGTCGCCTGGAAGCCTTCCGAGCCACGGGATCTTGGGGGCAACGATCAATATCAGCCCGATGAGCACCATAAGCCCCCCGAAAACAAGCAAGACCTTGCCCATTTCTTGAAGGGGATTCATGCCGTTGTTGCACCTCCTTGTGAAGAAATGGATTCAGAGAATCTCTGATTCAATCTCCCTGCCCGTTTCTCATAACGTTCATACTCGCTGAAGATACACCCACAGTAAGGCTGGCGGTAGATACGCATTTTCTTGGCCGTCTCTATGCCTTTGCTCCACCCCTTCCTGAAATCCTCGTAATAGAATTTGATACCATGTTTTCGCGCACATTCGCGGCCCTGCTCCAAAATGGCCTCGTGGAGTTGGTACCGGCTGTAAAGCAAGGTGGTGGAAAAGGCATTCATGCCCAATTCCTTTGCCTTTGAAGCAGCTCGATTTAGACGCAGTCCATAACATATCATGCAGCGCCGCCCATGTCTTGTCTCACCCTTGAGAGCAGCCAGCCACTCTTCAAGGCCGTAACCGTTTGGATCCCACAGGAGATCAAACTTCAAGCTGTTAGAAACCGTCTCCAGGGCATCCACCCGTCTTTCAAACTCCATGAAGGGATGGATGTTTGGATTGTAGAAAAAGCCTACGGGTTCAATCGCTTTTTCCCTCTGGGCCTGTACGGGATAAAGTGAGCAGGGCCCGCAACAGATGTGCAGAAGCAATTTTTCCATTTCAGGCCAGCGTAATACCTGTTTCTGCCAGTTTTGTCATTTCCTGCCTGAGCGATTCCAATTTCTTAAGGCCCTGGATAAGCCTTTCATTCTCCATCTTGGGAAGCAGATCTATTTGTATCAATAATGGATCGCAGAAGTAAAAAGTGCATCGGAACGGCCGCTGATATCTTGGGAGTATGCACCCCTTTTCGCCCATGAATTGACACATTGAACGAGGGTCCTTTTGAAAATCGTAGACATGTCCGTTTACGTTCATGGCCAGGAATGTGACCATGTCACTTGAATTTGGAAGACCGAATTTCTGGGCGCAGCATACTACGCCGCAATAAGGGCATGATTTTGCAGTAAGGCCCTGTATGAGGGGATCGATCTGTTCCAGGATTTCTTTGTACCTGGTGCCTAGGGAGGTCAGCTGTAATGCTGTTTGAGGCCTTGCAGCGAGAAAAGAACGCAATTCCCTGTATTTTTCGATAAATGCATCAAAAGAAGAAAATTCCATTTTTGTATAAGGGCCTTTCACTCTGTTTGTTCCCCATGATGTTTTTCATTCAGCCACTGCCTGAACAAAAAGGATACCCCTATTGCAGCTGTTTCCGCCCTGAGTATTCGTTTCCCAAGGCTTGCGGAATGAAATCCATTCTCTGCGGCAATCCGACGTTCCGCCCCTGAAAACCCCCCTTCAGGACCCACCAGAAGCGTTACGGGCCGCTGATTACCCTGTCGGACCCAGGCCTGCCGTGGGGAGTGTTCGGGGCCATGCCGCTCACATAATACAATTTTTGCCCCCCTAAGGCCACGGCTGAATTCCATGAATTCCCAAAAGTCCACAGGCTGGTTTATCTGCGTCAGATACGCGCCCCTGCATTGTTTCAGTGCCTGCCTTGCGATTTCATGCCATCTTTTCAGGCGTTTTTGCTGTTTATATCTATTCATTCTGACCACGGAACGGGTTGCATATATTGGATAAATTTTTTCTATGCCGATTTCTGTGCATTTTTGTATCACGAGATCCATCTTGTCGCTCTTGAGCACAGATATTGCCAGGAAAACCGGGCACAGGTCAGGTGCCATGCTCAGGAGTTTGTCTGCCCTGAGTTTTAAACTGCTCCTCTTGATCTCAACAATAGTACAGATGGCTATATTGCCGCGCCCATCCACGAGTTTGACCCGCGTGTCGGCCTTGAGGCGCAGCACCTTCGTCCCATGCCTGGCCTCCTGACCCTCCAATTCAAACAGCTCTCCTGAATCAGGCATTACCTCTTTATTCCAGAAAAAGGCGGGGATATCAGACATTATCACGATGCTCAAAGACGATGCACAGCCATTCGTCCCCATTTTCTTTCTGGGATTTTTCCAACACCACGTCCATGCCCAAGCCTTTAAAAATGTTTAGCAGGCCCTTTTCCTGGCCATTCAATATGCCCGATATGATCAGAAACCCATTGGTTGCCACCTTTGATGCCAGATCCTCGGCCAGCAGCTCCAGGGTGCTTTTGTCCAGGTTGGCCAATACGATGTCAAAATCGCCCTCAACCTGCCATAGCGGGGTGGAAGAAACGACCATTTGGTTGTGGACGTGATTCCCATAGACGTTTTTTCTGGCCGTCTCCACAGCTGTTGGGTCAATATCTATGCCAGTGACAGATGAGGCCCCCAGTTTTGCTGCAGCAATACCGAGCAGGCCTGTACCAGTGCCAACATCCAAGACGTTGATCCCCATGGGAAGATCCCTTTTTTTCATCTCAGAAATTGCCCATTCCAAGGCCTCCAGCATCATGCGGGTGGTAGGATGGCTGCCAGTGCCAAAGGCCTGCCCTGGATCTATCTGGATGACCAACTCGTCAGATCCAGGCACATACTCTTCCCACGATGGTTTTACGACCAGCCGCCGGCCAATCTTCACAGGCTTGAAATAGCTCTTCCACTGTTCAGACCAATCTTCCTCGATCACGGCCTTGGTTCTTAACTCCAAGTCCGGATAGTCTGACTCCATGGACGAGAGGTCTGCAAGATAATATTCAATCTCTTCCAGCAGCCCGTCTTCGGCTTCTTCCCTTGTCATGTAGGCCTTGAGACGTGTCATCGGCAGGGGTTGAGAAAGGTTCTCCGGTATATCTTCTATTACCACTCCCCTGTCAAGGGTGGTGATCAAAAAATCAGATATCACGTCGGTAAGGGTTTCAGGGCATTCTATTTCCAGTTCAATCCAAGGTTTTTTGTGTTCTTCACGCGCAGCCATTCTCTTTCCGCTTTGTCTTCAGTAACCAAATCAGCAAGCCGAATATAAGACTAGACTATAAAACAGGCGGACAAAATGTACCACGCTGAGGCGGAACTTAACAATATTGTGCACCATCCATACTATAATGCCGACTATCTGTTCGGCCTGCTCACGAGGGCGGGGCTCCTGCTGGGCTCAGACATTTCCGCCCTGCAGGCCAAGCTGTCTGTTCCGCTCAACAAGGGTATCGACTTGATACAGTGGCTGGCTGGGTTGAGGCTGCCCCGCAGGGACGGCAAGGGAACGGTCATCGAGGAACATGACATACTTGCCCTGGTATCTGCGGATCAGGGATGGGATTTTAGGAGACTGGATCCCCTGAAGCTTGACATGGAAGTGGTTACAAAGACCCTGCCCGCCTCTTTTGCGAGGCGAAGGCTTGTTCTGCCAGTGGGCTGGGCAGGGGAGAATGTCCTCGAAATCGCCTGTTACGATCCCCTGGACAAGGAACTTTTTGAAGATCTTAAAAGGGCGTGTAAAACCAGGACCAAGATAATTGTAGCGACAAAATTGGATATCGAGCGCCTGATAAGGGAGTTCTTTGATTTCAAAAAATCGATACAGGCTGCGCAAAACGTCCTTTCTGCCCCTGATGTGGATATTGCCAATCTGGAGCAATATGTCCAGCTTGCTACTGCAGATGCCCACACCTCGGACCAATATGTGCAAAAGGCCGTGGATCATCTGTTTCAATATGCCCTGAGCCAGCGTGCCAGCGACATACATATTGAACCTAAACGAAATGAATCCGTTGTTCGCCTTCGCATAGATGGGATACTGCACACCATATACCGCATTCCCAGGGTGGTGCACGATGCCATGTGTTCCCGCATCAAAGGCCTTTCGAGGATGGATATTGCCGAAAAAAGGCGTCCGCAGGACGGGCGCATGAAAATAGGCTGGAACGATGAGGAGGCTGAGGTAAGGGTTTCCACTGTTCCAGTGGCCTTTGGCGAAAAGGTGGTCTTGAGGCTTCAAAGTGCAGACATCCTATTCAGCGATTTGAGTAAACTGGGTTTCAGCGCAAGGGACTTGGAGGCATACGAAAACTTTTTAAAGCATACCCACGGCATCATATTGGTGACCGGCCCTACCGGTAGCGGAAAATCAACCACCCTCTATTCTACCCTCAGGCACCTAAGCTCCCCCGATGTAAATATCGTTACTGTGGAAGATCCCATAGAGATGGTTCACGAAGAATTCAATCAAATTGCAGTTCAGCCGCAAATAGACGTAACCTTTTCCACCATCTTGAGGAATATCCTGCGGCAGGATCCTGACATAGTCATGATCGGCGAGATCCGGGATTCCGAGACTGCCCGTTATGCAGTCCAGGCAGCTCTCACCGGCCACTTGGTGTTTTCGACGCTGCATACCAACGACTCCGTAAGTGCAGTGACAAGGCTCAAGGATCTGGGCCTGGAATCCTACCTTGTTGCCTCGACCCTGCGGGGCGTAGTGGCTCAAAGGCTGGTAAGAAAGGTGTGCAGGCACTGCCGCAAGGCAGTTTCCATTCCTGCAGACACCATAAAGGCGCTTGGATGCACCTTTGAAGCAGATCCTGTAAAAGTGTCAATGGGTGAGGGGTGCAGTTATTGCCGAAACACAGGTCACCTGGGTCGTATTGGTGTCTATGAAGTGTTTTCTGTTACTGAAGCAAGCAGGGAGTTGATACACCGCGAGCGCAGCGAAGATGAGCTCAAAAGGCAGGCCATGAAAGACGGCATGAAGCCCCTGGGATATGATGCCTGTTCCAAGCTGCTGGCAGGGATAACCAGTGTAGATGAGGTGCTCAGGCTTTGTGCAACATGATGCCTCAGCCTTCGACAAAACTTCTCAGCACCTTGCTCCTGCTTGGATGACGCAATTTTCGCAAAGCCTTCGCCTCTATCTGCCTGATTCTTTCCCTAGTCACTGAAAAGTCCTTGCCGACCTCCTCCAGTGTATAGCCCTTGAGTTCGCCAATACCAAAGCGAAGCCTGAGGATCTTTTCTTCGCGCGGGGTTAGGGTGGCCAATATCTTTCGGGTCTGCTCGGCGAGACTTGACTTTGCTGCCGCCTCTTCCGGGGTAGGGGTGGAATCGTCCTGCAGAAAGTCAATCAAGTGGTTGGCATCCTCTTCGTCCCCGACCGTTGCTTCCAGCGATATGGGGGCCTTGTTGATCTCCAAGATCTTGGCGATCCGCTCTTTTGTTAAGCCCGAGCGCCTGGCCAGCTCCTCCTCTGTTGGGTCCACGCCGGTTTCCCTGCGGTATTCCTGCATGATCTTGAATACCTTGTTGATTGTTTCCACCACGTGGACGGGTATCCTGATGGTCCGGGACTGGTCGGCCAGGGCCCTCGTGATTGACTGCCGTATCCACCAGGTGGAATATGTGCTGAATTTGTAGCCGCGGCGATAGTCAAACTTGTCCACTGCCCGCATAAGGCCCAAATTACCTTCCTGGATAAGATCCGAGAGATGGAGTCCACGGTTGGTGTACTTTTTTGCAATACTCACCACCAGGCGGAGGTTTGCATTTACAAGCCGCTCCTTTGCCCTTCTTAGAAGCCCGCAGGCGTGCTGCATCTTTTCCATGTGCCTGTCAAGCTCCGGGAAGAGGAGCCCGGTGTGTTCAAGCAGGAAACCCGTTCCTTTTTTGATCAACAATTCGCATTCGTCCTGAAAGATCTGGCACGCGAGGTTCAAAATGGTCTTGTTTATTCTCTGCTCGCCAAAGGCCTTGATCATGCAGGCACAATTTTTTTCAAGACGATCAAGTATGGAATCCCGATCACTCAAAGAGTCTGTCTGGCGAAGAAGTTCTATGAGTTCAAGATTTTTCTTAAAATTTTCTTCCACGGCCTGTTTGACTTGAGCTGGATCAAAAGCCCTTGGCTCCTCATCATGAGGCTCAACGGACTGATCCTTTTCAGGGTCTGGATGGGAGGCTGTGCTGCTCTGAACGATTGCGCCCTCAGCTGAAATCATCTTTTGGATGAAAAGCCTGGCCACCCCAGGCAATACAAAAGCCAAAGTGAGCAGACGGCGTTCCAGTTCGTCAATGGTTTTCGCAAGGTTTACTTCTTCTTCCCGGCTCAGGAGCTCATTGGCCCCCATTTCTGTGAGATAGACCTTTACAGGATCAAAAATGGATTCTGCTTCATGGGCCTGGTGGTTGTCCTGGTTTTGGGTCTGCTCCTCCCGCTTTTTGGTCATTGAACCTCCTAGTGCAATTCCTGCACCTTTCTTAAAAGTGCCTCGCACTCTTTGCCATCAACTCCGGCTGCAAGCTGTTCGATTATCTGGCGTCTCAAGGCCTTTTTTTTCATCTCCTCCGAGTAGTGTAAAAGCTTTCTGGCAGTAACATCAGGATCATCGCACGGCATCGTCTCTTCCTTGAGCCTTGTTGCAAGTTCATGCACCTCTTGGAGACCATGGAGATGAAGAAAGAGTGTTGCCAGATCCAATCTGTTTTCGATGCTGTAAACATGCACCAAGGAACGCCATAAATCGAGCAGTTTTTCGTTCTCGAGCCAGATTTCCATGCCTGATTCCAAGAAAATATCCATGAACTCCGGGTAATTGAGCAAGAAACAGAATATTTTTTCTTCCGCCTTGTTTTTCACAGAGGGTGCAGGCGCGCCGGTACCGGCAAGCCGATTACCACCCCTTTTTTGCAAGGCAAGGCCGTCGCCTTGAGAGAGTTTCTGCCACAGGCTTTGCTCCCGGATCTTCAATTTCTGTGAGACGTGTGCTACGAGCAATGCCTGACGCACTGGATCTTGAACACCCCTGAGAATAGGAATAACGTCGTCTACGGTTGCATATAACCCGTCAGGCCCTCTTCCATGCGTTTTCAGGCCGATGTTTATGGCAAAATCGATCCCATCAGCGGCTTGGTTCTGGGCGTTTTGCCAACCTTCTATCCCCTCCCGGCGTATGAATGTGTCTGGATCATCATCTTTGGGAAGATTTAGGACCTTTACATTTATTCCATACTTATAGAGCAATGGTATCGCCCTGAGGGCAGCCTTGGTGCCTGCCTCGTCTCCGTCAAAAACCAACGTCCATGTCTTGGACAAGGATTTGAGCATCCTCGAGTGCTCTTCGGTAAGGGCTGTACCCAGGGTGGCCACGCAGTTGGAAATCCCATTCTGGACCAGGGCAAGCAAATCCATGTAGCCCTCTACCACGTAACCATACCCATTTTTTCTAACATGGCCCTTTGCCTGATAGAGACCATAGAGAACCCGGCCTTTATGGTATATGGCTGATTCAGGGGAATTTAGGTACTTGGGTATGGAATCATCCAGCACCCTTCCTCCCAGGGCCGTTATTTTCCCGTGCTTGTCAAGTATCGGGAAGATGATGCGGGCACGGAAACGGTCATAAAAGCCTCCGCCTTCCCTCTCGATCACCAGCCCGGCCGAGGCGGCATTCTTCAAGGCCACCCCCTTTTTTTCCAAATGGTTTACCAGCGAATCCCAACTGTCTGGCGCCCAGCCCAGGTGAAACTCCTTTATAATCTTCTCTGTAATTCCCCTCTCTTTTAGATAGTCCCTGGCACCATAGGCAGACGGGTGACCAAGCAGATATTCATGGTAAAATGATACCGCTTCTTCATTAGCCTTATAAAGCTCTTCCTGCCTGGCAAGCCGTTTTTGGGCGGCCTTGCTTCTTTGCTGTTCAGGTATGGAAATGCCGTTTCGGGCCGCAAGGGCCTTGACTGCTTCATAAAAGCTCAGGCCTTCCATGTTCATGACAAATTTGAAGACATCGCCCCCCTGCCCGCATCCGAAGCAGTAGAAGATCTGTTTGTCTTCATTTATGGAAAAGGATGGATCGGTATCTTCATGAAAAGGACAAAGCCCCACCCAGTTTCTGCCCCTTTTTTTCAGGGGAACATGGGCCTCCACCACCTGCCTTATGTCTGCGGCATCCTTGACTTGCTGGATAATGTCTTCAGGTATATAAAGACCCATAAAATATTACTTGAAAGTCATTTCCCGTTCTTTCCAATGTTTACAGAGAGCATGGCCTGCTTGAGCTGATCAGGCAACGGTAGCAGCCGGCCCTTTTTGTCAACGGCTGCATGCACTGTATAACCCTTTATCAAGGTCTTGCCATCGTGTGCAAGGTTTATCTCGTAGTGAAAGCGGACAGATATCTTGGAATAGTCATAGATAGATGTGGAAATCACTATTTGGTCGTCATAACGGGCGGGTGCCTTGTAACGGCAATACATCTCTACCACAGGCATTATCACGCCGAGTTTTTCAAGTGTGCTGTAGGCCATATCCAGAATGGTCCTCATATATTCTGCACGGCCAATCTCAAAAAGGCGCATGTAACGCCCATAATAGACCACGCCGCCTGCATCCGTGTCTGCATAAACCACCCTGTAAGGGTGGCTGTGTATGGGCTGAACGAGTTCCAGGACAGGTTTCACAACCGGTATTTTACTTCTTTTTGGGATTCAGTTCTACCTCCCTGGGTTCTGCCCCAATAAATTTGGGCATCAACATGTGGCCTTTATCCAGGTGTATGGAAGAGTGTTCTGCTGCCTTTTCGCAAAAGGCAACATCATTCTGGTTGTCCCTCGTATTCATGTTGTCATATATCGCATAAGGTACTGGAAGCGGCGCATGGGTCCTCATCTTTATGGGAGTAAAATGATCCGTGGTAAGCAGTATCCTGTAGCTGCCGCCCATTTCCCTGAGGCCGTCCATGACTACTGATACCACCTCTTTGTCAAAACGCTCTATGGCGTTGATCTTTGCCTTCAAGTCTCCCATGTGGCTGGCTTCATCCGGCGCCTCCACGTGGACAAAGACGAGCTGTTTTTCCTTTATTGCCTTGAGGGCAGCTTCAGCCTTGCCGCGATAGTTGGTATCCAGATAACCTGTGGCTCCAGGAACATCGACCTTTTCCAGCCCTGCCCATACTCCAAGGCCTTTTATGAGGTCCACGGCAGCGATTACGGCCCCGTCGATGTCATACAGCTGCTTGAAGGTGGGCATGACCGGCCGCCTGCCCTGCCCCCAGGGCCAGAGCGCATTGGCAGGATTTTTCCCCTCCTTCTTCCGCTTTTCGTTGACCGGGTGACGATGAAACAGCGTGATCGCCTTTGTCAGCAGGTCATAGAGCAGGGGTTCTTCTTCATACACGTGCCAGGCCTCGGTAACGTCCATACCCGTAAAATCATGGGGAGGAACCGTTGCCAGGCCTTCTGGCCCGCCGCGCCATAACAACAGGTGACGGTAGCTGACGCCTGGGAAGAGTTCAAAAGACCTGGTATTGACCAGAGGCTGCAGATCATTGAGCAGTATTTGGGCCTCGTCAGTGGAAATGTGGCCGGCGCTGTAATCTATCATGATGATTCGGCCTTCCCTGAATGCAAGCGTCACCATGTTGCAGCGGAAGGCCACATCCTCGGGATTCATCTGAACACCCATGGCTGCCGCTTCGAGGGGGCCGCGGCCTGTGTAAAACCTGGCTGGGTCATAGCCCATCAGGCTCATGTTGGCAACATCACTGCCTGGCTGAAAGCCTTCTGGAATGGTCTTTACAGTTCCCAATTCCCCCAGCTTTGCCAGGCGGTCCATGGCCGGAGTCCGGGCATACTCCAATGGTGTTTTACCATCCAATTGCTCCAGGGGGAAATCACCCATGCCGTCGCCGACAAGGACTACATATTTTGAGGATGGCAGCTCAACAGGGGGTATTTCCTTTTCTTCCACGTTATTTTGAACCACTTTCAGCCTCCTGGAAAAGGTCTAGGCAGATTCCTCCAGACTCTTGAGGTCTTCTATACGAATAACCACTGTGTTGTCTCGTACAATATCCAGATTGTCAATTTTGCCCAAAGCCTTTTGCACATTTTCCTCTCTTGCTTCATGGGTGAGCATGACAATGGGCACGGATTCTTCGGTACCCCGGCCTTTTTGGACCACAGAGGCGATACTAATGGAATATTCTGCCAACACTCCTGAAATTCTGGCCAAAACCCCTGGCTGATCCACGGCAGCAAAGCGGAAGTAGTATCGGCCTGTCAAGGCCTCCATGGGCCGTTTTTTCAATGCCGCAAGATCCTGGAAAGGCCTGCCCAGGCATGGGACCCTGTTGGCAGCATTCATTCTGATATTTCTGGCAATATCTACGACATCTCCGACGACTGCGCTACCAGTGGGCATTTGTCCCGCACCCATCCCATACAGCAGGACCTTGCCAACCGAGTCTCCTATGAAATAGAAGGCATTGTAGGCCCCATCCACCTGGGCCAGCAGGTGGCTTACAGGGACCATTGTGGGGTGTACCCTGAGTTCGATTTCATCATCGACTGCCCTTCCTATGGCCAGGAGTTTGATGTGGTAGCCCAGTTCTTTTGCAAAGGCCATATCTATGGGCGAAAGCCTGGAGATGCCTTCTATATCCACGTCATTGAGCGTGGTGGATGCACCAAACGCAAGGTTTGCCAATATGGCGAGTTTGTGTGCAGTATCTATCCCTTCTATGTCATAGGTTGAATCAGCCTCAGCATATCCGTGTGCCTGTGCATCCTTCAATATCTGGTCGAATGGAAGGCCTTCCTCGGTCATTCGGCTCAATATGTAATTGGCGGTTCCATTCATTATGCCCATGACAGTGTGGATGTTGTTGGCCACCAGGCCCTCCTTGACAGATTTTATGACGGGTATGCCTCCTCCCACACTGGCCTCAAAGCCTATTTCCACGTTGTTTTCGGCTGCTGCCCCGAATATTTCAGGGCCATAGGTGGCCAACAGGGCCTTGTTGGCGGTGACCACGTGCTTGCCCCGGTTCACTGCCTCCAGGATGAAGCTTTTGGCCGGCTCCAGTCCGCCAATGAGTTCGATTACAATGGAAATGTCCGGATTGTTGAATATGTCCTCGATGTTAGTTGTTAAAAGGTGTGGCGGAACAGGAAAGCCCCTGTCTGAGGTGATGTCTTTGTCACAAATGGCGACGAGTTCAATCGGAATCTGCGCCCTGGCACTCAAGAGCTGCTGCTGCTCAAGAAGAATCTTGGCCGTCCCGCTACCTACTGTTCCAAACCCGATAAGTCCAACCTTTACAGATTGTTGCATTGGATCAAATTCCCTTTCTGTGAATCATAAATAGTAGATGCGTGCCACACTATAACCAAGAGTCAATAGGCGTCAATCTTGGGACTTCTCAAAGATTTAGCCACAGGCCTCTCTTCTGGGTTCGCATGCTATTTCAACCAATCGGGGCTTATGCCTCCCGCGCTGTTTTTTCTATATGGCAGCCAGCAGAGGCAGAACATGTCCAGTGATATGGCGTTGGCCTTTGCGCGAATATCGATCTCATCTATCTCAACTGCATCTGTCATGTGAGTCAACTCGATTTTTTCGATTTCCTGCTCGAGTTGCGCCTGAAGCTCATCCAGCTGCTGTCTCAGCATCTGCACCCTTTCCTTGGCCCTTTCAACATCCATGGCCTCTTTGCGCATGCGGCTGGCAGAACGCATTGCTGTTCCCATCCGTGATACCGAGGTCGATGAAATCCTTTTACGCCCAAGGAAGGCTCCCAATATTGCAGCACCGAAGGATATGGCAGTCTCTAGCTTCTTCGACTTCGCCTGGTCTTTTTCTCTTTCAATGGCCTGTTCAGCCCGTAAGAGGCGGTCCCTAAGCGAGGCAAATTTCTTGGCATACCGTTTTCTAATTTTTTCAATTTCCACGTCCCTCTTTTCCCTAAGGATTTGTGAAAGCCTGGAACGAAACTGTGCTTCTGTCTCACCAGGAAGGCTGGTTGCCTTCAATGCCCTGCAACGGAAAAGGCGGAGCGGCCTATGCTGTCTTATCCACTTTAGCATCTCCTTGGCCCACCTGCGATATGATGAAGGCTTCAATGCAGCAGGTGGAAGAGGCTCAAAACACGCTCCGGAAGCCGGTTCTTTCTCAATATTCTCCGGGGTCAATTCACCCGTAAATGCAGAATCCCAATCCACGGTCAAGGGCCCTTCTGCATGAAGGGGAACCAGAACATAGACTTGATCTTCCTGATCAACGCCAAATTTTGAGCTCTTGTAATATATTCTGGCCAGTCCGGCCAGAGCGGGCATATAGAGCAGGCCCTGGCCAGCACCCGACGGCGCGAGGTAGCACACGTCAATGTCAGATGGCACTATAGGAGGTTCAGACCCAGCTTCATCCGCCCTTGTTTCCATTGAGGTGTGCACGGTAGGTGATTCCTGCTCCTTTGCATCAGCCTGAGAAGGTGCCTCTGTTGAAGTGTTTTGCTGCGCCAGGCGTTTAATCTGTTCCCTTGTTAGTGGACCACTTAAGTAGGAGAGTACCCACCTGGTCTGGAAGGTGACAGGTCCTGTTTCATGGACGTTGTGGAGCAGGAATACCCTTTTTTCCAGTCCTGCCAAGGTCCTCTCCATCTGGCTTGAATCAAACCCGGAACCAGCCGCAGCACCTTCCAGCCCTTCAAGGACCCTCTTTTTGTCGCGTTCGGTCTGAAGCCTGCCTATGAACCAGGTGCCGGTATTCGACAGGCCCTTGTAGTCGAGATCCACTGGGTTCTGGGTCGCGAGCACGACGCCGAGCCCGTAGGCACGCGCCTGCTTGAGAAGTGTCAAAAGCGGTTTCTTGGTGGGTGGATTTTGGACGGGCGGGAAATAGCCGAAGATCTCATCCATGTAGAGCAGAGCCCTTAAGCTTGAGGTGCCCGGCTGTGCCCGCATCCATCCAATGATTTCATTCAACAGCATGGAAACAAAAAAGAGGCGTTCCGCCTCTGACAGGTGGCTTATGGTGAATATTGAGGCCCTTGGCCTTCCTGCAGGTGTGTAAAAAAGCGACTGGATATCCATGGGATCACCTTCCAGCCATGCCTCAAAGCCGGGAGCAGCCAGCAAATTATTGATCCTCATGGACAGGGCGAAACGTTCATCCTGGGGATAAAACATCTCCATGTCCAGGATGCCAATCCTGGTGAACGGGGGTTTCTGAATAGCCTTGATGAGGTTTACTAGGTCCACTGTCTGGTTCTGCGACCAGTAATGGTCAATTATGTTTGAAAGAAGGATATGCTCCCTGCTGGTCAAGGGGTCTGCGTCTTTCCCCAGCAATGAAAGCAGGCTTGTGACACTATTCTGGATGGTTTCCTTCAGCAAATCGGGTTCATGCATAACGTTTTCGGGCGGTGGCGTAAGCTTGCGCAGTACACTGATCCGGCGTCCGGCGCTGCTGCCGGGTGTATATACAACAAAATCCGCTGCAGCCTTGAGCCGTGCTATTCTATCTGGCTCCTGATCCCACTGTGCCAGCCCCTTTTTCCAGGAGGCGGCCTCTTTTCTGGCATATTCTTCAGGCGTCAGCCCTTTATTGACGGCCTCCTGCCTGTTGATCCAGGGAAGGAAGTCAGCGGGTCTTAAATCAGGGAAGGTAAGCATCAGATTGGGAATATCCCCCTTTGGATCAATGGCAATTACTGGGATGCCATCAATCAAGGCCTCTTCCAGTATGCCGATACCAAGCCCTGTTTTGCCGCTTCCAGTCATGCCTATTATCATGGCATGGGTGGTTAGATCCTTTGAGTCATACAGCACCGGGATCTCTTTCAGGGAGTGGGCCTTGAGATCATATTCCCTGCCTAGATAAAAGACCCCCAGACCTTCGTACGTTTTCTTCATGCCTGTACTCCGCAATCTTTTGGATGGACATCATCACAAACCATTTTATGCAAGAACTTATAACATTTTTGGCACACATAATTCAAATGCCCTGAAACAGAAACAAAAAAGCCCTGCCGGTCACAACCAGCAGGGCCAGGTTCAGCTTATAACGGTTTGCAATCAGCCGGCAATATCGACGCCAAGCTTCTTGATTGTTTCATAGGTAAGGCCGCCTGTGGCCAAGCCGTTCTTTTTCTGGAAGGCGCGCACGGCCCTCATTGTCTCGCTACCCAATACGCCGTCGATCGGGCCTGGATTGAAGCCAGCCCTTTTAAGGGCACGCTGAATCTTCATGATCATGCCAGGCGTGGCATTTGTCTCGCACAGCACCCTTCTCCACTCGAGGCGGCCGTCGCTGACCTTCTCCACCCGTGTAACGGTCTTATAGACAGGGGGTATCTCGATGCGCTGCTCCTTGGGCGGTGTAACCAATACCTTTTTCTTGACGGTCTTATAGACAGGAGGAATGGTGATTGTCCTGGTCTTGGGCGGCTCCACCATTACTCTTTTCTTGACTGTCTTGTAGACTGGAGGGGTCTCGATCTTTTTTACCTTGGGCGGTTCAACCATCACCTTTTTGCGTACGGTGCGGTATTTTGCCGGAACCTTGACCAAACACATGATCTCTCCAGTGGCATTGTCAATCCTCTCAATGGGACCACGCCCCTTCTTCCAAACCGTGTGTTCGGGCTCAACCAGCACTTTTTCTTCCACCCATTTGTATTTGGCAGGAACTTCCACGTAGCGGACTTCGGGTTCCTTTACAAGTACCTTTTCTTCCACCCATTTGTATTTGGCAGGCACTACTTCTACCCTTTCGCCAGCTTCTTTGACCAGCACTTTTTCTTCCACCCATTTGTATTTGGCGGGAATGACTTTAATCTTTTCGCCGGGTCCCTTAACCAGAACCTTTTCCGTGACAGTCTTGTAGACAGGTGGTACAAACACCCTGGCATAGCACTCGCCAGGTTTTGCAGGCGGAAGCAGTTGCGTCTTGCAACCGCTTGGAGCGGCCACAGGTGCCGCGGTCACCTTGGGCTTGGCTGCTGCACGTGCTTCAGCTTCCTTGAGAGCGCACTCATATTCTTTGATCGTCCTTTCCTTCTTGGCTAGTTCAGCCTTGAGCTTGGCAATGTCCTGGTCAGCTTGAGCTGTCTGCTTCTGCTGGGGTGGGGCAACACTGACCTTGTGGGTCCCACCAGTGCATCCAACCGCGGCTAACATGGCCACAGCCAGGCCCGTGCCTGTCAAAATTCGTACCATCGTTCTTTTCATGCTTACTCCTCCTATTACTCTTTATTTTTTCTTTAGGGTTTCTTCCCTTATTTTAATGCGTAATCCTGGGTTTTAATGACTTCGCAGCCTTTATCCACTTTGCAACTGTCTTGGCTGGCGGAACGGCCCTGGTAAGCTTCTTGGACTTGTTCACTTCGGCCATCTTGGCCGCCAGGTTTTCTGCCTTTCTGTTGCGAAGCTCCTTGACAGTATCCACACCGGCCGCCTTAAGAAGTTCGGCAAATTGACCAGCTATGCCGGAAATGCGCATGAGGTCAGCCATGTTAGTCCACTTAAGCAGCACAGAGGCATCAATGCCCGTCTTTGCAGCCACCTCTTTACGGCCCTTTGCGGAGGCACAATTTTTCAATAGATCCTCGGTGGTGAAAATGTTGGCCTTTTCCAGCTTCTTTGCATATGCTGGTCCAATACCTTCAATTACCTGAATTTTGTAGGGCATAATGTTTGTCCTCCCTTGGGTGTTTGGATAATTTTTATTTATAAATTGTAGGTTATGCCCAATAAATAAAATACCCCGAGCAAAAGTTATTCAGTATCGCAAAATTTTCTTGCAAAAATGGGATAATGATCTCACAGACCAACTACCCTGGATTTTGAACTTTTCAGTGGGGATTCATACCTTCCTCTCACTTAAAGAACCTACTCCCACCTACCGATACCTGTCAAGGAAAAATTCGCCAAATCGCTCATTAAAAAAGGGTTTGGGCCTGATATGCGGTTTCAATCACCAAGCCTTGAAATGAGTTTTTTTTCACAGACGATCTCTCCCAGCTGGCAGAGCAAATTAGGGAGCCCCCGGCCATCCAGAAGATGCATCCATCCTCCGATGTGGACCAGCCTGCAATCAAGGCCTGACAAGCGTTTAAGCCTGGTTGCCATAATTCGTTCCCTCTTCTGCCAAAACGGTTCTTTCAAGAAGGCCAAAACTGTATGTAGTTGTCCAGGATCAGGTTTGTTCCACAGCTTGCTAGCCAGTTTATGACATTCCAAAAAATGTGATTCCAGACTGAACCAGGGTTCCTTTACCAAAAATTTAACATTATCAGCAGCAAGCAGCGTTTTTTCCCAGCAAGGCAGCTCCTTTTTGGCAAGTTCTCCTGAATCAATGGTCAAACAAGGTATATTTTCACAATCGGCATACCTTTTGGCAACGGACCATTCGTAGGGCATGGTTATCTGGCGTTTCAAGAGCTTGACCTGCGGATGGCCCCGCTTCCTGGCAGGCAGCTGTTTCAGGGCCCTTTTGAGGCAAAGACGCCATTTAGGATACATTGCCTGCCTGTACCTCACAGAATAGCTGCTTATTTCCACTGTGATCAAATCGGGTTTGTAGTCCAGGATGGCCGCCATCAACAAGGGGGCAGACTTGATATCGAGATGTATGGTGCCGAGCAGGAAAACTTCAGCCATAATGGCCACTATTAATGATTTTTTTAAGGCTTGCCACCCTGGCCTGGCCTGAGCTGTTTTCGCAGATAACCGCCTGCCCAGGTGATGATGTGGATTTATTCGGCCTACATCAACTGGCGGTCCAGGCTCCTGTACTGGATTGCCTCAGCCAGGTGATCCAGTTGAATATCTTGACTGTTTGCCAGATCTGCTATGGTCCTGCTTATTTTGATGATCCTGTGAAAGGCCCGGGCACTCAAGGCCAGTTTTTCAGCCACTTTTTCCATGAACGCCTGCTGATCAGTGTTTAGTCTGCAAAAGGTTTTCATCTCCTTTGAACCCATTTGGGCATTGGTGTGGATGGAAAGGCCCTTGAAACGCCTTTCCTGGATGTGCCTTGCCGATACCACCTGCGCCTTGATTTCTTTGGACGATTTTCCGGCCCTGCTGCTTGAAAGCTCCCGGTAATCCACGGCCGGCACCTCTATCTGGATGTCTATCCTATCCATCAAAGGGCCTGATATCCGGCTCCTGTAGCGATTTATCTGGTTTATGGTGCAGGAACAATTTTTTCTGCTGTCGCCCAAGTGGCCGCATGGACAAGGATTCTGAGCACATACCAGGGTGAAACGGGCTGGAAAGGTCAAGGTCATGGAGGCCCTGGCTATGGTAACCACCCCATCCTCCAAGGGCTGCCTGAGGGATTCGAGCACATTCTTTTTGAATTCCGGAAGCTCGTCCATGAAGAGGATACCGTTGTGCGCAAGGCTTACAAGGCCCGCCTTCGGCACATTGCCGCCGCCAATAAGGCCCGCATCGGAGACCGTGTGGTGCGGGGCACAAAAGGGGCGCTGCACGATCAGGGGTCGATCACTAGGAAGTTTGCCAGATACGCTGTAAATGGCCGTAGTTTCAAGCGCTTCCTCAAAGGTCAACGGGGGCAGTATTGTTGGAAGCCTCTTGGCAAGCATGGTCTTGCCAGACCCCGGCGGCCCGGTCATCAACACATTGTGGCCCCCGGCTGCTGCCACTTCCAAGGCCCTTTTGGCCTGTTCCTGGCCCAGCACATCCTTGAAGTCGACCTCGTAGTGATCAGGGTCGCTTTTAAAGAAGGAATGGGAATCGATCTTCTTTCTGTTTATTTCAAGATTCCCGAGAAAAAATTCCACTACCTCTGACAGATGTTTTACAGGAAAGACCCTTGCCTCTTCCACTATGGCAGCCTCAGAACCATTTTCCTCTGGAAGCAGCAACCCCTCCACAGGCCATTTCGAAGCTGCCAAGGCCAGCGGCAGGATACCCTTTGCTGCCCTTACCGAGCCATCAAGGGAGAGTTCCCCTATCAGGCAGTAACGTTCCAGTTTTTCCTGGGGAATTGCGCCTGCTGCGCACAGGATGCCGCAGGCGATGGGCAGGTCAAGCCCCGAGCCCTCTTTCTTGATGTCTGCCGGAGCGAGGTTTACGGTTATTCTTTGGGTCGGATATGGATAACCGCAATTTTTTATGGCCGCTTTTACCCGTTCCCTGCTCTCCCGTACCGCACCTTCGGGAAGACCCACCATATTGAAGGCTGGAAGCCCTTGGGCCACATCGACTTCCACTTCAATTGGATAGGCATCAATTCCCAATGTTGCGCCGCTTTTTGCATGTGCAAGCATTTTCGAATCCGGTAATGGAAGGCCCATTTTTTTTCAAAAATAAATTTTGAGTGAGCCCACCAATTTTCTATTTCGGAAAATGGATGCAGTTGATAAAGTATTGGCTATTTAGATGGAGTGTTGGTTGTTTAGATGGACGCTATTCCCCAAAATACCAAAACAAGACTGGAACATAGGCTGGATGCAGCCGGTAAAATGCTTTTGATATTCTCAGGCAGCTGGACGGTAAAAGACGATCTGCCCGATTATTCATTAATTTCCAGGATTGTCCAGGAGTCGCAAAGAAGCGACGTACACCAATATGTGGTTGACGCCTCCAAGGTTCACAAATGGGACAGTATCTTTGTGACCTTTTTGATCAAATTCCTGGAGCTGTGCCCAGATCAGGTGCAAGTTGATATGGCAATGGTGCCTGCGGGGGTCCAGCGCCTGGTATCCCTTGCCAGGGCGGTTCCGGAAGTCGAGGCTGGGGAAAAACAGACGCCGCCTGGCCTCCTTGCTAGCCTGGGCAGCAAGACATTCCAGGCAGCTGGCGCAGTCGCGGGTGTACTAGAGTTTGTGGGGGATTTGACCTTGGCTCTTATTGCTCTTCTCCAGGGGAAGGCAAAATCCCGATCTAGAGATTTTTTCACATTTTTAAATGACTGTGGACCCAGCGCACTTCCCATAGTTTCCCTCATAAGCGGGCTGGTAGGGCTCATTCTTGCCTTTGTAGGCGCGGTGCAGCTCAAGATTTTTGGGGCTGAAATATATGTTGCCGACTTGGTAGGCATAGGAATGGCCAGGGAGATGGGTGCCATGATGACAGGGATCATAATGGCCGGCCGCACCGGAGCTGCTTTCGCGGCTCAGCTCGGCACCATGCAGGTAAACGAAGAAATTGACGCCTTGAAAACCTTTGGTTTTTCTCCAATGGAATATCTTGTCCTGCCGCGTGTCGCAGCCTTGAGCATTATGATGCCCCTCCTGTGCATATATGCCGATGTGGTTGGTATGCTCGGAGGCCTGGTGGTTGCTGCAAGTATGCTGGATATTCCCATAGTGCAATATTACAATCAAACGGTTGAGGCCCTTAATTTGAATCATTTTCTACTTGGTGTTATAAAAAGCTTTTTATTCGGCCTGGTGATAGCTGTTTCCGGTTGCATGAAGGGCATAAAGTGCGGCAAATCTGCCTATAACGTGGGCCTTGCTGCTACCTCGGCCGTGGTCGTCTCCATAGTGTTGATTGTGTTGTTGGACGGCATTTTTGCCGTTATATGTGATCTGCTTGGAATATAATAATGGACAAAAGCGGCAGCAGTCACATAAAGGTAGAAGATCTGACAATGGCCTATGGTGATTTTGTAATCCAGCAGGGCCTTTCTTTTGATGTGAACGAGGGAGATGTCTTCGTGATAATGGGAGACAGCGGATGCGGAAAATCGACCCTGCTGAAGCACCTAATAGGCCTCAAGGCACCCAGGAAGGGCAGGATATTTTACCGGGGCGTGAGTTTCTGGGACCTCAGCCATGCTGAGAGGAAGTCATGCATGCAGCGCTTCGGGGTCATGTATCAACGCGGTGCCCTCTGGAGTTCCATGACCCTTGCAGAAAATGTGGCAGAACCCATTGAACAGTACCTGGATCTTCATCCCGTTTTCGTAAGGGAGCTTGTGGGTTTCAAGCTGGCTCTCGTGGGTCTTGGGGGATATGAAGACTTTTATCCCTCTGAAATAAGTGGGGGTATGAGAAAACGGGCAGGTATTGCCCGGGCCATGGCCCTGGACCCTGAAATCTTGTTTTTTGATGAGCCCTCAGCAGGTCTCGACCCAATCAGCTCGAAACGCATGGACGAGCTGATCTTGGAATTGCGCAAAAGCCTTGGGGCCACGATAGTCCTGGTGACTCATGAGCTTCCTAGCATATTTGCAGTTGCAACCAATTCGGTCTTTCTGGATGCAGAGTCGCGCACCATGATAGCTTCGGGACCTCCTCAGGAGCTCTTACAGAAAAAGGATTTGCATCCCAAGGTGAGGACCTTTCTTACCCGAGGGGAAGGATGAGGCCATGGTAAAAAGGGCGATGGTCGAAGGCAGCTAAATGATTGCGGAGAATGGGCTATGAGAAGCGAGGTCAAAAAGGCCTTTATAGGGGCCTTTGTCTTAGGCGCGGCGGTTCTGGGGGCCGCTGTAGTCGTGATCTGGGGTTCAGGCAGGTTTTTGTCTGAGAAAGAGGTCTTCGTGCTCTTTTTTGAATCCTCCATAAAGGGGCTTGATGTAGGGGCTCCGGTAATGTTCAAGGGAGTCAAGATCGGTAATGTAAAGGCAATCGATATCGAGGCAGCAGAAGAGGATGGAGGCATTTCCTTCTGGATTCCAGTCTTTATAGAAATAGACCATGACAAGATCTCCAAGCTCAGGGAATCCACGCCGCGTTTCGGCACAGATGAAAAGGGTGTGACCGCCAGGCTCCGCATGCTCATAGATCAAGGACTGCGGGGACAACTGCGCCTTCAAAGCATTGTAACTGGAAAGCTCTACATCGCCTTGGATTTTTTCCATGGGAAACCTGCAAAATTTGTTGCCCGGGAAAAAGATTATCTGGAGATTCCCACCATACCCACTCCCTTTGAGGAGATATCTGATACGGCGCTCAAGATCTTTGACGAGATCAGGAGCCTTCCCATAAAAGAGCTTCTTTCTCAGCTCACAAACATGATAACCAGCATGAACACGCTGCTTGCAAGACCTGACACCGAAAAGGCCCTTGTTAATGTCAGCAGCTTGATGCAAGATATATCCACACTGGTAAAGAATATCGATAACCATATCAGGCCCCTGGAAGGCACCTTGACAAGAAGCATCAAGAATGCCGAGCGGGAATTCGTTTCCACTCTTAGGGAAATGCGCAAGACCTTGAACGGGGCTGAAAAGGCCATGGGAAAATTGCAGGAAGGATTCGGAGAAGGGTCTTTGCTGCACTCCCAACTCATTAAAACCTTGGACGAGATATCAAAGGCGGCCAGGAACTTGCGCCTCCTGGCGGATTATTTGGAACGCCACCCTGAGGCACTTCTCAAAGGTAAAGGCAGAGCCAAGGAATTGCCGCAATGAGCATCCTAGACATTTACAAAAGGCCATTTTCAGCAATTTCTGCTGCCTTGCTGCTCTTGTGCGGCTGTGCTGCCCAAACCAGTACCGCACGCTTTTACATCCTTGACGCCATGCCGGAAACGCCTATCTCCACCGTTTCATTTGACAAGGCGGTGCTGATCGGGCCTATTAGAATGCCAGGCCATCTCGACCGCCCCAACATAGTGACGCGAAGCGGGCACAACCAGCTGCATCTGGCTGAGTTTCACAGGTGGGCAGGCCCTCTGGATGAAAACATAGGGCTGATAATCGCAAAGGATCTGTCAAGGTTGCTCAATACAGACAGGGTGTCTTATTATCTGCACGTAAAGGGGCTGCAATGGGATTACCGAATAGAGCTTGACATCATCCAGATGGATGGGAGGCTCGACGGGAAGGCGCTCCTTGAGGCCCGCTGGACCATATATCAGGGCACTGGCGGCAGTCAGGTCGAAACACGCCTTTCACGCTTTGAGCAGGAGGTTGAGGAACCCACCTATAACGGGCTGATCCAGGCCTGGAACAGGGCATTTTCACGGTTGAGCAGGGAAATAGCAGGGGCGCTGTTAGAAATATCCAAAAGAGGATAACAAGCATGTGTGTTGCCGTCAGCAACCTTCCAGGCCATGGAATTTGGAAAAAGCCTCAAAGCCTGTTAAAACTTGGGCATGAAATGTCCTTTTTGCTCATCACTGGACAGCAAGGTAATTGATTCACGGACCACCAAGGATGGAACCGCCATCAGGCGCAGGCGGGAATGCTTGAAGTGTTC
This sequence comes from Deltaproteobacteria bacterium, assembly GCA_027031565.1. Lineage (GTDB taxonomy): Bacteria > Desulfobacterota > Dissulfuribacteria > Dissulfuribacterales > JALVPX01 > JALVPX01. Next base: position 7,026 of record JALVPX010000082.1, on the reverse strand, counting down.
GGAGCGCTTTACCACGTATGAACGCATCGAAGAGTTCCAGCCCCTAGTAGTAAAAAAGGATGGCCGCAGGGAGCCGTTTGACCGCCGCAAGGTTATTGCAGGCATACGGAAGGCGTGTGAAAAAAGGCCCATTGGGGCAGATATGATAGAGGAATTTGTCTCCAACCTTGAAAAGAACATCCAGGAGAAGGGGGAAAGGGAGCTTCCTAGCAAATACATTGGCGAACGCATCATGGAACAGCTTAGACAGTGGGATGATGTGGCCTATGTGAGGTTTGCCTCTGTTTATAAACAATTCAAGGACCTGCAGGAATTCATGGAACAGCTTCAGGAATTGATTGGAGACGGCGGCAAGGCAGGGGACAATGGCTGACTGGAGCAGCGAAGACAGAAAATTCATGCGCTCAGCATTGCGCCTAGCTGAAAAAGGCCTGGGCTATACCGCGCCAAACCCTGCCGTTGGCGCTGTTGTGGTGAAAAATGGAAATATCGTGGGAAGGGGCTTTCATGAAAAGGCCGGTACACCTCATGCCGAGGTGCATGCCCTCCGGGATGCCGGCAGTCGGGCCAGGGGAGCCGTAATCTACGTTACCCTAGAGCCCTGTAATCACCATGGCCGGACTCCGCCATGCACCCAGGCCATATTGAGGGCAGGCATAAAGAAGGTGATAATAGGCGCCAGAGACCCAAACCCAAAGGTCAGGGGTGGAGGAGCTTCTTTCCTGAAAGAACAGGGCGTGCGGGTCAAGGTCGGATGCCTTGAAGATGATGCCAGGCTGCTCATTGCGCCCTTTGCAAAACACACTATCAAGGGCATTCCCTGGGTGCGTTCCAAGGCTGCCATAAGCCTGGATGGAAGGATCGCTACCAATACGGGGCATTCACAGTGGATCACCAACAAAAGGGCCAGAATTTATGGGCACAGGTTGAGGGAAATCAGCGATGCAATCCTCGTTGGGAAAAACACTGTTCTGGCCGACAATCCCTCTTTGACCTGTCGTCATCCAAAAGGCCCGGGCAGAGACCCGCTTCGTGTCATTCTGGATTCTCGATTGACCATTTCAGGAGATATGAAGATATTTACCCAGCCAAGCAGCGCAGCAACCATAATTGCCGCAGTAGAAAGCAAGGAAACAAAAAAGAGGGCTCAAGCCTTAAAAGCCAAGGGCACCGATGTGTGGCTGCTTCCGCCAGATGAGACGGGAAGAGTGGATCTCGAGGCACTTCTTGCGCAGATGGGCAGGGAAAATATTCAGTCCCTCCTTGTAGAGGGTGGCAGCGAGGTGCATGGTGCATTCTGGGACAGGGGTCTTGTGGACGAGGCCTATTTTTTCTACGCTCCAATTGTAATCGGTGGCATGGGCTCGAAGATGTGTATAGGCGGAAAGGGCGTCGAAAGGGTGGGCGAAGCTCCCAGGCTGGCAAGTCTCAAGAAGATAAATTTGGGCGATAATTTCCTAGTAAGGGGAGTTGTTGCAGACATTCAGTCCTTTTGGGGGAGAGGATAGATGTTTACTGGAATCGTCGAAGGCCTCGGGACCATAGGTGATGTGAGGAGTCAGGGCAAGGGGCTTGTATTCACCATTGAGCCCGATTTGGCCCTGGAAGACCCCCAGACAGGTGAGAGCATTGCAGTAAACGGGGTATGCCTCACTGCCACCACTATCTCACAAAATCGCTTTACAGCAGATGTGTCGCCGGAAACCTTGTCCAGGACCACCCTTGGCAGCATGAAAAGGGGCTCCAGAGTCAACCTTGAAAGGGCTGTGCGGCCTACAGACAGACTGGGTGGGCACATAGTTAGCGGACATATTGACGGTGTAGGCCAGGTGCAGGAGGTAAGGCATGAAGGTGATTTCACGATTTTTACTTTTTCCATCTCCCAAAAGCTGGATCGGTACATAATTGAAAAGGGGTCCATTGCAATCGACGGTATCAGCCTTACTGTAAATTCCTGCTGGAAAGGCGGCTTTTCTGTGGCTATTATTCCCCATACTGCCCAGCGGACCACCATGGGCTTCAGAAAGGGCGGAGACAAGGTCAACATTGAGGTTGATGTAATAGGGAAGTATATTGAAAAGCTGCTTACTGCCGGTCGGGCAGCGCCGGACAGGCAGGAACGGATAGACAGAGATTTTTTGGCCAAGCACGGCTTCATGTAGTAAACAGAAGGGGAAAAACATGGCAATTTCAACAATAGAATCGGCCCTTGAAGATATAAAAGCCGGTAAGATGGTTATCCTTGTTGATGACGAAGACAGGGAAAACGAAGGCGATCTTACCATGGCGGCCGAAAAGGTCACGCCTGAAGCCATAAACTTCATGGCAAAATATGGCAGGGGGCTCATCTGCCTTTCTCTGGCCCCAGAGATGGTTGATAGATTGCAGCTGCCCATGATGGCCAGCCGCAATACCTCGAGATTTGGAACGGCATTTACCGTCTCCATCGAGGCCAAGGAGGGGGTTACCACCGGTATTTCTGCCCATGACCGGGCACACACCATTTTGACTGCAATAGCCGATGATGCCGGGCCAGAAGACATAGCTACACCGGGTCATGTCTTTCCGCTCAGGGCAAAGGATGGCGGTGTGCTGGTGAGGGCGGGCCAGACAGAAGGATCGGTCGACCTTGCCAGGCTGGCAGGCCTGAAGCCTGCAGGTGTAATTTGCGAAATCATGAAGGAAGACGGCACAATGGCACGTATGCCGGATCTGGAAGAATTCGCAAGTGAACATGACTTAAAGATCATCACCATTGCGGATCTCATAGCATACAGGCTCAAGAATGAAAGCTTCGTGAGGCGTGAAGTGGAAACCAGGCTTCCATCAAGGTTCGGAGGGGAATGGAAGCTTATTGCCTACAGTTCGATAATGGATGCCAATGAGCACCTTGCCATGGTGCTGGGAGACATGCCCATAAAAGAGGACGAGGAGGTGCTTGTCCGGGTCCATTCAGAGTGCCTTACCGGGGATGCCCTGGGCTCCTTGCGCTGTGATTGCGGGCCGCAATTGCAGAGTGCCATGTATCAAATAGCCAAAGAGGGCCGGGGAGTGCTCCTGTACATGCGCCAGGAAGGCCGGGGAATAGGCCTGCTCAACAAGCTCAAGGCCTACTGCCTGCAGGACAAAGGTGCGGATACAGTGGAAGCGAACAAGAGGCTGGGTTTTAAACCCGATCTCAGGGATTATGGCATTGGCGCCCAGATTTTGAGGGATCTGGGGGTGCGAAAGATGCGGCTTATGACCAATAATCCAAAGAAGATAGTAGGCCTTGAGGGTTACGGCCTTGAAGTGGTGGAAAGGGTGCCCATAGAAATTCCGCCTCACCAGGAAAACCTGCGCTACTTAAAGTGCAAACAGGAAAAAATGGGGCATTTGCTAAATTTGGACACACAGGGAGAGGAGGCCAAACATGCCTAATGTATATGAAGGTAAACTGGATGCCAAAGGCCTAAAAATAGGAATAGTTGCTGGCCGATTCAACGAATTTATTTCCAATAAGCTTTTGGGAGGGACCATGGACGCGCTGGTCCGGCACGGCATGGATGAAAACAGCGTGGATGTCGCCTGGGTTCCTGGTGCCTTCGAGATACCGCTGGCAGCGAAACAGATGGCGAAATCGGGAAAGTATGACGCTGTTATATGTCTGGGCTGCATAATAAGGGGTGCCACACCTCATTTTGATTATGTGGCAGCAGAGGCTTCCAAGGGCATTGCCATGGTCTCCCTCGAAACCGATTGTCCGGTTGCCTTTGGGGTGCTGACCACCGAAACCATTGAGCAGGCCATTGAACGGGCTGGCACCAAGGCCGGCAACAAGGGCTGGGATGCTGCCCTGGCTGCCATCGAGATGGTAAATCTTCTAAAGGAACTCCAGTCAGCTTAGATGTCACACATACGCACAAAGGGCAGAGAAGTTGCCCTTCAGATATTGTATCAGTCTGAGTGGGGAACCTTCGAAGATGTTGAACAGGCCTTGGAAGAATATCTGAACGGCCTTGGGACAGAGGAGATATCGCCCGCCCATCCTTCAGTAAAGTTTGCCAAGGAACGCCTTAGGGGCGTGCTTGAGCACAAGGATGAGCTGGACACCACTATTAAAAGGTTTCTGAAGGGCTGGAAACTGAACAGGCTTGCCAGTGTTGACCGGAACATCTTGCGATTGGGCCTGTATGAGTTGTTGAAGTGCCCTGACATACCTGCAAAGGTTGCAATAAACGAGGCGGTGGAGCTTGCCAAGAAATTCGGCAGCGACGAATCCAGCAGTTTCATAAACGGCGTGCTGGATGCAGTCTACAAGGCCCTTATGAAAGAAAAACAGAAGGAGGCAGAGGCAGCGTAGGCCTTCTTGATATGGGAGAAATGGGTTCTTCATATAATTTCAAGGCGATCGAAGAAAAGTGGCAGGCGATCTGGGAAACCGGCTATGCGTTCAGGGTAGAAGACCTTCCAGATGGGCCAAAATATTATGTATTGGAGATGTTCCCCTATCCTTCCGGGCGCATTCATATGGGGCACGTGCGCAACTATTCCATAGGAGATGTTATAGCCAGATACAAAAGGATGCGCGGGTTCAAGGTGCTTCATCCCATGGGGTGGGATGCCTTCGGCCTTCCTGCAGAGAATGCCGCAATAAAGCATGGAACCCATCCTGCAAAATGGACTTATGAAAACATAGATTATATGCGCAACCAGCTCAAGCGGCTTGGTTTTTCATATGACTGGAAGAGGGAAATTGCCACGTGTGATCCTGAATATTATGGCTGGGAGCAGCTCTTTTTTATCCAGATGCTTGAAAGGGGCCTCGTCTATAGAAAAACCACAAAGGTGAACTGGTGCGACAGCTGCCAGACAGTTCTTGCCAATGAGCAGGTGGAGGATGGCTGCTGCTGGCGCTGTGACAACCAGGTAGTTGAAAGGGAGATGCCCGGGTGGTTTTTCAAAATCACGCAATATGCCGAGGAATTGCTGGAATGGTGTGACCGGCTCAAAGGCTGGCCTGAAAAGGTTCTGACCATGCAGCGCAACTGGATCGGCAAAAGCCAGGGCGCCGAGGTCATATTCAAGGTGGATGGTATGGAGGAAGAAATTCCCATATTCACCACCAGGCCGGATACGCTTTTCGGCGTAACTTTCATGAGTCTTTCTCCCGCGCACCCCCTTGCACTCAAGCTGACAGCGGGCACGCCCCATGAGGACCAGGTGAAAGGGTTCATAGAGGAGTGGAAGCGTACATGCGTTGGCTCATCCCAGGAACCCCAGGAAAAAAAGGGCGTTTTTACCGGCCGTTTTGCCATGCACCCCTTGACCGGCGAGAAGATTCCCATTTATGTAGCCAATTTCGTCTTGATGGAATATGGAACCGGCGCAGTGATGGCCGTGCCAGCCCATGATCAGCGGGACTTTGAGTTTGCCAGAAAATATGGAATTCCAGTAAAGGTGGTGATTCAGCCCGAAGGTGAAAAACTTTTGCCAGAAAATATGGAACAGGCATGGGAAGGCCCTGGTCTTTTGATTAACTCAAATGGTTTCGACGGCATGTACAACGATGATGCAAAAGGAGCCATTATTCGGAAATTGGAGGAAACAGGCGCAGGCAGGGCAAAGACCACTTACAGGCTGAGGGATTGGGGGATATCACGACAGAGGTATTGGGGCGCGCCCATTCCGATTGTCCATTGTCCAAAATGCGGGATCGTACCGGTTAAAAGGGAAGATTTGCCAGTGGTGCTGCCGACAGATGTGAATCTTGGCCCGGAGGGCCGTTCACCACTCCACGAGCTGGAGAGTTTTTATTCAGTCCCCTGTCCGGCTTGCGGCACCAAGGCGAGACGTGAAACCGACACCATGGATACCTTTGTGGAATCATCCTGGTATTTTGCCCGATACACATGCCCTGATGAAAAAAATCAACCCCTGGACAAGAAGAGGGTTGATGCCTGGCTGCCTGTGGATCAATATATCGGCGGAATCGAGCACGCCATTCTTCACCTGCTTTATGCCCGTTTTTTCACCAAGGCACTGCGCGACCTTGGATGGCTATCAGCAGATGAACCCTTTGAAAACCTCCTTACGCAGGGAATGGTGCTAAAAGATGGTTCCAAGATGTCAAAGTCGAAGGGCAACGTGGTTGATCCCAACTCCATGATAGAGCGTTACGGCGCTGACACTGTTCGTCTGTTCATACTTTTTGCTGCTCCGCCTGAACGGGACCTTGAATGGAGTGACCAAGGAGTCGAAGGCGCTCACAGATTCCTGCACCGGGTCTGGCGCCTGATTTCAGATCATGTGCAGGGTCTGGCCTCGGTAGATATGAATGAGAGTAATGAAGCCGCCGGGAATCTGCCAGCCGAATTGAAGGCGATACGCCAAAAGACCCATCAAACCATTCAAAAAGTTACAGATGATATTGAAAAGCGCTTTCATTTCAATACGGCCATTAGTGCAGTCATGGAATTAACCAACGACGTGACCGCATATCTTGGAAAGCACGGCCCTCCTGCCCTAGGTGACAAACAGGGCTGGTTTGCAATGCGGGAGGCATGCGAGGCGATCGTTAAGCTCCTCAATCCAATGGTGCCCCATATAACAGAAGAATTGTGGCAGCTGCTCGGAAACGAACACCATCTGTGCGAGGTTCCTTGGCCGCAGGCAGACGCGGCCATTGCCAGGCCTGATGTAGTTGAGATCATAGTACAGGTCAATGGAAAATTGAGGGCCAGGATATCCGTTCCCCAAGGTGCATCCGAAGATGAGGTAAAAGAGGCGGCCTTAAAGGACCAGAAGGTACAGAAACATATTGAAGGCTTGACCGTCCGGAAGACTATCTATGTGCCAAACCGCTTGGTGAATATTGTGGCCAAATGAGAGTCGAACTGAAAAACAGACTCATATTCGCTTCCATTTTTCTGCTCTTGCTGTTTATTGCTTCTGGATGCGGCTATCACAGGGCCGAGCGTTCAGCAGAACTGCCTTCATGGATTCAGAGTATATACATTGCACCCTGGAAAAACCGAAGCAATGAAC